>JBKGHI010000340.1:0-7976 GCA_046520405.1 Myxococcus sp. 1LA
CGAGCCAGGGGCGGCGATACAGCACGCCCACTCGGTGAGGACGGACTCCAGCGGCGCCAGCCCGCCGAGCGGCGGATCCGACGGGCCGGTGAAGAGGTAGCCCCCTTCATCCAGCGCGTCGTGAAGCCGGCGCGCGACGGCCTCGATGGTGGGCCGGTTGAAGTAGATGAGGACGTTGCGGCAGAAGATGACATCCAGCTTCCAGATGCCGCTGTCCGCGGACGGCCAGGTGTCGAGCGCGAGGTTCAGGTAGCTGAAGCGCACGCGCTTCTGGACCTCGTGCGCCAGCACGTACCGGCGTCCCTCGGCGCGCAGGTGCGCGCGCATCCGGTCCGCCCAGCCGCCGCGCAGGGACCAGTCGCCGTAGTGGGCCTGCCGGGCCCGGGCGAGCGCGCCACGCGACACGTCCGTGGCGTACACGGCCATGTGCTCGCCCCAGCCCTCGCCCATCAGCAGGGCGGCGATGGAGTAGGGCTCCTCGCCCGACGAGCACGCGGCGCTCCACAGCCGCGCGGTGTGCTCCGGGCCATGGCGCTCGCGCAGCTCCGGGAGCACGACGCTCCGCAGGTGCTCGAAGTGCTCGGGCGTGCGGAAGAAGTACGTCTCCCCGACGGTGAGCTCGATGAGCAGGTCATCCAGCGCGGCGGGCTCTTCCAGGAGCCGCACGCGGTAGGCGTCGAAGTCCTTCAGCCCGGCGCGAGCCATGGCCCGGGCGATGCCCTCCTCCGCGGAGGCGGGGCAGCTCGGGGGCACCAGCCCGGCGCGCTCCTCCACCAGCGCCAGCACCTCCGCGTAACCCGGGTGGCTCCAGGGGCCCCAATTCACGCGGGCTCCGGCTCCAACTGCGCGGCCAGGGCGGCGTCCAGCTCCAGGGCCTCGGCTTCGGACAGGAAGGTGCGCAGGTCATGGACCAGGACGAGCCCGTCCTTCAGCTTCACGGCGCCCGCCACGTAGCCCACCCCGGGCAGCTCGCGCGGCGTGGGGTCCCACTCATCCGGCGTGAGGACGCGCAGGCCCTCGGCGCGGTCCACGCGCAGCACGACGCTCCGGCGTCCGGCCGAGGCCACGATGAAGTGGTCCATGGGGGACAACGCGCGGGCCGGGTGACGGAAGCGCCGGCGCAAATCCAGCACCGGCAACAGCTCGCCCCGAAGGTCCAGCAGGCCCTCCACCACGGCCGGCGCGCGGGGCAGGGGCGTCAGGCGCGCCGCGCGTACCAGCTCACGCACGTCGGGTGCGGGCAGTCCGTAGCGCTGACCGTTCAGGGTGAACAGCAGCACCTCCGTGGGTGCGGGGCTCATGTCCTGGGACATAGACGTGGACGTGGCCACTGTCGAACACTGATGTCGGCCCCCGGTCGCGGTGTCCACCAGTCTTCAGTGGAGGCGGGCGGACGGGCCCATGCTTCGGGGGGAATAGGACAGGTTTGCTTGCACCCAGGGCCAGGCGGAGGCTCCCGCGCTCGCTGGGAGAACGGTCGCTCACCCGCCGAGGGGACGACCGAGGGCGGCATGCTGGGCGAGGAAGGCTCTCCGGCGCGCCTCGGGTCCGCCGCCCCACGCAGGAGGAAGCAGGCCACCCGGAAGCGCAGGGGGAGGTCATACCGCTGTAGGTACCTCTTCGCTCGGGGCGTGCTGGGCGACGGCCTGGTGCCCCCGTCTCTCGACACGCACGCCCCAGCCCGCGATGGAAGACGTCAGCAGCAGCCGTCCCTGGGCTGGAGTGCTGGCGGTGTTGGCCCATGAATTGCGTTGCCCCGAAGGGTGACGTCATTGCCAATCAATGCCCGCCATTGTCGCGGTGTTTGGTCAGTCATTGGTGCCACGCTTCGCCAGAGGTTGGAGGGGGACGAGATGTGCTGGAGGAGCACCTCGACGAGGCGGAATTCCGGTGGTTGCAATGGGAGACGGCGCTGGGGGCACCGGACTTCTCACGGGTTGAGACCGCGAGGTTGGAGGAGCGTCTCCTCGCGCACCTGGACGGGCTGGTGGTTGGCGCCGCCACCGGGGCCGAATCCGTGCTGCGCTCCGTCTTCGAAATAGAGGACGCCTTCCGTATCTCCGCGGCGGCCTATGCGCTGCTGGTCCTCGGCGAGGTGGACGAAGTCCTGTTGCGACTGCGCGAGGCCGCGCCCGGAGCGCGTGCGGCCATTCGACGGGGCCCACGCTCCAAGCTCTGGACGGACGATTCGTCAGTACCTCCGTTCAGGCAGCACTCGCAGCCCAGCTGCATGCCGTGGCTAACGCGCTCGTGACGCGGGGGCATTCTCGCTGGGCTCAGGTGTGGGGGGCGGTGGCGTGCCGCCAGCGAGGCGAAAGACCCGGTGGAGTGAGAGCAGGTATCCGGCCTCCGTGCCTTGTCCACGCAGGGTCCACACGGTGCGCCGGTTGGCGCTGTTGAGCACCCGTGCCAGGACGGCGCGCGCGGGCTCCTGGGTGACGGCATCCACGGTAATGGGGGTCTCCAACTGGAGTCCAGGCGTGCTCCCCAATTCGACTCGTGTCCCGCTCTGCCGGGTGACCTCGGCGCAGAGGGCCCGGAGGACCTCTCCCAGGGAGCGCTCCTGTCGAGACATCGTGATGGGAGTGTCCAGGGGGGAGCCCTGCACGGGCGTGATGTGCCAGAGCCCTCCGGCACGCACCAGGCGGAAGCGAGGAGCATCCTTTCCCGCCTGTTGGGCAAGGAGTCGCGTCAGCACCTCCTCCTGAAGCTTCACGTTCGCTCGGGTCGCCTCCGTCACGGTGTAGGTCAGCTCGAGGGGGCTCGCTGCCGGAAGGGCCCCCAGCGGTTCTTCGTAGGTGATGCCCCAACCCTCTCGCGTCTCCAACTGCTTCGCGGCGGTGGCGAGCGGCTGGGGCGAGTCCTTGATGGTAAGTCGGACCTCCTCGCTCCAGGCGGCCCCCCCGAAAAGGCAGACAGTCAATAGAGTGGCGGCGCGAATCCCGGATTGCCTCATGGTCATGGCATGGCTCCTTTCGTGTGTAAGGGTATGGCAAGCATCGTGCCGTGGGGAAGTCCGCGGAATTCCTGGCGGACGCGGTGCCTTTCCCGTGGGAGCTGCGACAGTTTGTCATGGGGAGGGGAACAGGGTCTGTCAGAGCGTGCTCGTAGGGATTTGGAAGCTCCCCATGGGTGCTTTTCCATGCTGGAGTTGAAATGTATATTCAATGCGGCGGGCGTTGATGTCTATTGAACTTGCGTGGGATTGTTTGGTAGGGAATCCAAATCACTGACAGGCAGAGGGGTTGCCCATGAAGCGGCTGTTGGCTGTCGTTGCCTCGATGTGTGTGGTGTTGGGTTCCTCGACGGTCCTCGCTGGAGGCGTTGGGGCGGTTTCCCAAAGTGGAGTGACCGTGAGAGAGGGGGGCCTTGCATCCCGGGCCAATGCCCTGCTTGCCCGGATTCATGAGGAGGGGCTTGTCGCCGTCACCTTGACGGCCCAGGACCCCGTGGACGTGGGGTTGCTGCGCCTGGTGTCCCAGTTCGACGGGACCTTCGCGGGCACGGCGGGGGCCCGGGCGTTGCTGGCGCTTCGTCCTGAGACGGCCCGTCACCTATCCATCCAGGCGGGAGGTAAACCCGCATCCTCGCCCGGGTCGATGTTGGAGGACATCTATACGGTGACGGTGCGTAATCTTACGTTGGCAGACTGGTTTGACATCGTCATCTTCTACAAGCGGGTCGGTTTGTCGGGGGTCGTTTATTTGGAGGCGTTCGACGTCCAGCCGAACGCCGCGCCCGTCTTCCAGATGGGGCTTTGCTCGCAGATGGAGAGCTACGTGGTGGGCTTCTTCATCGGCGATGATCTGGTGGCGCAGATCCCATCCTCGGGCAACATGACGCCATCGCTGGCGAGCATCTACAACCCGTCGGACATCTGGCCGTGCGCGGACTCGTGGTCCATTGCCGACTGAGCTTGTCGGTAATAGTCACGGGGCAGCATCCTTGGAATGGGCTGCCTGGGGCTCGTGAGGAGCCCCTGTATCGCACTGGATTGTTTGTAGGCGGGCTGCCTGCCTCTGCATCAACGCTCGCCGGGCCTGTCTCGGCGAGCGGAAGTCGTGATGCTCCAGCAGCCAGTGCTCGTTGTGCCAGGGCGGCCACTCCAGCAGGGCCCGACGGCGCTCCCACCACGGTGGTGCCCAGCGTGGCGCCCATGTCCTCCAGCCACCGCGCCATGTCCCCTTGTCCACCGCCACCCCGTCCGCCATGCGCACCGCCTTGCGCGCTCCGGCTCATCTCCTCCAGGCGGGGCTCGTGCAGCGGATACACCGTTCAGAGGTGGTGTTGAGGCTCTCATCGCAGCGTGTGACCCGTCGTGGATGACCACGAAAGCGCCTGAGACGCTGGAGGCGAAGATTGAAAGGCGGGTCCGGGAACATCCGGCGGAGCAGCGCCGCCTGATGAGGCCGAGGTGGAGTGGCTGGGACCGGGTCCACGGACCGCATCCGGGTTGGCGAAACGGATCGCGACTTCTGAACGAGCAGGACGCGCACCCGGCGGACGCGCTCACGGGAACATCACGTTGCCCAGGATGACGGAGCGCTTGTCGCCCTCCGCCCAGACCGTCAGCGTGTAGGGGCCCGGGCTCATGGTGTCCGTGGCCTCCGCTTCCACGATGAATCGGACCGGAATGCCCGTGGTGGTGGGCGCAGCCTGCCAGACGCGGAGCACACGAAGCGCGGCCCCCTCGCGGGGAACCAGCGTCGCGCCCCGGGCCTCCCATGGCGCGCCCCCGCGCAACTCCTCACACTCGACGGCCACCGCTACCTGGGTGGCGGCGCGATAGGTCGTCGCGTACGTCACGTGGAGCGCGTTGCGCGGATGTCGGATGAGTTGCCCATCAAGCCAGCGTGCCCGCACACCGCTTCTGCCCATATGCTTGGCGGCCAGTATGCCGGTGAGGCCATCTGGAAGGCTCCGGGCAGCCTCCATCCGCGCCAGTTCTTCTCGCAGGCGGCGCACCTCTTCCTCCTTCTCCAGCAACTCGGCGTGGAGTGATTCCGCGCTTCGGGCCTGTCGATGGACTTCCACCTGACGGTCGGCCAGGGTGGGGTGGGGCACCAGCCGGAAGGTCGCGCTCGCGGGCGCGGCGCCATCCGCGAAGTGGACGGTCAGCCGCAACGCCTCGCTGTCCTCCACGCTCGCGGAGGGCATCAGCGTCAGGGTGTCACCCGCCAGCCGCACGCGGGTGAAGCGCTCCTCGCCCTCCAATTCCGCGCGGGCCACTGGTGTGTCGAAGAGCAGCAGCGTGCCCATTCCTGGACTGACGCGCACTTCCGGGGGCGGCGTGGCGGACCGGGGGGCCTGAAGGCCCACCGTGAAGCGCCGCGCTGCCGGTGCCCATGGGGCGGCAGGGGGCAGCGGAGGGGCGGCCGTCTGGGTCGTGAGGAGTGAGTGAACGAGCAGGGCCACCGCAGAGGCATTCATCACGGGAGACCCCAGGTCTGGGCGCGCGGTGTCACTCGAAGCGCCTCACTACCCTCAGGCCCCCGACGGAGCGGATGATGGGCTCAGCGGGCGGGTGGTTTCCCGCCACGCGGGGATGGCCGCGCAGGTCGTCGCCCGGATAGAGCAGCTCAATGCATACGGGGAAGCGCTCGCCATCCTTTTCCGCTTCCGTGAAGCGGCCGTAGACACGCTCGCTCACGCTGAGCCGCCCGCTCAGGGTCGCACCCGCCAGTTCATAGGGGGTGGCCCCAACGCGGACGCGCACCCAGCCCTCGCTCACGGAAACATTCCGCGGCACGCCACGGGCGAAGAGCACGCTGCCCAGCTCGCCTACGCGAAGATTTCGCGCCTCCATCGCTTGCAGCGCGCCCTCTGGACACGGCTCAGCGGGGGGCGCGGGGCGAACCTCGGGCCCGCTCGGGCAGGCCAGCGCGGTGCATGCGGCGGCCATGACGGCGGTGCGCCGGGCCAGCGTACCCACCGAGCGTGGTGTCTGGGACGGGGGCGGAGATGAGGGGGCAATGTTGGGCTTCTTCACGGGTGATGCTTCCTTCGAGGCGCGCGCCATGTGAGGGGCAGCGGTCGCGGGGAGGTGGGCCGCCAGTGGGGGCGGGGCCGCGGCCCGGACAGCTTCCGGCGAGGGATGCGCTGACGCCATTTCTGGACGCTCCCTGCGCGCTGGCGGTGAGCCTCCGGGCCGCGTGAGTGCCCAAGCGAGTGTCAGCGTGGCCAGGAGGCCCACCATCAGCGCCAGCGTGGCGGGCCTCCTGGCGCGAGGGGCTCCCAGTGAAAGCCGCTGGGAAGGCGCGGCGGACCCCGGCCGTGGAGCCACCTCCCCTGGACTCGCGCGGCCACCCTCGGCTGAAGGCCGGGCGCGCCCCGGTCGTCTGCCACGCCTTGGCGGCGACAAGGCGGGCTCACCGTGATGCAGCCATGCCTCCAGCCCATCTTGTGGTGCAGGTGACGCGGGGAACTCGGGTGGCTCCTCCCTCGACGCGCACAGCGGCCGGTCCCACTCTCTGTCCGCAGCGGCCAGCGCTGCCTCCAAGGCTTCGGCCAGGGCGCCGGCGCTGGGGAAGCGCGCCGCGGGCTGCTTCTCCAGCAGCCGGGAGCACACCACGTCCAGCGTACCCGGCACCCTCGGGTTCACGGCGCGAGGCGCTTCGGGGGGCTGGGAGATGACGTGCTCCACCTCCGAGGGGGTTCCCGGGGCGGGGAAGGGGGAGCGTCCGGTCAGCACCCAGTAGAGGACGACGCCCAGCGCATACAAGTCGTCCGCGGCGGTGGGCGCGTAGTGCGCCCCCTCCACGCCCGCGTGCGACTTGCGGAAGGCCAGCGCCTCCGGGCTGCGATACTGCGGTGTGCCGGGCGGAAGCACCTCCCGGGTGAGGCGGGGCGCGCCGGGGTAGGTGCCCACGCCGAAGTCCACGAGCACGGGCGTCCCGGTTTCGTCGCGCACCATGATGTTGGACTCCTTGATGTCCCGGTGGAGGACGCCTTCCGCGTGCGCCGCCGCGAGCCCCCGGGCCAGTCCCAGCGCCAGCGCCGCCGCCTGCCGTGGACTGGGGTTCTCCTCGTCCACCCACTGGTTCAGCGGCCGCCCCTCCACCAGCTCCATGGCCAGGTAGAACCACTCGGGGGCGGTGTCCCGCCACAGGCCGCACGCGTGGAAGCGCACGACGTTGGGGTGGTCCAGCCGCCGGAGGATGTCGACCTCCCGGTGGGCCCAGCCGCCCAGCGCGGCGAGCGACTGAAGCTTCAACGCGAAGCACGCGTCGCCCCGCCGTGCCCGGAAGACGGCGCCGCAGCCGCCCATCCCGAGCAAGGACTCCACGATGAAGCCGCCCACCTGCGTGCCGATGGCCACGTCCCCTTGAAGGCGCTGTGCCTTCATGGGCCCACCCCCGGGGGCTCGCTCCGATGCGCATCCCTCCTGTCAGGGGCACCGCCTCTCAGGCGCATGGGGACTGCCTCTTGATGAGCTGCGCGCGGCGGCATGGGCGAGGGCATGAGTTTAGCGACTCCAGAACTTCCAAGGTAGAGCCGTGCCTCCCTCCAGGTGCGCTACGTTTCCCTCACATGGACGAACAACTGGGCATGATGGTGGGAAGGGCGGCGCGCGAGGCGCGGGCGCGCCTGGGGTTGACCCAGGTGGAGGTGGCGGCCTTGGTAGATATGCACCCCATGGTCTACAGCCGCGTGGAGCGGGGAAAGATGGTGCCCAGCGCGGGCATGCTGCGCCGTCTCAGCATGGTCCTCCGCATCTCCACGGATGAGCTGCTGGGGCTGGCCCGCCCCGCCAAGGAAGAGCGGCGCGACCTGGAGAAGGAACCGCCGCTGTTGCGCCGGCTGGTGACGCTGGCGCGTGAGCTGGACGAGCCGAAGCTCGAGGCACTGGTCACGATGGCGCGCGCGCTGGCCCGCTAGGAGCCTGTCGCGGTAATCACGGGGGGCTTGCCCGGAAGGAGGTCCCCGTGGTCAATGCCGTGCATGAGCAAGAAGTTCCGCCCCTGGAATGTGCAGCA
>JBKGHI010000341.1:0-7915 GCA_046520405.1 Myxococcus sp. 1LA
GTTGTAGTCCCAGTACGTCACGAGTCCTGCGCGTACAGCAGCGACACCGGGCGCTCGTCCGCGACGCCGAAGGCCTCCAGGAACTTGGCCACCAGCTCCCGCTTGAGCGCCTTGCGCTGCGCCAGCTTCCCGGACAGCGGCAGCCGCGCGCCCGCCATGCTGCCGTGGCCTCCGGACGAGCCGCCGTAGTCCTCGCAAATCTCGCGGATGAGGCGCCCCGCGTTCATCCGCCGGTCCTTCACGCGCAGGCTGAGGAAGAGCTGGTTGCGGTACGTCCCGAAGGCCAGCGACCACTTCATCCCTTCCAGGAACATCAGCCGCTCGGCCACCTCCGCCACCATGTCCGGGGAGTAGACCTCCTCCAGGTCGGTGACGATGGCCGTCCCGTACACCTTCGCCCGCTCATACGCCGTGTGGTAGAGCTGGAAGTAACGCGCGGGCAGCTCCGGGTGCTCAATCTGCGCCAGCAGCGTCTTGTCCATGCGCGGGAAGAGCCACAGGTAGCTGTCCACGTCCGTGGGCGTCGTCTCCCGGCCCAAATCCCGCGTGTCCGCCTTGATGCCGTAGAACAGGCCGGTGGCCACCTCCACGGAGGGCTCCAGCCGCGCGGCGCGCAGGTACTCCACCAGCATGGTGGACGTGGCGCCGAAGTCCCCCCCCACGTCCGCGAAGGGGGCCTCCAGGCTCTCCTGGCGCAGCGGGTGGTGGTCCACCACCAGGTGCGCTTCCTGCCGCGCGGGCAGGGAGTGGTTGCCCACCTTCGGCTGCGTGTCCACCAGCCCGAAGAGGTCGTACTCGTCGAAGTCGATGGTCGACACGTGCGAGACGGGCAGGCGCAGCACCTTCACGAAGGCGATGTTCTCCGCCCGGCCGATGATGCCCCCGTAGCCGACGTGCGCCTTCACGCCGGCCTTGCGCTCCAGCAGGTGCGCGAGCGCCACCGCCGCCGCCAGCGAGTCCGGGTCCGGGTTGTCGTGGGTGAGGATGAGCGCCTTGTGGTGGCCCTGGGCCACGCGCAGGAGCCGCTCCAGCTTGTCGCGGGCTGGCATATGGGCCAGTCGTGCTGGCGGAGGCTCCGTCAGCTCGCCTCCCGAGTTTCCGGTGGCGCGGCGGCTGTTGAGGGACTGTGTCACAGGCATGGGTATTCTTCTTACTTCTTCCCGTCCTGGGATTCGAGAATCCGGGGTCTGTTGCCAACACCCCAATGGTGTCGACGGACCCCGGATCCTTCACGAGTCACGGGAGGAGCGTGAGCCTGCGTGCTCCCTGGCCGGGCCGCCGCAGGACGCGGGCTAGCTGTTCAGCGCCTTGTACTTGCGCCCCAGGTCCCGGAAGTACTTCATGCCGTTGTCCAGCGAGTTCTCCATCGCGTCCATCAGCACCGTCCGGAAGGCCGCCGCGGGTCCCCGGAAGGACTCGTAGTAGCGCTGCCGGTCAATGGAGTGGATGACGGCGGGCATGTAGCCGTTGCGCAGCAGGATGAGGTTGCTGCACATGCGCCCCACCTTCCCGCTGTGCTCGGTGAAGGGGAAGATCTGCACGAACTTGTGCTGGACCGTGGCCGCCTGCTTGATGGGGTGGAACTCGCGGAACTCGGCGCTGGCCGTGTAGTCCACGAGCTTCTCCAGCTCGGGCTGGATCTTCGCCGGCTGGGCGATGTCGTGGAAGTACGTGCGGTGCAGCGGCATGTCCTTGCGCAGCCCGGACCGGTCGCGCTCCTTGGCCAGCTCCTTCTCGGTGCGCTCGCGGCGCTCCATGCGCGCGCGCTCCGACTGGGCCTCGGGCGTGTTGCCCAGGAAGAGGTCGTGCATCCGCTTGATGGTGGTCAGCGTGATTTGCGCCTGCTTCCTGGCGCCCGCCGCCTCCTCGCGGATGTAGTCGCAGACGGCCTTGTGGTTCCGGATTTCAAGAACGACCGGAATCATGGAGGCCTCCGCGCTGGTTCGATGCGGGAACAGCGCGGCCATCAGTTCCTGATGGGTGTAGACGACTCCTTCCAGCGCGGCGTCGTGGTAGATCCACGACATCTCCATCTTGTCCACGAACTCGCGCGCGTCAGGCTTGTCCTTGTAGATGTCGAGGTACCCACGCAGCGTTTCGTTCTTCTCGTCGATGTCCTGGTAGCGTTCCTTCACGGACTGCGGCTCCTTCTCGCTGCGGGTCCGCCGCGGGCGGTACTCGAAGCATGCGGCCGAGCGGTACAACGGCGCGTGGATTCTAGAAATTCCGCGCGGTTGTAACAACGAAATCATCACAGATTGACGAGGAACACCTCGCACGCCTGGTCGAGCAGGTCCTTGGAGAGCGCCGGAGGTATCTGCCGGTAGCGCGCCGCGTCCCGGATGAGGCTCACCAGGTCCCGAGGGTGGCACGAGCGAAGCTCCATGCTCCGGGGCTTGTAGTAGTGCTCGAAGAGGTACGTGACGGCCTGGTCCACATACGGGATTCCCGCTGCCTCGCAGACGCGACTGAAGATTTCCCGGTATGCCTCTTCATCGGGATTTCCGACCTCAATCTTGTACTTGATGCGGCGCAGGAAGGCCTCGTCCACCAGCTCCTTGGGGTCCAGGTTGGTGGAGAAGACGAGGAGCTGGTCGAAGGGGATTTCGAACTTCTTGCCGGTGTGGAGGGTGAGGAAGTCCACCCGCTTCTCCAGGGGGACAATCCACCGGTTGAGCAGGTCCGTGGGGTGGACCTTCTGGCGGCCGAAGTCGTCGATGAGGAGCATGCCGCCGTTGGCCTTCACCTGGAACGGGGCTTCGTAGAAGCGGGTGCTCTCCGAATAGATGAGGTCCAGCATGGCCAGCGTCAGCTCGCCGCCCACGACGACGGAGGGCCGGCGGCAGAGCAGCCACCGGTTGTCCATTTCGAACGTCTGTCGGCGGCCCGAGGTGTCCCGGCCCACTTCCAGCGACACGGGCGTGTGGATGAGCCGGTCGTAGACCTGGATGATCTGATTGCCAATCTCCAGGCAGTGGGGGACGAAGACCTCGCCGCCGAACATGTTGGAGACGGCCTCGGCCAGGCTCGTCTTGCCGTTGCCCGGCGAGCCGTAGAGGAACAACGAGCGGCCGGAGTTCACCGCCGGGCCCAGCTTGTCCATCAGCTCCGCGGGGACGGTGAGGTGGCTGAGCGCCATCACCAGCTCGTCCTGGCTGACGACGGGCGTCTCCTCCGTCTGGCTGGTGATGAGCGCGTTGTACTGTTCAATCGGCACCGGCGCGGGGCCCACGTAGGTGGTGCGGGTGAGCGCGTCGCGCGCGTACTCGCGGCCCTTCTCCGACAGGATGAACTCCACCGACGCGCGGCCAAAGCCCTTGCCACCGCGCAGGTCCACCAGCTTCTCCGTGGCCAGGAAGTCCACCACGTGCTCGATGACGCCCGGCCAGGGCAGCCGCATCTCGTCCGCGATGCCCATGCCCGTGCCCGTGCCCGCGTAATAGAGGTACTTCAGGGCGATGTCGGACAGGATGCCCATCTTGAGCCCCGTGTCCTCCACGGACTTCGGCTCCGACGGAGCGATGTCGAGGATGGATGGGTTCTCGAGCTTGAACGGATTGTCGTCGTAGTCGTAGCCAGCGGGAGGAGCCATCAAGCCCCGTTCTAGCCCATTCAAAGGGCGCTCGGGCGCGGGACGTGGCGTCTTCCTGGGGCGGCCCGTCGGGCGGGCGGCGAAGCGGCGTGCCCCGGCCCCCCTCCCACGTGGAAGAGGGGGGCGGAGCAGGGGGCTCAGATGTACGTGAGCCAGTCGGCGTACTTGGGCTCCTGGCCGCGCACGATGCGGAAGTACATGTCCTGCACGTAGCGGGTGACGGGGCCGGGCTTGCCATCCGCCACCTGGCGGTTGTCCACCTCGCGCACGGGGGTGATTTCCGCCGCCGTGCCGCAGAAGAAGACCTCGTTGGTGATGTAGAGCGCGTCGCGGGTGAAGGTGACCTCCTCCACCGTGCGGCCGCTGTCGCGGAGGATGTGCAGCACCGTGTCGCGGGTGATGCCGTCCAGGATGGGGCAGGACAGCGGGGGCGTCTTGATGACGCCCTTCTTGTTCACCTGGAAGATGTTCTCTCCGGAGGCCTCGGCCACGAAGCCGCTGATGTCCAGGAGGATGGCCTCGTCGTAGCCCGCCATCACCGCCTCGCGCTTGGCGAGGATGGAGTTGACGTACTGGCCCGTAATCTTCCCGCGCACCATGTTCACGTTCACGTGCATGCGCGTGTACGAGCTGACCTTGGCGCGGATGCCTTCCTTGATGCCCTTGTCACCCAGGTACGCGCCCCAATCCCACGCCGTCACGGCCGTGCGGGTGGGGTTCACCGCGCCCAGGCCCATGGCGCCGTCGCCCATGAAGGCCACCGGCCGCAGGTAGGCGCCGTTGGCGAACAGGGTCTTCTGCTCGCGCAGCAGATTCACGCACGCGTCGACGAGCTCGTCCTCGGTGTACGGAATCTTGAGCATGATGATGTGGGCCGAGTCGAGCAGCCGGCGGATGTGCTCACGCAGCCGGAAGACGGCCAGGCGCCCGTCATGCGTCTTGTACGCGCGGATGCCTTCAAAGACGCCAAGCCCGTAGTGGAGCGCGTGCGTCATCAGATGCACGTTGCCCTCGTCCCACTTCATCAGTCGGCCGTCGAGCCAGATTTGCTCGGCGCGCACTCCACTACTCGAGGTCGAGCTCATTCGATGTTCCTTCGCCTGGATGGTTGAGGTGTGGGACAGCCCGGGGCCTTCTAATCAGGGGAACCTATGAGGTCAAAGCGAGTTTCGTGGCCCAGGTGACTCACGGCACCGGTGGCAGGGGAGCGAGCATCCGGCGGAGGAAGGGGATGTCCTCCGCCAGTGCTGCTCGACCGAAGTCTAGCGCCTTCGCGGCCAGTTCCACCGACGGTACGACTTCCAATGGCGACAATGTCCGGGGGAAGCGTTTGACGTGGTGCGTATACGGGAGGTTGGGCGCCACCGTCATCGCGGCCAACCGCTGAAGGGGCAGCCAGAAGGGCGTGGTCAGCTTCGGGGCGAAGCCGTCGAGCGCGAGGATGAACGCGTTGCGCGTGCCGATGCGGCCCCGGGCCACCGCCTTCCACGCCGCCTTCGCGGGCAGGTTGTCCACCAGTCCTCCGTCGATGAGTCGCGCGACGCCGTGCTGATCCATGAGGCCTTCCACCAAGGTGTGCATGCCTGGGTCCTCCCGCAGCACGTCGTAGTGGATGACGCCGGGCAGCGCGGACGAGAAGCCCGCGGCGTCGAGCGCGTCGAAGTCGCCGGTGGCGTCGTCCGCGCCCAGGTAGAGGCGGGCGGTGACCTCGGGGCGGGTGAAGAGCTCGGCCATGGCGCCCATGGCGGCCTGGATGCGGCGGGCCACGCCCGCGGGGTTGAGCAGGCCCAGCGGGCTGGTGCCCAACAGGCGCTCGTAATACTCCAGCGGCCGGGGGAGCATGCCGCGGCGGACGCCGCCCACGGCGATGAGGGTGGGCACCGGCAAGTCCTTGAGCCGCATGCCGGGGCTCTCTGGGCCCGCGCCGAAGAAGCGGCCCAGCCCCGAGCGCAGGAACAGCCGCAGCGCGGCGGGCAGCCCGTAGCGGCTCTCCGTGGAGATGAAGCGGAAGAGCTTCCGGAAGGACAGCCCGCGGACGATGTTGATCATGTCCGTGGGGTCGAAGCGCGCCAGGCGTGAGCGCATGATGGCCAGGATGGCGCCCATGGACGTCCCGGCGAGCAGCCGCGGCTCCAGGCCGTGCTCGTCCAGCAGGCTCATCACGCCCAGGTAGACGTAGGCCGTGCCCCCGCCACCGCCGGTGACGAGCACCAGCTCCTTCTGGCGTATCTCCCGGTCCAGCGCCTCCAGCGGAACGCGGCCGCGCAGCCGCTCCGCCACCGCGTCACGCGCCTGCGCGGCGTGCTGGCGCAGGTCCTTCACGTGCGGCATCAGCCGATCCCTCGTGGGCGGGTAGGGGCCTCGGAGGACCGGACCCAGGCGGCGCTCCACCTCCTCGCGGAACGGGGTGAGCTGCGCGCCAACGCCCACGTCGAGCTCGCCGTGCCGCACCTTGTAGAGGCGCGCCAGCGACAGCGCGGTCCGCAGGATGGCCTCCTCGCGAGGGTCCACCAGGGCGGCGTTGGCCAGGGCCGCGCGCACGAGGCGAATCTCCATCTCCTCGAGCGGCCGCGTGATTTGAAAGCGTTCCTTCAGCAGCACGGGCTTCGGGGGCCCGTCAGGCCTGGGCGATCTGCGGCAGGTTGGCCTTCGCCTTCTCGATGTCGCCCTCGTATTTGAGGACGAGGTTGAGCGTGGAGGCCACCACGTCCGAGGTGAGCTGCTCCGCGTTCAGCAGCGCCAGGCTCTGCGCCCAGTCCAGCGTCTCGCTGATGGAGGGCGCCTTCTTCAAGTCCAGCGAGCGGATGGCGGCGACGGCTTCCACGACCTGCTCGGCAAGGACTTGAGGGACTTGCGGGAGACGCGAGCGGACGATGCGCAGCTCTCGCTCGCGGTCCGGGAAGTCGATGTGCAGGTGCAGGCAGCGGCGCTTGAGCGCGTCGGACAGCTCGCGCGCGGCGTTGGAGGTGAGCAGCACGCGGGGGATGTGCTTCGCGCGGAAGGTGCCCAGCTCGGGGATGGTGACGGCGTTGTCGGAGAGCACCTCCAGCAGGAAGGCCTCGAACTCCGGGTCCGCCTTGTCGATTTCATCCACCAGCAGCAGGGCGGGGCGCTCGGAGAGCTGCGCGCGCAGCACCGGGCGGGGCAGCAGGAAGCGTTCGGAGAAGAACACCGCGTCGCTGGAGGCCAGCCGGTCCGCCGCCTGCGCCAGCGTGGTGGTGCCCTGCACCATGTCCCCAATCTTGTCCTTGAGGAGCTGGGTGTAGAGGAGCTGCTTGGCGTACTCCCACTCGTAGAGGGCCTTCGCCTCGTCCAGGCCCTCGTAGCACTGGAGCCGGATGAACTCGCGCCCCAGCGCCTGGGCCAGCGCCTTGGCCAGCTCCGTCTTGCCGACGCCGGCGGGGCCTTCCACCAGGATGGGCTTGTCCATCCGGTCCGCCAGGAAGGCCGCCGTGGCGATCTCCGGCGAGGACAGATAGCCCACCTGCTCCAGGCGCTTCTGCGCGTCTTCCACGCTGGTGAAGGCGCGGCTCTCAACCGTCGAAGGGGTGCTCACCCTGTGAACTTAACCGACGCCCTTCAGGCGACTGCGGCAAAAATGCCAGGGTTCCGGCGTCGCCAACGTGGCCCGTCCGCCGCGCTGCCTGGCAACCCTGCGGAAATCCGCGAGGAAATTATTTGCGCACCGTGGGCACACGCCGTGCATCTCTTGGCCGCGACTCGGTACTCAGGGAGGTGCGTGGTCATGGTGTGGGCGTGGATCCGGATGGTGATGATGGTGGCGGTCGTTCTGCTCCCAGGCGGGTTCCCACTCCTGCTGGCCTACGTTTCCTTGCGCACACTCCGCAACAGCTGGCGCCGCGCCCAGGCGGAGGCACAGAGTGACGGCCACCGCGTGTCCTTCCGCGAAGTCGTCTCCACGCTCCACTTCAAGGAGCTGGTCCGCGAGGCGCGCGCCGCGCTCTGAGCGCGGCTGGAGCCGCTCAACGCCCTTCTGGTTGGAACTGAAACGGCCCTGACACACCTGCCCAGCTAGGGCATGGATGTCAGGGCCGCTTCATTGAAGCCTCGGTGATTCGAGGCGGGGCGCCGCCGGGATTCCGGCGGGGGGCCGGAATCCCGAACGAGGGGCGCCGCCCAGCCAGGCTACTTGTCCAGCTCGTCCACCAGGGCGGTCCAGTCGTCGTCCTCCTTGGCCGTGGGGAGCTGGATGAGCAGGGTCCGGTCGGTGGGCTCGGACTCGTCGCTCAGCGCCACGGGCTGGGCGGGGGCGGGGGCGGGGGCCTTCTTCGCGGCGGCCTGCGCCGCGGGCTTGGCGGCGGG
>JBKGHI010000342.1:0-7905 GCA_046520405.1 Myxococcus sp. 1LA
ACCGTGCTGGCGAGCACGCGGCGCTCCTCGTCCACCAGGTCGATGCGCCCCAGCCCGTCTCCCAGGCGGCGTCGCAGCACCGCCTCCAGCGGCTGGAGGACCACCTCGGCGACGGCGAAGGGCGCGCCCTCCCCGTCCGCCAGCTTCACCGCCACGGCCACCGCCGAATGCCCCTCCTCCGCGTGGACGTACGCGCTGCCCAGCGCCGCCTGGCCCTTTCCGCCGCCCCGCAGCGTCTGCACGGGGATGGAGCGCACCAGCCGGTCCAGGGAGTCGGGGGAGAAGGCCGGGTGCCCGTCAAGGGCCTGCGCGCGGAAGACGGGCGCGCCCAGCGGGCGGCCCTCCGAGTCCAGCTTCAGCACGGCGCTCACCGCCGGGGACTGGCCGTACAGGAGCCGCAGCGCGCCCTGCGTCTCCGCGTCGCTCGCGGCCTGCCAGTCGATGAGCTCCGCGGAGCGGGCCAGCGCGTCCACCACCTCCATCACGGTGGCGCCCACCGACTCCGCGGCGGCGGTCGCCTGCGCCCGCTGCTCCGCGTCGATGCGTGAAGCCAGCTCGGCCTCGGCGCGCGAAAGCAACAGGAAGCCCACCGCGGCCAGGGGAAGCACCGTCGCGGCGAGCATGAACAGGACGAGTTGCTGGTAGAGCCTCATCCGGCCACGGAGCGTACCACCCGCTCCTGGTCACTGCGCAGGAAGACGGAGCCCGCAATCGCCTTGGCGCGCTTCTTCATGTCCGCGGCGCGGCGCGCCAGCTCCGCGTGGTCCTGGGTGCCGTCCGTCATCACCGCCACCACGGACACGCTCATGATGGGGAACCGCCGCTTCTCCCCGTAGCGGTCCTCCGCCTCGATGTGGCCACGCTCCCGGTCCTGCCGGTCGTAATAGAGCGGGATGATGCGGTCGAACGTCTCGATGGCCTTCTGGCAGATGCGGTCCACCGACTCCGGCGAGGTGATGAACACGAAGTCGTCACCCGCCACGTGGCCCAGGAAGTCGCCGGGCGCGCCGTCCTGCGCGAACACCTCGCGCATCAAGTCCCCCGTCTGCCGCACCACGCCGTCCGCCTTCGCGAAGCCGTAGTAGTCGTTGTAGGCCTTGAGGTTGTCCAGGTCGAGGTAGCAGAAGGCGAAGGGCCGCCGCGCGGACAGGCGCCGCTGCACCTCGCGCTCGATGGCGGTGGAGCCCGGAAGCTGCGTGGTGGGCGAGGCCGACAGCTCCTGCTCCTTGCGCCGCATCACGCTCTCCACGCGCGCGCCCAGCTCCAACGCGTCGAAGGGCTTGGTGAGGTAGTCGTCGCCGCCCAGCTTGAGCGCGCGCACCTTCGAGGACGTCTCCGCGCGGGCGGAGATGAAGATGACGGAGATGTGGCCTCCGGCGCTCTCCGCCTTGATCTCCTCCAGGAAGACGAAGCCGTCACCGTCCGGCAGCGTCACGTCCAGCAGCACCACGTCCGGACGGCGCTCGCGCAGGGAGCGGCGCCCCTCCTCGATGGAGCCCGCCAGCGCCACGTCGAAGCCGATGTTCTCCAGCACCTCGCGGCAGATGGCGGCGATCTTGGCGTCGTCGTCCACCACCAGCACGCGGCCGTGCGCGGGGCCCTGGCGTCCACGCACCAGCGAGTCCACCGTGGCCAGCAGCTTGTCCGCCGCCAGCGGGCGCACCAGGAAGGCGTCCGCGCCGGCGCGGAAGGCGCGCTGGCGCTCGTCGAAGGCGGACGACACCAGCAGCGGCGCGCGCCGCGTCTCCGGGTCGTGCCTCAGGATTTCGGCCAGCCGCAGCCCGTCCACGTCCGGCAGGCGCACGGACACCATCACCGTGTCCGGATCATGCCGGCGCGCGGCGGCCAGGCCGTCCTCCGCGTTGAAGGCCAGCCGCACGTCGTAGCCGCGCGCGGACATCAGCGCCTTGGCGATGAAGGCCACCTCCGGCTCGCCGTCAATGACGAGCACCCGCCCCCGGCTCTCCTGCCGGCGCGGGAGCTGGATGGCGTCCGCCACGTCGTCGGCGCGGCGCAGCTCGGGCGGTGGCTCGGTGGGCAGCACCACCATGAAGCGCACGCCGTCCGAGCACGGCTCGCACCAGATGCGGCCGCCGTGGGCCTCCACGATGTTGCGGCAGATGGCCAGCCCCAGGCCGGTGCCTCGCACGGTGCGGTTGGCCTTGGTGCGCGCCTGCTCGAAGCGGTCGAAGATGCGCTCCAGGCTCTCCTCGGCGATGGGGTCCCCGCTGTTCCAGCAGGAAATCACCACGTAGCCCGGCAGGCTGGAGGTGGCGTGCACCTCCACCCGCACCTCCCCGCCCTCCGGGGTGAACTTCACCGCGTTGTTGAGCAGGTTGTTGAGCACCTGGTCCAGGCGGTTCGGGTCCGCCACGAGGCGCATCGGGTGGCGCGGCAGCACCGGCTTCACCTGCACCCGCTTCTCGCCGAAGGCCGGGCCGTATTTCTCCACCACGCGTTGGACGAGCTCGTCGACGTACGACACCTCGAAGTTCATCCGCAGCCGGCCCTTGGCGAACTTCGACAGGTCCAGCAGGTCATCCACGATGGCGTTGAGCTTCTCCGTGGAGTCCCGCGCCAGCGACAGGTAGCGGCGTTGCCGCTCGTTGATGTCGCCGGCCATGAAGTTGAGCACCAGGTCCAGCGCGCCGGAGATGGACGTCAGCGGCGTGCGCAGCTCGTGGCTCACCATGGAGACGAACTCGTCCTTGCGCTCCTCCAGCCGCTTCTGCTCGGTGATGTCGCGCAGCACCACGCACACGCCGCGCAGCGTGCCCCGCGCGTCCGTCACCGGCGTCACCGTTGTCTGGACGTGCCGGTCGAAGAGCTTCACCTCCTCGCGCAGCACCTGCCCACCGCCGTACTCCCAGCCGCGCACCAGGTGGAAGGGCTGGAAGCCCAGGCGCTCCTCCATCAGCCGCGTCGTCTGCTCCTCGGGATTCTCCCCCGCGTGCAGCAGGCGCCGCGCCGCCGGGTTCATCACCACGATGTCGTTCTTCTCGTCGGTGAGGACCACGCCGTCGGCCATGGACTCCACCATCCGCTCCATGCGGTGGCGGGCCTCTTCCTCCGCCGAGCGCAGGGACTGGATGGCGTCCGCCGTCTGGTTGGCGAGCACGTCCAGCAGCACGCCGTCGTCCTCGGAGAACGCATCCGGCTTCTGGCTGAACAGCGACAGCATGCCCACCGGGCGCCCACCCGCCACCAGGTTGACGGTGAGCTGGCTGGGGTAGATGGACGGCGCCGCCGCGTCCCGCGTCGTGGTGCCCGCCACGCGGGTGATGACACGGTCCTCCGGCAACAGGAGGCCGCTGCTCTTGCGGTAGGCGCCGAGCATGGACTCCTTCACGCCCAGCAGCGCCTGCTCGCCCACCATGCCGTTGCAGCGCAGCCGCAGCGTGGCGCTGCGGGCCTCGTCCGGGGCGATGAGCGCCGCGCCGCAGTCGTAGGGCAGCACGCGCGCCACCGCGATGAGCACGCGGTCGATGATGTTGTCGTAGCTGGCCGGATCATTCGCGCTGGCGCGGCTGACCTCGTACAGGACGAAGAGCGCCTCCACGCGCTGGTGGAGCTGGCGAATGAGCCGCTCCTTGTCCTTGCGCAGCTGCGTGTACTCCACCGCGTTCTTCACGGTGATGAGCAGGTCGTTCACGTCCCAGGGCTTGGTGATGTACCGGTACACCTGCCCCTGGTTGATGGCCGCGATGATGTCGTCCGGGTGGGTGTAGCCCGTCAACAGGAGCGCGGTGACGTCGAAGCCCTCCGCGCGCGCGGTGGCCACCAGCTCGATGCCCGTCATCTCCGGCATCCGCTGGTCGGTGATGAGGACGTCCACCGACTCCTTCCTCAGGATTTCCAGCGCGGCGGAACCGCTTCGGGCCGTGAGGACGCGGTACCGGCGCTGGAACATCCGCGTGAGGATGTCCAGGACGTCGGCCTCGTCGTCGACGAAGAGCAGCGTGTGGCGGAGCTCGGACAAAGCGGCGGAAGTGTACGTCGAGTTCGTCCCCCCGCCTCAAGAAGTGAGAAACAGGACGAAGCGGGGCATACCGGGAGTGCGCAGGGTGACACCGGACGAGTTGACTCTACACGTCTGTTCAGGGAGAGTGACACTGAAAGCCTGTTGCCTGGGGGGAACGACTCCCCGGCAGGACGGCAGACGAGTGAGGGAGCGCATGGAAGAGCTCACGGAACGCCAGCGCGAGATTCTCAGCTTCATCGTCAAGGAGACGGAGACCCGGGGCTTCCCGCCGACGATTCGCGAAATCGGGGAGCACATGGACATCCGCTCGACGAACGGCGTCAACGACCATTTGAAGGCCCTGGAGCGCAAGGGCTACCTGAACCGGGGCGAGCAGCAGAGCCGCTCCCTGGTGCCCACCAAGCGCGCGCGGCTGCTCCTCGGCCTGGGGGCGCGCAAGGACTCGGGCATGGTGGAGATTCCCCTGCTCGGCAAGGTGGCCGCCGGCGCGCCGCTGCTGGCGCAGGAGAACATGGAGGACTCCGTCAAAATCGACAGCTTCCTGCTCGGAGGCGTGAATGGCCGCGAGGTCTTCGCCCTGCGCGTGAAGGGGCAGTCGATGATTGACGACGGCATCCACGACGGGGACTACCTCTTCGTGAAGAAGACGCCGTCCGCGCAGCCGGGTGAAATCGTGGTGGCCCTCATCGAGGACGAGGCCACGGTGAAGCGTTACTACCCGGAAGGCGACCGCATCCGCTTCCAGCCGGCCAACGCCACCATGCAGCCCATCTACGTGAGCCGCGCGGAGTTCCGGTCCACGATGATTCTGGGCCAGGTGGTGGGCGTGTACCGCAAGCTCCAGGGCGGGCGGACGCCGTAGTCCACCCACCCGTCCCGGGCCGGTTCATGGCCCGGGCGTGGATTTCAGGGGCACTTCTTGATGCGGGCGTCAGCCGCGGTCGCCCGCGCGCAGGCGGCCTGAAGGATGGCGGTCTCCTTGAGCTCGCGCGCCAGTTGGGCGGTGGCGACGTGCAGCTCGGCGTCCTTCGCGTGGTCCTGCTCCGAGCTGAGGGTGGACAGGATGCGCAGCGCGTCCGGCTTGCGGTCCATGGTGGCCAGCAGGCTGGCCAGCTCTCGCATCTCGCGGATGTCCTCGCCGGAGACTGACTCCAGCGCCGCGGCCAGCTCCTCCTTGGCGGCCGAGGTGTCCTTCATCCCCAGGTAGATGCGGGCCAGCGCCACGTGGACGATGGCGCGGTCCTTCACGCGCAGGGACTCCTTGTAGGCGGAGATGGCGTCCCCGGGCTTGTCGAGCTTCGTCTGGATTTCACCGACGAGCTCCCACAGCGTGGGGTCCCTGGGCGAGCGGCTGGCGGCGTCGCGGTAGGCGTTGGCGGCCTCGGTGAGGTTGCCGGCGCGCACCAGCGCGTCCCCCAGGGTGGCCAGCACCTCCGCGGTGTGGATGCCGTCGTCCACGGCCTTCTGGGCCGCGGCCAGCAGCTCCGGGTAGCGCTCCTTCGACGACAGGACCTCCAGCGCGCGCATGACGAGCGCGGACTTCTGCTCCGGCGAGGGCGCGGCGGTGGACGCGAGCGTGAAGTGCCGCACGGCGGAGTCGTGGTCGCCCTTCTTGAGGTCCAGGTCGCCCAGCGACTCCAGGGCGTTGAAGTCCTGGGGGAAGAGGGCCAGGGCCTTGCGCAGCGAGCTCTGGGCCTCCGTCACCTGGCCGAGCTGCGTCTGGATGAAGCCGAGGCGGCTCCAGTTGGTGGAGCGCTTGGGCTCCAGCTTGAGGGCGGCCTCGAACTCGGCGGCGGCGTCCGTCAGCCGGCCCATGGACAGGTACACCTCGCCGCGCGCGGCGGGCAGACGCGGGTCGTCCGGGGTGATCTGCTTCATGGCGTCGAAGGAGGCCAGGGCTGACTCGAACTGGCCCTGGAGGTACTCGGCGGTGCCTTTGACGTAGAGGCCCTCCGCGTGGTCCTTCGGTTTGACGCGAGGCGTCTCGTCATCACAGCCCGTCAGGGCGAGCAGGGCAATCAGGGAGAGGGCGCGCGGTCGCGGGAACATGGGGGCTCCGAAGCTCAGAAGTGGTACGCGATGCCAGCGTTCAGGTCCAGGTTGAGGCCGTCGCCCAGCTTCGATTCCGCCAGGCCCAGCACCGCCTGCGCGACGTTGGTGCCCAGCTCGACCTGGAAGCCCACGGAACCGGCGACGAGGTACTCCAGGCCCGCGAAGCCCATGACGGTGGGCAGCGGTCCGGTGGACTGGAAGATGCCGAAGTCGCCGAAGGAGAGCTGCACGCCCAGGCCGAAGCCCCAGTAGGGCCGCAGGGACTTCTCCACGTTGTGGTAGTGGCGCGCGCCCACGACGCTGGGCAGCACGTTGAGGCCGCTGCGCACGCCCTCCTGGGTGGAGCGCACGTAGCTGAAGCCCACCTGGAGGAAGCCGACCCATTCGGGGTGGAACCAGTAGCCCACCTCGATGTCTCCGCCCGGGTTCACCGTGGACAGCTTGTCGATGAAGTTGTTGTTCACGCGCAGGCCCAGCAGCAGGCCGCCGCCGCCCGTCCGGGAGGAGCCGCCCAGGAGGGGGCGGGCCACCACGGACTCCTCGGGCGGCACGAGCGCGGCGAAGAGCTGGTCGGAGACAGCCTTCGCCGTGCGCAGCAGGTCCTCCGCTTCCGGGGCCTCCGCGCGCGGTCGGGCCAGGATGCGCTCGCCCACGGCGTCCAGCAGGTTGGCGGTAAGCAGGTACTGGTCGCCAAAGCGGTCCAACCGGCCGGCCACCACGTAGCGGGCGCCGGTGAGGGCCACCAGCTCCTGGAGGCAGTCCCCGCGCTCGCACGACTTGAGGGCCTGGAGCTTCTGCTGGTGCTCGGCGTCCAGCGCGGCCTCCACGTCCCACTGGGACAGGACGCGCAACCGCGGCGACTCCGCCAGCCGCGAGGTGATGAGCGAGGTGATGCCCGGCGCCGCGTCGCTGCCCGCCTCATTGGCCTCCAACATCAGCACGGCGACGGCGACGGGCGCGGTGGCATCGGCCGCGCTCGCGGGGGCCGCGACGCCCGAGAGAGATGGCGTCGCAGCGGCCGAAGTCTCATCAACCGCCGGTGACGCGGCAACGGGAGCCGTGTCGGCCGGAGCCTCAGCCGTCGGCGACTCAGCCGCCGGAGCCGCTCCAGGCGAAGCCCCAGTGGCGGAAGGCGCGGAAGCCGGAGCCGCTCCAGGCGAAGCCCCGGTGGCTGGCGACGCAGAAGCCGGAGCCACGACACCCGACAACGGGAGCATCGGCGTGGGAGACGCAGCGGCCGGTGACTCAGAGACTGGCGTCTGGGCATGCGCCGCCGAAGCCAGCAGGACGAAAGAAGAAAGCCACCAGGACACGAAGCGCGACACGGGCCGGCACTCTACCTTCACCTCGGCCCGGCACGGAGTGCCAGACGTCACACCCTGTTCCGCCCTGCCCCGCCGCCGAGCGCAGGAAGGCAGCCGAGCCCGCGCCGCCCCGCTCACGAAGTGGGCATGGGGCCCAGGAAGTCCAGCGGATCCACCGGCTTTCCGTCCAGGCGAACCTCGAAGTGCAGATGGGGCCCGGACGTGCGGCCGGACTCGCCCACGGTGGCAATCACCTGCTCCCGGCGGACCTTCTGCCCTGTCTTCACACGCAGGTCGCGGTTGTGCGCGTACAGGGTAATCAGCTTGTTGGTGTGCTCGACGATGACGATGTTGCCGTAGCCCCGCTGCTCGCCTGCGTAGAGCACAGTGCCCTCCTGGGCCGTCTTCACGGGCGTGCCGGAGGGCGCGGCCAGGTCGATGCCGTCGTGCGGCTCCTTCCCCTTCTTCCCGAAGCGGCCGTAGAGGACGCCCCTCAAGGGCCAGTCGAGCTGTCCCTGGGTGGCCACGCGGCGCGGGCCCGTGGCGCTCGCCGGACGCCGACAGGGG
>JBKGHI010000343.1:0-7858 GCA_046520405.1 Myxococcus sp. 1LA
GACCTCTGGCGAGCGCCCGGTGGCGAGCCGACCCACCTCGACGAAACCGGCCCGTCGCCGGATGCCGAGTCCGCGCCCACCGTGGGGTCGCCTGGCGCTCCCGCTGACACGGGCGTGGCGGGGCAGCAGGCGCCGCCTGTTCCGGATGACGCGCCGGTGCTGGCCTCCGACCTGGGCTCCGACGTGCCTCGCACCACGGATGCCCAGCAGCAGCGGCTGGTGAACGGGGCGCCGCTCTACAACCCCAACGTGTCGGTGCACATCGTCCAGAAGAAGCGCTTCGCGGACGAGGGCCGTCACGAGCTGACGCTGTACCCGGCCACGGTGCAGGTGAACGGCAAGTACACCAACCACGCGGGCACGGCGGCGCACTACACCTACCACCTGCAGGAGAACTTCGCCCTCCAGGTGATGGGCCAGTACAACTGGTACTCGAACGAGAGCGCCTTCAACCTGGAGCTCATCGACAAGGTGCGTGAGCAGGCGCAGGCCGCCTCGTCGCTGCTGCTGGTGTGGGGCGCGCACGCGGGCGTGGAGGTCACGCCGCTCTACGGCAAGTTCGCCTTCCTCAACAACTCGCTGGCGCAGTTCAGCGTGGTGCTCAGCGGCGGCGCCGGTGTCGGCTCCACGCGCCACCTCATCCGGCCCGCGGTGACGAACGAGGTGGAGGGGGAGTCGTTCCGGGTGCCCGCGCGCTTCGGCGACACCGGCACCAAGTTCATGGGCTCGGTGGGCGGCGGCTTCCGGCTCCAGTTCGGTGAGTCGTATGCGCTGCGCGTGGAGGTGAGGGACCTCATCTACACCGCGCGCGTGGACCGGGTGGACGGCTGCAACCTGGCGGACTTCGAGGCGCTGGAAGCGGCGCGGTCCACCAACCAGGACTTCTCCACGCTGAACCTGAGCGGGAGCTGCCGCTACGAGAAGTTCGACGGCATCGACCCGAAGACGAAGAAGAACTACCGCGAGGACATCATCCTGGGCCGCGACCTGGTGGCCGAGCCGTCCTCCGACGTCCTCAACAACGTCAGCTTCTACGCCGGCTTCTCTGTCCTCTTCTGATGCGCAGGAAGGCCCGAACCGCCATGAAACGACTGCTCAGCCTCTTCGTCGCCCTGGCGCCGCTCGCGGTGTCCGCCCAGCCTGACTCGGGCGGCTACAACCGCGCGCTGGCCGCCTTCAACGCCGGTGACATGGACACCGCCGCGCCCCTCTTCTTCGAACTGGCGGAGAAGTCCTCCGACGCGGAGGTGAAGGGCAAGGCGGAGTACTTCCTCGGACAGGCGCTGGCCCAGAAGGGCCTGCCCGTCGCCGCCTTCATCGCCTATGCGGCCATCGTCAACGCCGGGCCCTCCCACCCCTCGTATCTCAAGGCGGTGGAGGGGCTGGTGGACATGCAGCAGCAACTGGACGAGCACAACCTCATCCCCAGCATCCTCAACCAAGCCTACACCGACGAGGTGCGCGACCGCTGGGTGACGCTGCCCAAGGAGGTGCTCGCGCGCATCAACTACCTGGTGGGCACGGTGAGCCAGCGCAAGAGCCGCTTCGAGGAGGCGCGCGCGCTGCTGGAGGCGGTGCCCCAGGACAGCCGCGTGTACGCGAAGTCGCGCTACCTGCTCGGCGTCGTGCTGGCGGACCCGCGCTTCCCGGGCCGTCCCGGCGAGGCCTCCGTGCTGGACAAGGACGCGTTGGCCGCCTTCAACGCGGTGCTGGCCGCGAAGGAAGGGCAGCTGGATTTGCGCGCCACGCAGCACCTGGCGCTCATCGCCCTGGGCCGGCTCCACTACCGCCGTGGTGAGTACCCCGATGCCAGCGCCGCGTATGAGCGGGTGCCGCGCTACTCGCGCTACTGGGACCAGGCGCTCTTCGAGAACGGCTTCGCGCGCTTCCAGAACGAGGACTTCGGTGGGGCGCTCGGCAGCCTCCAGGCGCTGCACGCGCCGCAGTTCGAGGGCGCCTTCCAGCCCGAGTCGTGGATTCTCAAGGCGACCGTCTACTACTACTCGTGCCTCTACGACGAGGTGAAGACCACGCTGGCGGCCTTCGACGAGCTGTACGGCCCCATGGAGAAGCAGTTGGAGCCCTTCACCGGCGAGGACGTGCCGCTGGTGCAGTCCTACAACCTGGTGGCGGCGGAGAACCGCCGGCTGCCGCGCCCGGTGTACCTGTGGCTGCGCAACAACGAGCGCATCCGCGAGGTGATGCGGATGCTGGAGCGCGTGGACAACGAGAAGCGCGCGCTCACCAATGGACGGTGGCGTGGCACGGCGCTGGCGGCGCAGACCACCGCGTCGCTGGAGGACGTGCGCGGCACGCTGCTCCAGGTGGGTGGGACGCTGGCGCAGAGCCGCATCCGTGAGGCAGCGGACAATCTGCGGACCTTCTCCGACCAGGCGGAAATCATCCGCGTGCAGACGGCATTGGATGAGAAGGATTTGCTGCAGGCCGGTGTGGACCAGAAGGCGCTGCTGTCGCGTCAGTCGCTGTATCGCCCGAAGATGCCGGGCGCGGCCTGGAACTACTGGAAGTTCCAGGGCGAGTTCTGGATCGACGAGATTGGTTATTACCAATACACGCTGAAGCGTGGCTGCCCGGCGAAGACCGCTGAACAGCAGCCGTAGGAAGACAGGCGCCGTTATCACCCATGTTCGTACCTTGGAGGGGCCGGCTCTGCGCGCGCTGCGCGGAAGCGGCCCCTTCGGCGTTGTTGACAGCGCGCAAGCCCCGTTCCACCGCCACTTCTCAATCCAGAAGTGCGCATCTACTTTGCGTCGTCCCTCGTCAGTGGGTGCTGGATTGCCCGCATGCCGGGTCGGCTTCACGGCAGGAGCTCGCATGAAGGTGGTTCTTCGTTTCGGTGCGCTGGCGGTGGGCGCGGTGCTCATCACTGGCGGGGTGGGAGAGGCGGCGGAAACGCAGGCCCGCAAGGGGGGGAAAAAGCCCACCGCGGCGTCCGCGTCGAAGACCTCGGGTGCGTCCAGCAACAAGGCGGGCGGGAAGAGGAAGTCCGCGAAGGCCCAGGTCGACCGCGAGGCCGAGGAGAAGGCTCCGCCTCCGGGCGTGGCCCCCGAGGACGTGCGCCAGGGCCCCGCGCGAGTCCAGCCGGCCTCGGCGAAGTTCGCGGAGCTGCCGCGCATCCCGGACGCCAAGCGGGACGCGCTGGCGGACAAGAAGCGCGACGAGGCCATTGAGGCCTTCAAGCGCCTCATCCCCAAGCTGCGCGACGGCAACCCGCAGAAGGCGGAGATGCTCTACCGCCTGTCGGAGCTCTACTGGGAGAAGTCCAAGTACCTCTACCAGTTGGAGATGACGCGCTTCCTCGCGGCGGAGAAGGAATACGACGCGGCCGTGGCGCGCGGCGAGAAGGTGGAGGCGCCCAAGCAGAACCACGCGGACAGCGAGCGCTACCGCACCGAGACGATGGGCATCTACGAGGACATCCTCCGCGCGTACCCGGACTATCCGCAGCGCGACGAGGTCCTCTTCTCCATGGGCTACAACTACTACGAGCTGGGACGCCGCGAGGACGCGGTGGCCCGCTACGAGGAGTTGATCCGCGACTTCCCCAAGTCGCAGTTCGTGCCGGACGCGTACATCCAGCTGGGCAACCACTACTTCGAGCACAACAAGCTCATCCCCGCCAAGCAGAACTACGAGAAGGCGCGGGACTCGGGCGTGCCCAAGATCTACGCCTACGCCGTCTACAAGCTGTCCTGGTGTGACTACAACACGGGCGACTACGACCAGGGGCTGCAGAAGCTCCACGAGGTGGTGGACTACGCCGCGAAGAGCCCCGAGCTGGGTGACCTCCGCACCGAGGCGCTCAACGACCTGACGGTCTTCTACGTCCAGTTGGACCAGCCGAAGCAGGCCATTGCCTACTTCAAGGAGAAGGCCCCGGCGCAGCGCGTGGGCCGGCTGCTGGCCAAGACGGCCGCGGGCCTGGTGGACGCGGGGCACTTCGACAGCGCCATCCTCACGTACCGCACGCTCGTGGACGACGACCCCATGGGCGCCAACGCGCCGGAGTACCAGCAGGCCATCGTCCGCGCGCACGAAGGGCTCCGCCAGCGCCAGGTGGTCCGCAAGGAAATGAAGCGGATGGTGGACCTCTACAGCCCCGGTGGCGAGTGGTGGAAGGCCAACGAGGGGAAGACCACCGTTCTTCGCAACGCCTTCAACGTCACCGAAGAGGCGATGCGCGTCATGGTCACCGAGTACCACCAGGAGGCGCAGAAGACGCGCCAGGTGGAGACGTATCGGCTGGCGCGTGACATCTACAAGCAGTACGTGGACGCGTTCGCCTCCAACGCGAACCCGGACTTCGTGGCGGACTCCGCCTTCAACCTCCGCTTCTTCTACGCGGAAATCCTCTGGGCGCTGGAGGAGTGGGAGGCGGCCGCGGCCGAGTACGACGCCGTGGTGGCCTTCAAGATTCCGGACCGCGACACGGCGCGCGAGGTCTCCAACGAGTCCTACCGCAAGAGCGCCGCGTACAACGCCATCCTCGCCTACGACAAGCTGGTGAAGATTGAGCGCGGCCAGCTCGCCAAGAGCGACCTGCGCGACGGCCAGAAGGTCGACGAGAAGAAGGACAAGGGCGACGTCGCCAAACAGAAGATCGTCAAGCGCGACGCCAAGGACCGCCAGGAGGAGTCGCTCACGAAGTTCGAGGACCGGCTGGTCGCCGCGTGCGACGTCTACGTGAAGCTGTATCCGAACACGCAGGATGAAATCGACCTGCGCTACCAGGCCGCCGTCATCCTCTATGACCGCAGCCACTTCGTGGACGCGGCCCGGCGCTTCGGCGAAATCATCGAGAAGTTCCCCGAGGAGCGCCGCTCGCGCGACGCGGCTGACCTCACCATGTACGTGCTGGAGAGCCGCGAGGAGTGGCTCGAGCTGAACACGCTGTCGAAGAAGTTCCTGGAGAACAAGAAGCTGGCCAAGCCGGGAACGGACTTCGCCGTGCGCGTCAGCCGCGTCGTCGAAGGCAGCCAGTACAAGTGGGTGGACGAAATCGTCTACAAGAAGGAGAAGAACCCGAAGAAGGCCGCCGAGGAGTTCCTCCGCTTCGTGTCCGAGTTCCCCAAGTCGGAGAACGCGGACCGCGCGCTCACCTACGCGATGGTCATCGCGCAGGAGGCGGGCGAAATCGACAAGGGCCTGTCCGCGGGCGAGCGCTTCCTCAAGGAGTATCCGCGCAGCCCCTTCGAATTGAAGGCGCGCTACTCGCTGGCCGGCCTCTACGAGAAGGTCGCTGAGTACCGGAAGGCCGCCGTCATGGCGGAGTCCTTCGTGGCCAGCTACGACGCCGCGCTGAAGGCGGACAACGCCGGTGGGAAGTCCAAGGCGTCGAAGGCCAGCCCCAAGGCGGACGTCGCCCCCGTCGCCGAGGACGCGGAGTCCAAGCGCGAGCGGCTCGCCACCGAGCGCAAGGCGCTGCTGGACGAGGCGGGCGGCTGGGTGGCCGACGCGCAGTTCAACGCGGGCGTCTGGTGGGAAGGCGCGGGCGAGCCGCAGAAGGCCGTGGCCGCCTACAACACCTACGTGTCCCGCTTCAAGGACCGCAAGGACGTGCCGCAGGTGGCCTTCGCGGCGGCGCTCGCGTGGGAGAAGGAGAAGAAGTGGAGCGAGGCGGCCCGCGCCTTCGGCGCCTTCGCGGAGATGTATGGCCGTGACGCGCGCTCCAGCTCCGCGCAGGTGTACCAGGCGCGCTACCACGAGCTGCTGGCGTACGAGCAGTTGAAGAACACGCGTGAGCAGGAGCGCGTGATGGGGGAGCTGGTGCGGGCGTGGAACCGCCTGCCGGAGAACGCGCGCAAGGACACGGCGGTGCTCAACGCCTACGGCCACGCGCGCTTCCTGTCGCTGGAGCCGGCGTGGAAGCGCTACACGGGCATCCGCTTCTCGCGGGTGAGCACCGTGCGCAGGGACCTGGCGGCGAAGCAGAAGGAGATTCAGCGACTGGAGAAGGAGTACCTCGCGGTGCTGTCCACCGGCTCGGGTGACTGGGGCATCGCGGCGCTCACGCGCATCGGCCTGGCCTACGCGGACTTCGCGCGCAACATCATGGACTCGCCGGACCCGTCCGGGCTCGACGAGGAGCAGCTCGCCATGTACCGCGGCGAGCTGGAGAACCTGGCGCTGCCGCTGGAGGACAAGGCCGCCGAGGCCCTGGAGAAGGCGCTGGAGAAGGCCTACGAGCTGGGCGTCTACAGCCAGTGGACCCTGACCGCGCAGGACCAGGTGAACCGCCTGCGCCCGGGGGCCTACGCGCAGGTGCGGCAGGTGAACTACCGCGGCAGTGACACGCTGGTCCGGTCGGACCTGGTGCGGGTGCTGGAGGGCGCCACCGCGACGACGCCGGTGCCGGCCTCCGAGCCGTCCTCCACGCCGGAGGAGGCGCCGAAGTCCTCGGATGACGAAGTGCAGGCACCCACGGCCGCGCGCGGGGAGGTGCTGCGATGAAGCCGTTTCGCATGGATTCCATTCGGGTTGGGGCGGGGAAGACGCAGATGAACTGGTTCCGTTCGCTCCTCGTCGGCTCGCTGGCCTTCACGGCGGCGTGCGCGTCGGGGCCTCAGAAGAAGCAGTCGGCCGTGCCAGAAGCGACGCCGCCCGCGGCGCAGCAGCCCGCGCCCGAGCAGCAGAAGCCGGTGCCGCCACCCTCTCAGACGGACGGCAACGCGGAGGCCGCCTTCGCGGCGGCGCTCCAGTCCTACGAGGCGGGTGACCTGGACGGCGCGCGCAAGGGCTTCGAGTCGGTGGTGGACGTGCTGCCGCAGAGCCTCAACGCGCAGTTCAACCTGGGCGTCATCGCCGAGCGCCAGGGCCGCCCGGACGACGCGCGCGTGGCCTACGAGAAGGTGCTCCTGTTGGACCCGGCGCACGTGCCCGCGGTGGTCAACCTGGGCGTCATGTACCGGGAGCAGGGGCGGCTCGATGAGGCCATCTCCCTGTTCGAACGGGCGCTGAAGACGCCCGGCCGTGAGTACGACGCGTCGCTGCTCAACAGCCTGTCCATCACCTACCGCGTCGCGGGGAAGCTGGACGAGTCCGAGTCCGCGGCCCGCCGCGTGCTGGTGCGCAACAAGGACAACCCGGGCGCGTACAAGAACCTGGCGCACGTGGCCTACGCGAGGGAGAAGTACCGGCTGGCGGAGCTGCTGGCTGGCACCGCGCGCAAGCACTCGGAGAAGGACCCGGCGCTCTACAACCTGCTGGGCATGGTGTACCTGAAGCTGGAGGACCGGGCGCGCGCCCTGGTGAACTTCCAGAAGGCCGTGTCCCTGGATGCGAAGTTCGCCCCGGGCTACCTCAACCTGGGCGCGCTGGCCCTGGCGTACCGGGACTACGCGGGCGCCGAGCGCTCCTTCGGCAAGGCCGTGGAGCTGGAGCCGGGCTCCCCGGAGGCGACGCTGTACCTGGCCTGGGCGCTGGACGGTCAGAAGGGACGCGACCCGAAGAAGGGCCTGGCCGCGGGAGAGGCCTTCGAGAAGGTGCTCGCCACGCGCGCCGACCTTCCAGAGGCCGTGTGCGGCGCGGGCTGGGCGTATGCGTCGGACCGCGCGGGCTGGGAGAAGGCCATCGCGTTCCTCGACCGCTGCAAGGGGCTCGAGACGACGACGGACACCGACAAGCAGATGATTACGGCCAAGGTCAGCGGCCTGCAGAACATGCTCAAGGCCCCGCCGCCCGAGGCCGCGCCCGCCACCGCGGAAGGTGAAGGCGAGGGCGCTCCGGCGGACGAGGCCATCGGCGGCGGTGGCGCTCAGCCCGCGGGCGAGGGCGCGCAGCCTGAAGAGGGCGCGGGAAGCGATGCCACGGGTTGCGCGGGGGCGCAGCCTGGGCAGGC
>JBKGHI010000344.1:0-7833 GCA_046520405.1 Myxococcus sp. 1LA
TGCTCGGTTGCCCGACCATTTCCCTATTCGGCTAACTAATATCCGAACAGGCCCTTAGTGCTCGATGATGATGTCGCAGTACTGCGGGTACCGGTTGCACGGGTAACAGGTGCCACCCGGGCCGCCCACGCAGACTTCATTGACGGCACAGCGCCCCTGCAAGTCGCACATGCGCAGCTCCTGCTCGGCGCTGCCCATTTCATCCACGGGGGCCTCTTCCACGGGGCCGCCACAGGCCATCATCACCACTGCCGCAACCAATCCAAGTCCTCGCATCCACGCCTTGTGCATCCGGAACTCCCTGGGACTGACGGGTGAAGCCGGGATTGTGCGCTTAACGTTTGAAGGAAGGAAGGTGGGCGCGCGTCAGCGTTCGTAGGTGAGGAAGGTGTGGGGTGGGTCCGCGTCGGGATGTGCTTCTGCTTCGACGCGCGTCCAACCTGACAGGTCCACGTCGGGGAAGCGGGTGTCGCCGGGGAAGTCCCGGTCGATGTGCGTGAGATAGAGGCGCTGCACGCGGTCCATTGTCTGGGCGTAGAGGTCCGCGCCACCGGCGATGAAGACCTCGGTGTCGCCGCTGGCTTCCGCCCGGGAGAGCGCTTCGTCGACGGAGTGCGCCACCTGGACGCCCGGCGGCGCGAAGTCACGCTGGCGGGTAATGACGATGAAGGTGCGGCCCGGCAGCGGGCGGCCAATGGACTCGTAGGTCTTCCGGCCTATCACCAGGGTGTGCCCCATGGTGATGCGCTTGAAGCGCGCGAGGTCCGCGGGCAGGCGCCACGGGAGCTGGTTGTCCGCGCCGATGACGCGGTTGGCCGCCATGGCGACGATGGCGGACAGCTTCATACGGCCACGGGCGCCTTGATGGCGGGGTGCGGGTCGTAGCCTTCGAGCGTGAAGTCCTCGTACTTGAAGGCGAAGAGGTCCGTCACCTCGGGGTTGAGGCGCATGCGGGGCAGGGGGCGCGGCTCGCGCGACAGCTGCGTCTTCGCCTGCTCGACGTGGTTCAGGTACAGGTGCGCGTCGCCCACGGTGTGGATGAACTCGTGCGCCTGCAGGCCCGTCACCTGCGCCACCATCATCGTCAGCAGCGAGTACGAGGCGATGTTGAAGGGCAGTCCCAGGAAGATGTCCGCGCTGCGCTGGTAGAGCTGACAGGACAGCCGGCCGTTGGCCACGTAGAACTGGAAGAGGACGTGGCAGGGCGGCAGCTTCATGGACGGCAGGTCGGCCACGTTCCACGCGCTGATGATGTGGCGGCGCGAGTCGGGGTTCTTCTTCAGCCCCTCCACCAGCGTCTTCATCTGGTCGATGTGCTCGCCGTTGGGCGCGGTCCACGAGCGCCACTGGTGGCCGTACACGGGGCCCAGGCTGCCGTCGGCGTTGGCCCACTCGTCCCAGATGGTGACGCCCTGGGCCTGGAGCGTGCGCACGTTGGTGTCCCCCGCGAGCATCCACAGCAGCTCATGGAGGATGGACTTCGTGTGCACCTTCTTCGTGGTGAGGAGCGGGAAGCCCCGCGTGAGGTCGAACCGGAGCTGAGGCCCGAAGACGCTGAGCGTCCCCGTGCCGGTACGGTCGCCCTTCTTCACCCCATGGTGCAGGACGTGGTCGAGCAGGGACAGGTAGGGCTGCATCCGGCTCATCTAGCTGAGCCGTTGTCCGGCTCAAGTTAAACGCACGTGCCAAGTCTCCGAGTGAATGAAATGGGTCCTGCGGCGCACATGCCTGTTGCGCTGCGTGCGGCTTCCCGTGGACGCCAGTCACCACGCACCGTAGAAGCCGGGGCATGAAAATCTACACGAAGAGCGGGGACGCGGGAGAGACCGGCCTTTTCGGTGGCGGACGCGTCGCGAAGGACGACGTGCGTGTGGACGCGTACGGCGAGGTGGATGAGCTGAACGCGACGCTCGGCCTGGTGCGGAGCTTCGAGGGGCCCACGGACGTGGACGCGCTACTGCACCGGCTGCAAGACCAGCTCTTCACGGTGGGCGCGGTGCTCGCCACGCCCGAGGGCACGAAGGCGTCGGCGCACATCCCCGAGCTGAAGCCCGAGTGGGCGGAGGACATGGAGCGCGTCATCGACGGCTTCGAGGCCGAGCTGTCGCCCATGACGCACTTCATCCTTCCCGGAGGCACGCAGGCCGCGAGCGCGCTGCACCTGGCGCGCACCGTCTGCCGACGCGCCGAGCGCCGCACGGTGCCGCTGCTGCGCGAAGGGAAGATTCCGAAGGCGGTGGTCGTCTATCTCAACAGGCTCTCCGACCTGCTCTTCGTCCTCGCTCGCGTGGCCAATCACCGTGCGGGCGTCGAGGATGTGAAGTGGATTCCGGAGAAGCCCTCCAAGTAGTCGGACGTGCCCGTGAACGTGCTGCCCACCGCCCATCTGCGTGACCTCGCCAGCTCGGTTGGCTTCGACCTGGTGGGGTTCGCGCGCGCCGAGCCCATTCCGCCCGACTTCCTGATGTCCTGGGTGGCCGCGGGCTACGCGGCGGACATGGACTGGATGGGCGAGCGGGCCGCCGAGCGCCTGGACGTCTCCGTCCTGCTCCCGGGCGCGAAGACGGTCATCTCCTTCGCGAACAACTACTGGCGCGATGACGCGGAGACGGTGGGCTCGCCCATCGCGCGCTATGCGCGTGGACGCGACTACCACTCCACGCTGCGCGACCGGATGAAGGCGTTCCGCAAGGCGCTCAACGTGATGTTCCCCGGGTTGGGCACCTACGGCGGCGTGGACAGTGGCCCGCTGATGGAGAAGGTGTGGGCGGCGCGCGCGGGGCTCGGCTACGTGGGGAAGAACGGCTGCTTCATCACCGAGCCCTACGGCTCGTGGGTGTTGCTGGCCACGCTCGTGGTGGACGCCGAGGTGGACGACTACGGCACCGGCCCGGCGGCGGACCGGTGTGGTTCGTGCCGCCGCTGCCTCATGTCTTGTCCCACGGGCGCGCTGGTGGGTAACGGCCGCGTGGATGCGCGCGCGTGCCTGTCCTACCAGACCATCGAGAACCGCGAGCAGCAGGTGCCGGAGGCGTTCCGGCTCAAGTTCGACAACCTGATTTTCGGCTGCGACATCTGCCAGCAGGTGTGTCCGCTGAACCGCCGGCCCGTGTTCGCCGAGCACCCGCGCTTCGCGCCCCGCGCCGTGGCGGAGCTGGGGGTGCGTGAACTCGCGGGACTCACACTGGAACAGTATGAGCACCTAATACCTGGCACGGCGCTGGCGCGCGCACGCTACGACGGGCTGCGCCGCAACGCCGTGTATGCGTTGGGGGTGGCGAAGCAGGCGGACGCGAAACCGTTGCTGGAAAAGCTCTGCGGCGATTCGAGCGAATTGGTACGTACCGCCGCGCAATGGGCGCTTCTTCAGCTCGACCCCTGACGTCCACCTCCACGCAGTCATTGGGCCCTGTCTATGCCGGGCTCATCCTCCAGGTCCTCATCAGCGCGGGCACGTACCTGGCGGGAAAGCGCGCGATGTCGGAGCTGCCGCCGCTCACGGTGGTGCTGTGGCGCTTCGTGCTGAGTGGGACGGTGTTCGCGCTGTTGCTGTGTTTCCTGCCCGGGCCTCGCCTGCCGCCGCGCAACGAGTGGGGCCGCGTGTTCATGCTGGGCCTGCTGGCGGGGCCAGTGAACCAGGTGTTCTTCTTCTATGGCCTGTCCCAGTCCACGGCGGCGCACGCGGCGCTGCTCTATGCGCTGACGCCGCTGGGCGTCTATCTGCTGAGCCTGGGGCGCGGCCATGAACGGGCCTCGCTGCGGGCGATGGGCGGCATCGTCACGGCGTTCGCGGGCGTGGTGGTGCTCTTGCTGGGACGCGGGCTGGCGGACGCGAGCGGCTCGCTGATGGGAGACCTGCTCATCCTGGGCGCGGTGATGTCGTGGGTGGTGTACACGACGGAGGGTAAGCCGTTCGTCGCCATCCACGGGCCGATTCGCGCGACGTCGTGGAGCATGATGGCCTCCACGTTGATGATGCTGTTGATGGCGCCGTTCTTCGCGAAGCCGGAGGCGGTGCTCGCGGCCAGTCCCGCGGCCCGGTACTCCATCGTCTATCTGGGCCTGCTCACGTCGGTGGTGGCGTACCTGCTCTGGTACTTCGCGCTGTCGAGGGTGCCGGCGTCTAAGGTGGCGGTGTTCTCCAACCTCCAGCCCGCGGCGACCGCGATGGCTGCCTGGGCCATCCTGGACGAAGCGCTGCACTGGGAGATTGCCGTGGGCGGTGTGTTGGTGCTCCTGGGCGTGCGGCTGACGCAGGCCGCGCACGTCCGGCCGCCCGCCGTGGCGCCGGTCGTGCCAGAGCCGTCTCCCGCCTCTTCGCGCGTCGGATAGCCGCAAGACTCGGAGTGCCGGGCCTGTCGTCGCCCTTTAGCTTCCAGTCATGGCCGAAAGGACCCCTGCATGGAGACAGGCACCGTGTCCACGTTGAAGGTGGCGGAGCGAAAGGCGCGTCCGTCCAGCGCTGCTGGTTCCGTGAAGCGTGTTCCAACGCGAGTGGCGGACGTCGACTGGGCCCGCGTCGCGGCGGAGCTGGACGCGCGAGGCTGTGCGACGTTGGAGCGACTCGTCACGCCATCGGAGTGTGACGCCCTGACGGCGCTGTACCCGGACGACGCCGGGTTCCGCAGCCGGGTGGTGATGGCGCGGCACGGCTTTGGACGGGGCGAGTACAAGTACTTCGAGTACCCGCTGCCGGGCGTGGTCGCCGCGCTGCGCGAGGCGCTGTATCCCCGGCTCGCGCCGATTGCGAACCGGTGGAACACGGCCATGGGCATCGAGGTGCGGTATCCAGCGGACCACGCGGCGTATCTTGAACGCTGCCACGCGGCGGGACAGGTGCGGCCGACGCCGTTGCTGCTGCGTTACGAGGCGGACGACTACAACTGCCTGCACCAGGACCTCTATGGGGAGCACGTCTTCCCGCTCCAGGTGGCGATTCTGCTGTCGGAGCCCGGGCGGGACTTCACGGGAGGCGAGTTCGTCCTCACCGAGCAGCGTCCGCGCATGCAGTCCCGGGCGGAGGTCGTCCCACTGCGCCAGGGGGACGCGGTGGTGTTCGCCGTCCACCACCGCCCGGTGCAGGGCACGCGAGGCGTGTATCGCGTCAACCTCCGGCACGGCGTCAGCCGCATCCGCTCGGGACAGCGCCACACGGTGGGCGTCATCTTCCATGATGCGGCTTGAGGCTGAGGCGCGCCGATGACGTTGGACTTGTTCGACAACCTCGACGGCACCGGACCTCGCGAGGATGCGCTGGGGCCCGGGGCCAGGGTCCTCCGGGGCTTCGCGCTGCCCCAGGTCGAGGCGTTGCTGAGCGCGGTCCAGCACATCACGAGCGTTTCGCCCTTCCGGCACATGGAGACACCGGGCGGGTTCCGCATGTCGGTGGCGATGACGAGCTGTGGCGCATGGGGCTGGGTGACGGACCGGACGGGGTATCGCTACGACGCGGTGGACCCGGTGCAGGGGCGCCTTGGCCGGACATGCCGGTGGTCTTCCTTCAGCTCGCGCAGACGGCCGCCGCCAAGGCGGGCTTCGATGGATTCACACCCGACGCGTGTCTGGTGAACCGCTACGAGCCCGGGGCGAAGATGTCGCTGCACCAGGACAAGGACGAGCGTGACTTCAACGCCCCCATTGTCTCCGTCTCATTGGGGCTGCCGGCCGTCTTCCTTTTTGGCGGGGCGGAGCGGTCGGACAAGCCGGAGCGTGTGCGGCTTAGCCATGGCGACGTGGTCGTCTGGGGCGGATCGGCGCGCCTGCGCTACCACGGCGTCATGCCGCTCAAGCCGGGCCACCATGCCCAGGTGGGCGGGCATCGCATCAACCTGACGTTCCGGAAGGCGCGTTGATGTCGATTGCGGAGGGCGTTTCCTGTCCCCGTAGATGGCCGTGCGAACGAAGGTCCGTGCGCGAGGCAGTTCATCTGGCCATGTAGGGTGTGTCATGGGCGCTGACGTGACGAGCCCGGGCGTCATACGAGCTGAACGCGTACTCCGGCGAGAGGGCGCGCATGGCGTACCGTGGGCATGCGTGTGCGTGAGCGGATTCATCGCGTCGTGAGGCGCACGAGAAATCCAGGCAGCGAAGGTTCTGCGCCCGCATCGTTCGACAGGTTGCCCATGCATTGAAATACGCAGTGCGGGGCTGCGTGCGGCCCGCCGTTGGAGGCAGTCGCTCCACGGAAGGCGCGTGGGCCATGCGTATCAACGATGCGTCCTGACGGAGGTGCTTGTCATGAAAGAGGAGCGTCCTGGTGGTCTTGTGTCCATCCGCACCTTGTTGTTCACCGCGGCATTGTGGGCAGGCTGTTCCGAGCCGGCTGGCATCGCGGAACAGGTCGAGCTGAAAGGACAGACATTCGACCTGGTGGAGATGACAGCGGTAGAAGCCCCCGACGTTGCCGCCGCCGCCCTCGTTGAAGCAGCGCAGCCGTTCGTTGCGGATGCTGCCGGAGAAGGGGGCACGCCCCTTCATGAATGGAGCCGGGAGGAGCTCGCGAAGGCGCTTCGCCCGACCCTCATCCATGGCAATGGAGGTGTTTACACGGCGCGAGAACCCGCATGGCGCGCAGCCGACGAACTCCTCGCGGGTGGCGGGCTGCCTGACGCCGAACGCATGGTGAACTGGGTTCCACGGCCGCGTGCGTCTCCTGCGTCGATGTCGGCAACGCTCTCACCGGCTATCATCGGGAGTGATGGTCGCACGCGCGTCGTCGACACCACGTTGCAGCCGCGACGCGCGACCGTTCGCCTGACGGTCTGCTCGGGAGGCTCATGTGGACAGTGCACGGGCTCGTACATCGGCCCCTGGACACTGGTCACCGCGGCGCACTGCATCCGCCGCCCAGATGGATTGACAACGAATCGCATCATCTTCGGCCCGGCGCAGAACGGGTCGTCACTTCCGCTGGGTAGCGTCGATTGCCGGAACGACGACGCGACCCCCTCGAACGACATCCTCATCGGCGTGCCTTCGGGGTACGCCCACGGCGCATTGGACTCACCCTTGGATTATGCCGTCGTGGACACGTTTCCCTGCCACGCCGCACCATCCATGTTCTCGGGCTACGTCATCGACAGTGGCTCCGCGACTTACGACATGTTTGGCTATCCCGGTGATACCTGCCCAGGCGCGCCCGGCCCGGCAACGTTCCAGTGCGGCATGAGCGGGTCGGCCGGAATCAACGGCCATCGGATTGAGACCGAGCACATCGATACGACGGAGGGGCAGAGCGGCGGGCCTTGGTCCCGTAACATGGGAAGTGGCGTGCACCGGGTCGCCGCGATGCACACGGGGTTCCGGACCTACTTCGACCTTTTCAAGTGCGGCTTTGACCCCTGCCAGCGGAACTTCGGACGCCGTATCGACGCCAGCGTGGACGCATTCATCAAGGTCATCTCCTTCGACTTCTAACTCAGGGTGCACGTGACGCGATCCCGCCGGGATGAACTTGCTGGAGGATGAGCGAAGGACACCCCACTCCAGAGAATCTGCGGCGGGCCATCGTTCGGGCCTTCCACGAAGAGGGAATGACGTACGGTCAGATTGCTCACTTGCTGGGCATTGGAACGGCCACGGTCAACCGAGTCTTGCGGCGCTACCGGGAAACGGGGGACGTCCTGCCCCGCCCCCGCGGGGGGGGAACTTCTCCCCCATCAGGGGAAGGTCGTCGCACAGCTTGAGCGACTGGTGGCTCAGCGGCCCGACGCAACGGTGAAGGAATGGGTGGTGGAGCTCCGGGCTCGCACCGGTGTCGTCACCATCCGTCCTGCCTTCTAGAGCGTCGAACAGGTTAGGTCATGCCGCGAGCTGGTAGCGCGCGGCAACCTC
>JBKGHI010000345.1:0-7756 GCA_046520405.1 Myxococcus sp. 1LA
GGCCAGCCGCACCACGTAGTCCGCCACGGAGGCGTCCAGCCGCAGGGCCGCGGCGAAGCTGCGCAGCGACGCCAGCTCCTCGGGGCCGGAGACGGTCTCCACCGCGTCCAGCGGCGGGGTGCCGTCACGCGTGACGAGCAGCCCGGCCTCCACCTCCGGCGTCGGGTGGCCCAGGGACATGCGCACCATGAAGCGGTCGAGCTGCGAGTCCGGCAGCGGGTAGGTGCCGGAGAAGTCCACCGGGTTCTGGGTGGCCACCACCGTGAAGGGCACGGGCAGCGCGTGGGTGGCGCCGTCGAGCGACACCTGGCCCTGGGCCATGGCCTCCAGCAGCGCGGACTGGGTGCGCGGCGGGGCGCGGTTCAGCTCGTCCGCCAGCACCAACTGCCGGAAGAGGGGACCGGGCCGGAACTGGAAGGTGGCCGTCTGCGCGTGGAAGACCTGGGCGCCCAGCACGTCGGCGGGCATCAGGTCGGCGGTGAACTGGACGCGGGCGAAGCTCAAGCCGCAGGCCTTGGCCAGGGCCTCGGCCAGCGTCGTCTTGCCCACGCCCGCACGTCCTCCAGCAGCACATGGCCGCCAGCGACCAGGGAGGTCACCACGAGTTGAATCTGGGAGGACTTGCCTTGAACCGCGCGGCCCAGTTGGGCGGCGATGCGTTCCATCGCCGAGCGCGCGTTTGCGGGAGAAGGCACCGGGGAGAGGGCGCGGGCGGGCTGGTTCATCTGCCGCCACTGTAGCCGACTCCCTCGTTTGCCAACACGCCTCGCGTCCGGGCTTTCACCGCGGACGCTCCCTCCCTCCCGAGGCGGCGAAGCGCCTCAGGACAGGAAGAGATCCTCGGGCGTGTAGTACGCGGGGCGCGGGGACGTCCCTGTTCCCACACCGAAGTACCGGAACATGCGCTCGTGGTGCGTGGCCAGGCCACGCAGTTGGACGGGGCGCTCCACCAGGCCCCGCGTCAGGACGCCCACGGCGCTGTCCTTGAACTCCCTCAGGTGGGTGAAGTCCAGGACGACCTCGCAGCCACTCAGGGCGCTCAGGGAAGTCTGGACCTCTTCCGCTGTCTTGCCGTCCAGCGTGCCTTCCAGCCGCAGCGTCACGAATCCTGCGGACTCTTCACGGTGGATTTGTAGCCCGGCCATTGCTGTGCTCTCCAAGTTGGCGCGGAGCCCCGGCTGGAACGTTGTCGCCCCAGGCCTTTCACGGAGGACCCGTGAGGTGCTCCCGCCCGGCGCACAGTGCACACGGTCCGCGGGTTTGGTTACCCCTGCTTCGCAACTTTCTTGCGACTGTCTGGCATCGGTCGCAAGGCGTGTTGCTCAGCACTCAGCTTTTCTGGCCGTGTGCCTTCTGGGCCTCGCGGAGTGTGAGCTGCTTCTCCTGCTCCGCCTTCAGCTTGCGGAACTCCTTCACGACCTTGGCGGGGTAGCCGGCCATGAACTTCGTGCGCGACTCCTTCTTGGCCAGGATGCGGCGGGCCAGGCCGGGGCCGGCGTTGTAGGCGACCAGGGCCTTCTCCACCGTGCCGAAGCGCTGGATGAGGTCCGCCAGGTACGCGGTCCCCAGCTCCACGTTGGTCTCCGAGTCGAAGAGGTTGCTGGTGCGGCCCAGGCGCATGCCGGCCTTGTCCGCCAGCCAGGTGCCGGTGTCCGGCATCACCTGCATCAGGCCCATGGCCCCGACGTGGGACACCGCGTAGTTGTTGAAGGAGCTCTCGCAGCGGATGACGGCCACCACCAGCAGCGGGTCGATGTTGTTGCGCGCCGCCTCGCGGACGATGGCCACCGCCAGCCGGCGCTGCTGCCGGGCGGGGAGGCCGGAGGCCTTCACCATCTCGGTGATTCCCAGGGCCTCGGCCTCGGCGTAGTGGGCCTCGTCCTCGTAGATCTGGAGCTTCGCCAGGGTCGCCTTCAGCTCGGCGTCACGCTCGGCCAGCTTCGCGCGCAGCTCCGTCACATCCGCTCCCTCGCCCTGGGCGCCTTCCGGCACCTGCACCGGAAACGCGATCGCCCCAGTGCCCGTCCCCATCAACCAAGCCGCCGCCACCGCCACCGTCCAACCCCTCATCCCACCCCTCCCGGCGCCGCCGTGTCGCTCGCGCCCCGTGTACCCGTACGGATGTACCGACCTGCCGACGGAGCAGCGCCTAAGCAGCCCGCGTGCCAGCGCTCATACGCGGCGTGCTTCTCCTTTAGAGCGCCAACGAATTTGCCGTTCCTGGTGCGCCGGGCGCCCCCGCCGAGCTGAAAAAATGCCCGGGTGGAGAAGTGCCGTTCCCAACGGGAGGCTGTGAAAAGGACCGGGTTGCCCGTCCGGATGCCTGTCCCTAGGTTTGCCCGCGCCAGGCTGTGGTGCGTGGAGGTGCGGCGTGTACTGGACGATGGGCGTCATCCTGTTGGTGTTGTGGTGCATGGGGCTGACCACCGGTTCCACCGAGGGTTACTGGGTCCACCTGCTGCTGCTGTTCGCGATGGTGGCGCTCCTCTTGGCGGTGGTGTCACACGGCCGTCGGGCGGCCTCGGCGTGAGGCGCGGGGCGCCGGAGGTGACGGGGGTGGAGCTGCCCCGGGACTCCGTGGGCTTCACGCGCCGCGAGTGCCCCGAGTGTCAGCGGCCCTTCAAGACGCGTTCGGGGCCGATGGACGCGCGGGCGGTGCTGCACAAGCTGGTGGGCTTCTTCCCGTTCGAGAACGCCCATGAGTGCGTGGAGGGCATCCCCGTCTGGGGTTGCCCGTACTGCGGCTACCGCGCGGAGGCGGACGCCTTCCTCACGCCCGCCCAGCAGACGCACCTGGAGGCCGTGGCTCGCGGCTGGGCCAACCACGTGCGGTACGAGCAGTTGGCGCACGTGGCGCGCACGCTGGCCGTCAACCCCAGGCCCACCTTCGTCGCGGTGGAGCCGGAGGCGCTGCCGGGCCCCATGGCGCCGGAGCCGGACGAGCTGCTGCGCGCCATGCCCATGTTGTGCTGCGGCGAGGAGGTGAAGGTGCTCTGGGATTGGGACCAGGCCCTCCACTGCTTCTCCTGTGGCGCGCGGCATGATCCGATGAGCGGCCGCCAGCAGGTGGAGCTGCGCTTCGTTTCGGAATAGTCCCGGGGTGGACGCGGACGGGCCGTGACGGCAGGCTGGCGGCGCCATGACGTGGGTCTCCTCCCGCGCCGTGCTCGCATGCCTGCTGCTGGCCGCGGGCGCCGCCGCCGCGCACGACGCCGACATCCTTTATATAGAAGCGCACCGGGCCTCGTCCGAAGCGCCCGAGGTCCGTCAGGTCCTGACGCTGACGCCGGAGACGCTGGCACGGCTCCTGGCTCCGCCGGTGGACGCGGCCTCGCTGCTCACGCGGGACGCGCTGCACGCGCGGCGTGACGCCATCGCGGAGGGCGTCTGGGACGCGATGCCGCTCTCTTCGGAGGCCGGCCCTGCGCGCGCACCGCGAATGCCGCGGCGCCGCGGCGGTCCTTCGTGGAGCTGTCCGCCACCTTCACGTGCCCGCCCGGGCGGCTGCGTCAGCGCTTCTCGGTGCTGGCGCGGCTGCCACCGGAGTACCGGGTGATCCTGGGCAGCGTGACAGAAGGGGAGGTGCCGGGTGCCGTGTTCGCGGATGTCTCGCGGCCGGAGCTGGACGTCCCGGAAGGGGGACGGCGCACGCCGCTCTGGAGCCGCTTCGCTGGCTGGGTGGGGCTGGGGATGCGCCACATCTTCGAGGGCGTGGATCACCTGGCCTTCCTGCTGGCGGTGCTCCTGGTGGGCGGCGGCCTGAAGCGGGTGCTGCTGCTGGTGACGTCCTTCACGGTGGCGCACTCGCTGACGCTGGGGGCCGCCGCGCTGGGGTGGGTGGTGTTGGAGGGGGCCTGGGCCCGGTGGGTGGAGGCCGCCATCGCCGCGTCCATCATCTACGTGGCGGTGGAGAACCTGGTGCTGCGCGAGCACCGGCACCGGGTGCTCGTCACCTTCCTCTTCGGGCTGATCCACGGCTTCGGCTTCGCGGGCGTGCTGGCCGGCTACGGCCTGGGCGAGTCCGTGGTGACGGCGCTGCTGGGCTTCAACGTCGGCGTGGAGCTGGGGCAGGCGGTGGTGGTGGCGGTGTTGCTGCCCATCCTCCGCATGCTCCAACGGCGTCCGGCTTTGCACACGAGGGCGAGGCGGGCACTGTCCATCGGAATCCTCGCGGTTGGTGGGTACTGGATGGTTGAACGCGCCCTCGGTTGAATCCCGCGCGCGGCGTCCCTACGTTGGCGGCTTGAGGGTAGGGAACAGGGGGACGTCGATGGGTGCGAGGCATACCCGGTTGGCCGCGGCGCTGGCCGCCGCGTGGGAGGCGGAGGTCGTCTCCGCCCGGCGGATGACGGCGCTGGCGGAGCGAATCGCGGATGCGAGGGTCCGGGCCCGGCTGATGGTGCTGGCCGCGTTCTGTCGAGCGCACGCCTCGCGATTGCTCGCACGGCTGGCAGCGCTGGGCCGAGGGCCCTGCCGGTTCCGCCCGAGGACATTGAGTTGGATCCGGATACGTTGTTGGAGCTGCGCCGCGAGGGGGCCTTCGCCCGCGCGTCGGCCGCACGCTACGAGACGACCGCGGAGCTGGCCCGTCAGCAGGCGGACCTGTCCTCGGCCTGGGTCTGCGAGCTGAACCGCACCGAGGAGCAGGACCGCTCCCGGGAGCTGCTGGCCCTGGCGGAAGGCGCCCTGGGGCCCGTGGTGCATGGCGCCGCGCCGGCCAGCGCCGCTCCGGGTGAGTCCTGAGGGAATGAGGCCGGTTTCCTCGCTCCGCCGGTGACAGTCCCCGCGCATTGGGCGTAGAAATCCGTCCATGGCGAAGGAGAGCTACAACGATCTCATCTTCCAACTGGGCGACCTGGCCCGGGACAGGCTCCCGGGCAAGCCCACCTGTCCCCGTTCCATGGATCGCGTCTACCGCGCCGAAGAGGCGGTGGTGGCGCGCCGGGATGAACTGGCGGGGCTCGAGCAGGAGATGAACGACGAGGACGCGGCGTATTCGGACTTTCTCGCCGTGCAGGAAGAGGAGCGGGCCAAGCACGGCGCCATCGTCAAGAAGTGGAAGAAGGCGGTGGACGCCATCGACGGCAAGGTGAAGGAGCTGCGCAAGACGCTCGCTACCCGAAAGGCGGAGCAGCGCTACGCCGAGGACGGCCTGGTCAAGCTGGAGCAGAAGATCGGCGACATGGAGCTGACCGGCGAGCGGCCCGACAAGATCGAACTGGCCCGCACCAACCTGAAGAAGAACCGGCTCCAGCAGATGCGGCTGGGCCGGGAGTTGGAGGACCTGGAGTCCCGCCTGGCCACCGCGCTCACGCCGGAGCCCGGCCAGCCCGGCGCGGCCGGCATCCTGGCGCACAAGCGCCTGCTGGAGATGGAGGACGAGGCGGAGGAGCGCAAGCTGGATCACGAGCACCGCATGGCGGAGCTCGACCAGGCGATCGCCGCCAAGGAGGAACAGGTCCAGGCCGCGGAGGATTATCTCGATCAAGCACTGTTCCTCCTCGGCGAAGACGTGTATTCACAGCGCATCAACGATGCGCAGCTCGCACCGTTCTACCCGCGGTTGGATCGCGCGCAGTGAGAGAGGCACCCGCCCGTAGTGCTTGACGGCGGGGACCTGTCTGCTACATTGCGCCGCTTCCTGGCGACCGCGGGGACGCGTGCAGTCCAGGTCATTGAACTTATTGGGTTTTTCCGCGCCACCAGCGCGCTGGCAGTGAGGACGACGTGAAGGGTCTGATTGGCAAGAAGATCGGCATGACCCAGGTGTTCAACGATGAGGGCAACCTCGTCCCGGTCACGGTGATCGACGTAGGCACGTGCCAGGTCGTTGGCAAGCGCACCCCGGAGAAGGACAACTACTCCGCGGTGACCATTGGCTATGGTGAGATCCGCGAGAAGATTCTCAACCTGGCCGAGCGCGGCTTCTTCAAGAAGGCCAACGCGCCTTACCGCCGCCACCTGAAGGAGTTCCGCGTCACGCCGGAGGAGGCTGCCTCCTTCAACGTGGGCGACGCCGTCAAGGCGGACATGTTCTCCAAGGGCGAACTGGTGGACGTCACGGGCGTCACCAAGGGCCGCGGTTTCTCCGGCGTCATGCGCCGCTGGAACTTCAAGGGCTCGCAGACGAAGACGCACGGTACGCACGAGTACCAGCGTCACCCGGGCGCCATCGGTCAGCGTAAGACGCCGGGCCGCGTGTACCCCAACAAGAAGATGCCCGGTCACTACGGCGTGGAGCAGGTCACCACCCAGAACCTGACCGTGGTGGACGTGGACGTGGAGAAGGGCCTGGTGCTCGTGAAGGGCGCCGTCGCCGGCCACAGGGACGGCGTGGTCTACATCCGCCCCTCCATCAAGGCGGCCATGCGCGCGCAGCACAAGGCCGCGCGCGGCGCGTAGTTCGCTGGTGAGCGTCTGACGCTCGCAACGCCCCGTCTCCGGGCCCGATTCGTCGGGCATCCGGGCGGGGCGTTCGTCTTTGCGGGACAGGGTGCCGTGCGGTTTCCGCGGGTGGGCAGGTGTCTGCCCCGCGTGACGACCCGGCTGCCTGCTTCATCACGTCCCGTGCCACGGCATGTCCCGGAAACGTTGACCGGTGGGCGTCCGGCGGGGACGACCGTGAAAAGAATTCCGACTCTCGGCCATCTCGGCTTGTCGGTCGTGGAAGCCGTGCGCACATCCAGGCCCCACAAAGGAGTCTGAAGCGTCAGGTGACGCGGAACTCCGTGGCTTGAGGGAGCCCCTGTTGCTCCCACTCATGGCGGCCCACCCCACGGGCCGGGCAGGATTATGATCGCACGCACGCTCTGCGTCTTTGCTTCGTTGGCCGTCTCGTTGGCGGCGCCGGTCGCCGCGGCACAGGACGATGAGAACGTCCTGGACAATGTCGTCGTCCGCAACCGGCTGTACGAGCCGGGCGGCAAGCTGGAGGTGTCCCTTGGGGTGGGTCTGCCGCTGCAGACGCACCTGACGGCGCACTACCTCTTCAACGCCGGCGTGGCCTACAACCTCTTCAACACCTTCGCGGTGGAGGCGCGGGCGGGCTATGCGGCCAGCCGGCACACGGGGCTGGCTCGCTCCATCTCCGAAAGCTTCCTCAACCGCGAGGACAAGCGCGTCACCGACGAGCTGGAAGACCTCTGGCAGATGAACCTGCACGGGGTGGCCGGTGTCCGCTGGGCGCCCATCTACGGGAAGCTCAGTCTGCTGTCCGACTTGCCGGCGCACTTCCAGGCCTACGTCTGGGCCGGTGGCGGGTTGGGCTCGTTCGAGCGCAGGTCCGTCATCCAGTGCGCGCAGGTGGTGAACCGCGAGCTGGGCATCTGTGACAACCGGACGTCCGTGGATGATCGCGGCTCGGCCACCCAGGACTACTGGGTGCGGGAGTCGCGGGTGGCCCCGGTGGTGTCCGCGGCGGTGGGCTTCCGCTTCTTCATCCTGGACACGCACGGCGTGCGCCTGGAGCTGCGCGACTGGGTCTTCCGGGACAACTACCGCGTCAACCTGTCGCGTGACGCGTGGGAGGCGGGGCAGGCGACGGGTGAGTCCGCGCGCAGCCCTGGCCTCACGCACCTGGTGCAGTTCGACCTTGGCTACACCTTCTCCTTCTAGGTCCACCTGACTATGCGACCGTTCCTGTCCCTCGCGCTCCTTGTCGCCACGGCCACGCAGGCCGCGCCGCGCGTCCCGGCTCCGGCCTTCGCGCTGGCCCAGGTCCAGCAAGTGCCCGCGCCCGGTGCGGAGACGTCCGTGC
>JBKGHI010000346.1:0-7742 GCA_046520405.1 Myxococcus sp. 1LA
CTTCGCGGGCACCACCTCCGGCACCGGCACCGGGCAACCGGGGCGGGCTCAGCCTCAACTTCCGCGTGGAGACGGACGCGCGGATGCGGCTGCAGCGCGGCAGCAGCACCGGCACCCCGGCGGTCCGCCCGTCCACCCAGCGGCGCGAGCCCGGCGGCCCGCGCGGGCTGGTCAGCGACAGCGACTACGTGGAGACGCTGGGCATCATGGTGGGCCTGCTGGAGCAGGACCGGCAGCGCCACCGCGGGCACTCCGCCCAACTGGCGCGGCAGGCCGGCATCGTGGGCCAGCGCATGGGCATGCCCCACAAGGAGCTGGCCGCGCTGTCCATCGCCGCCTACCTCCATGATTTGGGCAAGCCGGCGGAGCGGCACTTCTCGCTGGCGAGTAACGCCGTCAACCCGGAGTGGAAGGCGCAGGCGAAGCAGGCCTGCCGCGTCCCCACCCGCCTGTTCGAGACGGTGCACCTGCCCGCGCAGACGAACACCATCCTGGCGCAGATGTACGAGGCCTGGGACGGCTCCGGCACGCCCCAGGGCGCCAAGGGTGAGGACATCACCCTGGGCGCGCGCATCCTCGCCGCGGTGGACAGCTTCCTGGAGCTGACGAAGAACCCGGGCAACGCCCTGGGCCGCGTGCTGCCCAAGGAGCAGGCCCTGGAGCACCTGCGCAAGTACGCGGGCGTGCTCTACGACCCGGTGGTGGCGGACATCGTCATCCAGCTCCAGAGCGGCGAGCTGCTGCGCCACCGGCTGGAGAGCGAGGGCCGCCAGGTGCTCGTGGTGGAGCCGGACGAGACGGCGCGCGGCGAGCTGCTGGAGGCGGTGCTGAAGCAGGGCCTGGTGGCGCACGCGCTGTCCACCGTGGAGGGCGCGCGGGACGGCCTGGCGCGGCAGGACTGCGACGTGCTGGTGGTGAGCCTGCGGCTGGGCCAGCAGGACATCATGGACCTGCTGGAGCAGGCCCGCTCGGCGCCGGAGACGGCGGGGCTGCCCATCGCGGTGGTGGGCGAGCCCGACGCCCCCACTCGCGAGCGGCTGCTCATGGCCGGCGCCACGGACGTGCTGTCGCCCGCGGACAAGCCCGCCATCGCGACGACGGTGCAGGCGCTCTTCGACGACCGGGTGCAGCACAACGGCCCGGCCGCGTGGTGCGCGGCAGCTTCGACGAGCTCCCCCCGCGCGAGCTGCTGCGCACGCTGGGCGGTGGCCACAAGAGCGGCCGGCTCAACCTGCGCCAGCACACGCTGGAGGGCTACCTGCACCTGGAGCGGGGACGCGTCGTCTTCGCGTCCTTCGGCGGCCACTCCGGCGAGCCCGCGCTGCAGGCCCTGCTGAAGCTGAAGCAGGCGGACTTCCAGTACGACCCGGACGCGCTGCTGCTGGACGTGCCGCAGATGGACCAGGACCTCGCGGCCCTGGCCGGCGGCCTCAACGGAGGTTGAGGTTGAAGAGGGCGGCGGCGTTGGCGGTGGTGGCTGCGGCCACCTCCTCCAGCGTCACGCCCTTGAGCTCGGCGACCTTCTTCGCCGTCTCCACCACGTGCGAGGGCTGGTTCTTCCGCCCCCGGTGCGGCACCGGCGCCAGGTACGGGCTGTCCGTCTCCACCATCAGCCGGTCCAACGGCGCGAAGCGCACCGCGTCCTGGAGCGCCTCCGTCTTCTTGTAGGTGATGACGCCCGACAGCGACAGGAGGAAGCCCCGGTCCAGGTAGCGCCGCGCGGCGTCCGTGTCCCCGGTGAAGCAGTGGATGACGCCCTTGGACACGCCCGTCTCGCCGAGGATGCCGTCGCAGTCGTCATGCGCGTCGCGCACGTGCACCACCAGCGGCTTGCCCAACTGGCGCGCCAGCGCGCACTGCCGCCGGAACACCTCCGCCTGCGCCTCGCGCGGCGAGTGGTCGTAGTAGTAGTCCAGCCCCGCCTCCCCCACCGCCCGGACCTCGGGACGCGCGCAGGTGCGCTCCAGCGTGACCAGGTCCTCCTCGGTGGCCCGCGCGGCCTCGTGCGGGTGGATGCCCAGCGTGGGCGACAGGAACTCCGGGTGCGCCGCCGCCAGCTCCAGCGCGTTGCCCCAGTTGCCCGGGCCGTGGAACTGGCCCACCACCACGGCGTGGATCAGCCCCGCGGCGCGCGCGGCGTCCAGCACGGCCATGACGTCCGGGTAGTCCTTGACCTCGAGGTGACAGTGGGCGTCGACGAATCTCATGACTCCTCCAGCAACAGCGCTTCCAGTTCGGCGCGGGCCTCTGGCGAGGGAAAGGTACTCACCGCGTTGCGAACCGCCTCACGCGCCTCCGTCCCGCCGAGGCGCCACAGCCCATCCGCGGCGTCCAGACGGGTGTCCTCGGAAGCCTGCGTGTCCTGGAGCAGGCCCACCAGCCAGGGCAGCGCCCGCGCATCCCCCAGCCGGCCCAGGCCCCGAGCGGCCGCGCCCCGGCAGGGGTCCTTCACGTCGTCCAGCACTTCCTTCAACCGCTCCAGCGCGCCGGGGACCTTCACCTCTCCGCAGAGCTCCACGGCCAGGGCGCGGTCCGGGCTCCACCGCTTCTTCGCCATCCGCTGGAGGAGGTACGTCGCGCCGTCCGAGTCCCCCAGCTTCGCCAGCACGCCCGCGGCCTGCGTCTTGTCGAAGGCGGGCAGGAGCCAGCGGCCAAACAGCCTCTTCACCGGGGGCAGCGCACGCGTGTCCCCCAGCTCCGCCAGCGCGCCCAGGGCCCGGAAGCGGAGCAGGTCCGCGTCCAGCGCCTCCAGCAGCACCTCCAGGCCCGCGGCGTGCTGAAGGGAGGCGATTCCGCGCGCGGCCTCGAAGCGGACCTCGAAGGTGCCGTCCTCCAGCATGCTGGCCAGCGCGCCGCGCAGCTCCGGCCGGGCCAGGTCCGCCAGCCGGCCGGTGGCCTCCAGCCGGATCTGCCACTCCTCGTCCCGCAGCCGGGCGATGAGCAGGTCCGGCAGTTCGTCCCGAGGCACCACCACGGAGGCCAGGCTCACCCCCGCGCGGCGCACCTCCACCTGCGTGTCCGCCAGCAGCCGCGGCAGCGCCTCCAGGAACTCGGCGGCGTGCTCGGGGACCTCCGACGCGAGGTGGTAGAGCTGGAGCGCGGCTTCCGTCCTGAACGCCGGGCGCTTCTCGCGCTCCAGCGTCAGGAGGGCCCGGTCCCGGTCGGCACGCCAGTCCGTCACCTCACTTCACCTCGCTGCCAGGGGCCACGTCGCCCGGGTCCAGCAGCGACAGCTCCTTGCCGCCCGGCCCCGCCGTCAGGAGCATGCCGCGCGACTCGATGCCCTTGAGCTTGCGCGGCTTGAGGTTGGCCACCACCACCACGTTGCGCCCGGTGAGGGCCTCCGGAGCGAAGGCCTCCGCGATGCCGGAGACGATGGTGCGCGGGCTCCCCTCGCCCACGTCCACCGTGAGCTTGAGCAGCTTGTCCGCCTTCTGCACCTTCTCCGCGGCCAGCACCTTGCCCGCCTTCAGCACCACCTTGGCGAAGTCGTCGTACTCGATTTCCCCCGACGACTCGGCGGCGACAGGCGCCGCCTGCGTCGCTGCGGGAACCTCGGCGGGCTTCTTCTCCGCCTTGGCCGGCTTGGCCTCCGCGGCCTGCGGCGCCGCGGCGCCTTCCGGCAGCTTGATGATGGCGTTGACGCGCTCTTCCTCAAGACGCGGCAGGAGCGGCTCGGGCGTGCCGATGGGACGGCTGCGGTCGAGCAGCGGGTACTTCGCGCCCTCCAGGGCCTGGAACGTCAGCGGCTCCGCGCCGAGCTGGGCGAAGAGCTTCTCCGACAGGCGCGGCGTCACCGGGGCGAGCAGCGCGCCCAGGAGGTAGGCCACGTCCGCGGCGTCGGACAGGTCCGCGCGAGCGACCTCCGCGTCCTTCTTCACCTGCGCCCACGGCGCGGCCGTCTGGAGGAAGCCGTTGGCCGCCGAGGCAATCTCCGTGATGACGCGGATGGCGGACCGGTACTCCAGCTTCTCGAACGCGTCGCGGACCTCCGGCACGCGAGCGAGCGCGGCCTCTACCAGGGCGCGGCCCGGGCCCTCGGCACGGCCGGGCGCCAGGCGCTTCTCCAGCGGACCGGCCAGCAGCGACAGGGCGCGGTTGGCCAGGTTGCCCACGTTGTTGACCAGCTCGCCATTCACGCGCTGGCGGAAGTCCTTGAGGTTGAGGTCCAGGTCCTCCACGCCGGGGCCCAGGTTGGCCGCGTAGAAGTAGCGCAGGTAGCTGGGGTCCAGGTGGTCCAGGTAGTCGCGCGCCGGCACCATGGTGCCGCGCGTCTTGGACATCTTCTCGCCGTTCACCGTGAGGTGGCCGTGGACCTTGATTTCGCTGGGGATGTGGAACCCCGCGACGTTGAGGACGGCCGGCCAGAACAGGGCGTGGAAGTAGACGATGTCCTTGCCGATGAAGTGGATGATGCGGGTGTCGGCGTCCGCGCTCCAGTAATCCAGCGCGCTCTTCGCCTTGCCCGACTCCTTTGCCCACTTCTCCGTGGTGGCGATGTACCCGATGGGCGCGTCCAGCCAGACGTAGAAGTACTTGTCCGTCTCACCGGGAATCGCGAAGCCGAAGTACGGCCCGTCGCGGCTGATGTCCCAGTCCGCCAGGCCCTTCTCGAAGAAGCCCTGGAGCTGGGTGGCCAGGCCGGGGTGGATGAAGCCCGGCTTGCGCAGCACTTCCTGGAGGAAGTCCGCGTGGCGCGACAGCTTGAAGAACAGGTGTTCGGAGTGCTTGCGGACCGGGGGCGTGCCGCACAGGGCACAGCGCGCGTCGATGAGGTCCGTGGGGGCGTAGGCCTTGCCGCACTTCTCGCAGGCGTCGCCGTACTGGTCGGCCGCCTTGCAGTTGGGGCAGGTGCCCTTGATGAAGCGGTCCGGCAGGAAGCGGCGGTCCTTCTCGCAGTAGGTCTGCTCGATGTTCCGGCGCTCGATGTCGCCCTTCTCCTTCAGCCGCCCGTAGATGAGCTCCGCGTACTGACGGTTCTCCGGCGAGTTGGTGGAGTGGAAGTAGTCGAAGCGGACGTCGAGGTCGCGGAGGTCCCGCTGGTGCTCCTCGTGGAAGCGGGCGATGAACTCCTCGGGCTTGAGGCCCTGCTTCGCCGCGTTCAGCTCGATGGGGGTGCCGTGGGTGTCATCGGCACAGAAGTAGACGACGTCCCTGCCGCACGAGCGAAGGAAACGAACGTAGATGTCGGTCTGCACGTACTCGACGGCGTGGCCGATGTGGAGCGGGCCGTTCGCGTAGGGCAGCGCGCTGGTGACGAGGGTTCTCTCAGCCATGGACTCTCCTGAGGGCGGCGGACCTTAGCCGCTCGGATGGCCGAGGTCATCGACGGCGTGCAGCCCGCGGGCCCGAATGCGCCGCGGAGCCGGAGATGTTATCGACCGGATACGCATGTGCACCATCATCATCCTGCGCCACATCCACCCCGAATGGCCGCTGGTGCTCGCGGCCAACCGGGACGAGTTCTACGCCCGCCCCGCCACCGGCCCCCAGGTCCTTCTGGAGTCCCCGCTCACCGTCGGTGGCCGGGATGAGGAGCGCGGTGGGACGTGGATGGGTGTAACCCACGACGGGTTGTTCGTCGGCCTGACGAACCAGCGGGGCGAGCGAGGCCAGGGCCCGGCCCCCCGCTCGCGGGGCGAGGTGGTGCTCAAGGCCCTCCAGGCCGGCAGCGTGGACGCCGTGGACCGGTACCTGGATACCCTGCCGGGGGATGAGTTCATGCCCTTCAACCTCCTCTATGGGGATGCCCAGCGGCTGCGGGTGGCATACGCCCGGAGGACGGACCGGCAGCTCCGGCGGGAGGACGTCCCGCCAGGTGTGCATGTCCTGCCCAACGACGTCCTGAACGCCCCGGAGCTGCCGAAAGTGGAGCGGGCCCGGCTGCTGACCACCGAGGTGGCGAAGAAGCCCTGGCCGGAGCTGGCGGCAGGCTTGAAGGCCGTGCTGGCCGACCCGACCCTCCCCGCCGAGGAGCTGATTCCGCCCCCGGGCGCGGGCGAGGACCTGCCTCGTGAATTCCTTCAGCGGCTCCAAGCGCTCTGCATCCACACGCCGCTCTACGGCACGCGCTCGTCCGCCGTGGTGGCGCTGGCGCCGGGGCGCGTCGGCCACTATCTGGCTTCGGACACGGCGCCCTGTACGGGGCCGTGGAAGGACGTCACGGGCCTGCTGGCCGCCCCCGCTGGGGCAGCGCGCTAGGGCCCTCCTGGGAGGCGCGCCGCGCACGGCTCCGCCGCCTGGCCGGGGCCACGGACAGCCATCATGCCCCTGTGGCTGGCGTCGCCGGACCGTGCTCACCCACGATGACGCGGGCCCGGCCGTCCATGGAGAGCGTCACCTCCTCCACGGTGGTGAAGCCGGACTCGCGGGCCAGCTCGGCCAGGTGCCGCATCCACGGGTTGTAGGGCATCCCGTTGTCGGAGCAGCACGGCACCACCGCGAAGGGCAGCCGGTGCGCCGCCGCGTACTGGATGATGATGCGCGTGGCACCGTCCGGGTGCATGCCCACCACCAGCTCCGCCTCGCACGGTTCCTCCAGCGTGAAGATGCGCTGGGCGTACTGGACGGGCAGGTGCTTGTGCCGCAGGTCGAAGGTGGTGACGGCGCGGCCCCGCTTCGTCAGCGCCTCGTTCAGTTTTCCCTGCCCACCGGCCACGTCGAAGACGCGCGGGGCGCTGAAGCGCTCCACCAGGAAGTCCGCGAAGAGGTCGAAACGACGCTTGTCCGCCATACGCGCCTCCTCTAACCCGCGCCGTGCTGGCGCACACACACCGTGGCCAGCAGCCGCTCGATGACCAGCCGGCCGTTCGCGGACGACTTGAGCGCCAGGTCCGCCTCCGCGCAGGCCACCAGCGCGCCCAGCAGCTCCCGCCGCTCGTAGCCCGCGGCGGCCTTCATGCTGAACGTGAGCGCCCAGGCGTTGGGCATCTTCCGCTTGCTGCCCTTCAGCTCCGCCTCCAGCCGGGGGAAGACACGCGCCTCCACGTCCTTCGCGGTGCGCGGCGGGTTGCCCCCCGCGTAGCGCCACAGCCACTCATGGCTCTCCAGCAGGCTCCGGACGATGGAGGCCACCGCGCCCAGGAGCTGCAACGCGTGCGTCCCCTGCCCCATGGCGTCGTCCGCGTAGGACAGCGCCCCGCCGAAGTCGCGCTTCTGGAGCGCCTCGGACAGCTCGAAGAACTCCTCCTCGCGCGCGTGGTGGACCAGCGCGGCCACGTCCGCCCGCTCAATCGCGGGCCCTTCCGAGTACGTGGCCAGCTTCTCCAGCTCCGACTGGAGCAGGCGGATGTTCCCGCCAATGCGCTCCTTCAGCTCGTCCAGCGCGCCGGGGCCCAGCTTCTTCTTGAAGGGCGCCAGGAACTCCTTGGCGATGTCCGTCAGGTCCAGGTCCTTGTGGCGCGCGGCGACCTTCCGCTCGACGACGTAGCCCTTGTCGTGGGCCAGCTTCACCAGCGGATTCTTGGCGTCCACGTCGGACGCGGCCAGCACCAGCGCATGCCCCGTCGGCACGCCCTTCTGGATGAGGTCCAGCAGCGCGGAGGCATCCCCCTCGGGCGCGGAGATGCGCTCCTCGCGGCAGAAGGCGGCCGCCTCCTTGAGGAAGGCCACGTCCGCGTCCGCCAGCTCCACGTTCAGCTCGTCCTTCCACTGCTCCACGGAAGGCGCGCCGGGAGCGCCGGGGTCCAGCTTCTCCACGCCCCAGCCCGCGCGCGCCGCCAGCGCCAGCAGCCGCCGCGCGC
>JBKGHI010000347.1:0-7728 GCA_046520405.1 Myxococcus sp. 1LA
CCGGGCGCATGGGCTGCGCCATGGGCGCCGGAGCGGGCGCGGCCTGCGGCGCCGCGACAGCCGTGGGCGCCCCCTTCTGCGCGAAGGCCGAGGAGCCCGGGATGGGCCGCGATTCGCCAGGCTTCGAATCGAAGTTGTCCCACTTGGAGTCGGACGTACCGCTGATGCCGGAGAAGCGCAGCGCGAAGTCGTCCGGGTTGGTGGCCTGCCGGTGGGCCTCCTCGTAGGTGACGAGCCCCTGCCGCACCAGGCTCATCAGGGACTGGTCGAAGGTCTGCATCCCGTACGTGTCCGTGCCCTGGGAGATGGCGTCGTGGATCTCCTTCGTGCGGTCCTTGTCTTCAATCATCTCGCGCACGCGGGCCGTGACGCGCAGCACCTCCACCGCGGCCACGCGGCCCTTGGCATCCGCGCGCGGTACCAGACGCTGGGACACCACGCCCTTGAGCACGCTGGCCAACTGGAGGCGCACCTGCTTCTGCTGGTGCGGCGGGAAGGCGGAGACGATGCGGTTGATGGTCTCCGTGGCGTCCAGCGTGTGCAGCGTGGACATCACCAGGTGGCCCGTCTCCGCGGCGTGGAGCGCCGTCTCAATCGTCTCGTGGTCACGCATTTCGCCCACGAGGATGACGTCCGGGTCCTGCCGCAGCGCGCTCTTGAGCGCCTGCGCGAAGCTCATCGTGTCCACGCCCACCTCGCGCTGGTTCACGATGGAGCGCTTGTCGCGAATGAGGAACTCGATGGGGTCCTCAATCGTCATGATGTGGCTGGTCTCGTTGGCGTTGATGTGGTCGATCATCGCCGCCAGCGTGGTGGACTTGCCGGAGCCCGTGGTGCCCGTCACCAACACCAGGCCGCGCTCCTCGCCGCAAATCTTGGCGAGAATCTGGGGCAGCATCAGGTCCTGGATGGTCATCACCTTGAAAGGGATGACACGCAGCACGGCGCCCACGGTGCCGCGCTGCTGGAAGACGTTCACGCGGAAGCGCCCGAGCCCCGGCACGCCGTAGGCCAGGTCCACCTCGTTGCTCGCCTTGAACTTCTCCTTCTGGAACTCGTTCATGATGCCGAAGGCCATGCGCGCCACCTCCTCGGGAGGGAGGCGGCGGCCGTCCTTCAGCGGAACCAGCGAGCCGTCCACGCGGAACATGGGCGGCAGGCCTGCCTTGAGATGAATGTCGGAGGCACCGCCACGCAGGGCGATCTGGAGGATCTCGTTGAGTTCCATGAGCGAGGTGGATGGTACCAGACGCTCGCGCACGCATGCGATGGGGCGTGATGGACCCCGAAAACACATCGGCGGAGGCCCTCGGATGAGGACCCCCGCCGCGTGAGACAACCGAGCTGCTGAGCGAACGGCTTAGCGCTTGGAGAACTGGAACCGGCGACGCGCGCCCGGCTGGCCGTACTTCTTGCGCTCGACCGCGCGAGCATCGCGGGTGAGGAAGCCGGCCTTCTTCAGCGCCGGACGGAACTCCGGGTTGAAGGAGCACAGCGCACGGGCGATGCCGTGACGGATGGCGCCGGCCTGGCCGGAGAGACCGCCACCCTTGACGTTGACCGTGACGTCAACCTTGCCCTTCTGCTCGAGGATCTCGAGGGGCTGGTTGAGCACCATCTTCGACGTCTCGCGGCCGAAGTAGTCGTTGATCTCACGACCGTTGATGGTGACGAGGCCAGTGCCGGGACGGAGCCAGACGCGGGCGGTGGCCTCCTTGCGGCGGCCGGTGGCGTAGAAACCGAGCTCTTGGTGGATGGGCATGGACGTTATCTCCCTTACGCCTCGACCTCGAACGCGGAGGGCTTCTGGGCCGCGTGCGGGTGCGTGTCACCTGCGTAGACCTTCAGCTTCGTCATCATCTGCCGACCCAGCGCGTTGCGCGGAAGCATGCGCCGCACGGCGTTGATGATGATGTCCTCGGGGTGACGCTGGCGGAGCTTCTCCAGGTTGGTGATCTTCAGGGCGCCCGGGAAACCCGCGTGCGGGTGCCGGTAGTACATCTTGTCCTGCTCCTTCGTGCCCGTCACCTTCACCTTTTCGGCGTTGATGACGACCACGTGGTCGCCCGTGTCAATGGACGGCGTGTAGATGGCCTTGTGCTTGCCCTTCAGCAGGGTGGCAATCTGGCTCGCCGCGCGGCCCAGCACCTTGTCGGACACGTCAATGACGTGCCACTGGCGCTTGATGTCCCCAGCCTTCGCGCTGTAGGTCTTCTGCGACATTTCGTGCACTCCAGACTTCTCGCGGCCGCCGTGTGCATTCCAGGGACCGCTGCTCGTGCTTAATCAACCGCGGGTCGACCGTGAAAACTTCACGGAGGCCCGGAAAGGCCGACCGTCCTAGTGGGTGTGGCGGATCAAGTCAAGGTCACACCGCACCAGACGTCCGGATTCCCCGCCCTCCCCCGCCAGAACATCCCGGAAAACGGGCCAAGGCCTACCTGGCTGCTCCCCCCGCCGGCCCGGCGCCGCCTGGAGGGGCGCCTGGAACCGCGGGTTTCTTGAAGCGCTCCTTCAGATTGGCGAAGAAGTTCTTCTCCTCGGTGGTGGGCGGGCCCTCGCGGGGCGCGTCCATGTCCATCACCTCGATCACCTCCGGCGGCAGGTCCTCCAGGAAGCGCGAGGGGGTGCGGGGCACCTCCTTGCCGCGCTTCACGCGGGTGGCCGCGCGGGTGAGGTAGAGCACCTCCTTGGCGCGGGTGATGCCCACGTAGCAGAGGCGGCGCTCCTCCTCGATGTTCTGCGCCTCGCCCTGCATGCCTCCGTGGGGCATCAGGTCCTCCTCCATGCCGATGAAGAAGACGAGCCGGTACTCCAGGCCCTTGGAGGCGTGCACCGTCATCAGGGTGACGCGGCGGTTGGCGCCCGGCACCTCCTCTTCCTCCTGCCGGGTGTCCAGGCTCAGGCGGTTGAGGTACGTCAGCAAGCTGGCCTTGGGGCCTTCGCGCTTCTCGAAGTTCTCCAGGGAGTTGAGCACGCCGTCCACGCCCTTGAGCTTCTTGTCCGCGGCGGTGGCGCTGGTGGCGTGGGCGCGGGTGGCCTCGCGGAAGCCAATCTCCTCCAGCAGCTTGCGCGTCACGGTGGCCAACTGGCCGTGCTCGTACGCGGCGCGGTAGCGCTCCACCATCTCCACGAAGTCCATCACCCGGGCTCCGGCCCCGGGCGGCAGGTCCTCGTAGTCGGCGGCCTTCTTCATCACCGTCCACAGCGTGACGCCCTCGCCCCGGGCGTGGACGCTCAGGCGCTCCATCGTCACGTCGCCAATGCCCCGCGAGGGCACGTTGACGATGCGCAGGAGGGAGATTTCGTCCAGCTTGTTCACGATGACCTTGAAGTACGCGATGACGTCCTTCACCTCGCGCCGGTCAAAGAACTCGCTGCCGCCCACGACCTCGTAGCCGATGTTCTTCTCCCGCAGCGTCTCCTCGATGGGGCGGGACTGGCCGTTGGTCCGGTAGAGCACCGCGATGTCGTCCGCGGAGATGCCCAGGGCGATGTGCTTCTGGATTTCGTGCGCGACGAAGCGGGCCTCCTCCTCGTCATTGGGGCACGTCACCACCTTCACCTTCGTGCCCCCCTTGCGGTCGGTCCACATCTGCTTGGCCTTGCGCTCGGGGTTCTTCGCGATGACGGCGTTGGCCGCGTCCAGCACCGTCTGCACGGAGCGGTAGTTCTGCTCCAGGCGCACTTCCTTCCCGCCCGGGAAGAGGCGGTCGAAGTCGAGGATGTTGCGCACCTCCGCGCCGCGCCACGAATAGATGCACTGGTCGTCGTCGCCCACCGCGCACACGTTGCGGGAGCGGCCCGCCAGGAGCTTCAGCAGCTCCAGCTGCGCGGTGTTGGTGTCCTGGAACTCGTCCACCAGCAGGTAGCGGAAGCGCTTGGTGTACTTCTCGTAGAGGTCCGGGTGCTCGCGCAGCAGGCGCGCGGGGAGCAGGAGCAGGTCGTCGAAGTCCACCGAGCCCTGCGCCTTCAGCCCGAGCTGGTAGTCCGCGTACACCATGTGGGTGATGAGGTCGTAGTCATCCCCAATCCCCTCTGGCTTGGGCTCCGGCGCCTTGCCGGAGTTCTTCGCCTTGGAGATGAGCGTGAGCACCTTGCGCGCGTCGAAGGCGCGGTCGTCGATTTTGTGCTCGCGCATGGCGCGCCGGATGTTGGCCAGCTGGTCGCCCATGTCGGCGATGGCGAACTTCTTGGGCCAGCCAGCCGGTGGATGTCCTCGCGGAGCATCTCCGCGCCAAAGGCGTGGAAGGTGCACACCAGCACGCCCTGCGCCCGGGGTCCCGCCATGTGGACCAAGCGCTCCTTCATCTCCGAGGCGGCCTTGTTGGTGAAGGTCACCGCCAGGATGTTGCGGGCCATGATGAGGCCCGGCCGCTCGTTGAGCAGGTGGACGATGCGGTGGGTGATGACGCGAGTCTTGCCGCTGCCGGCGCCTGCAAGCACGAGGAGCGGCCCCTCCAGGGTGACCACGGCCTCGCGCTGCGGAGGATTGAGCTTCGAGAGGTCCATTGCGCGCGGGGCGGGGATACCCTTTGATTCGTTCGTGCGCGACTCTTTTTTCCCCAGGCGCTCTGGCGCTCTTCTCGCACTCGTCCTGGGCACCACCGGCTGCCTGGGCGAGTCCGGCTCGCCCCCGGAGGTGGCACCCGTGGTGTCGGCCGAGAGCGCGCCCTGCGTGTACTTCAAACAACTGTCCCCCTTCCTTCCAGAGCGGCTAGACGGCTTCACGGTGGCGCACACCCAGGGCTCCACCGGGAAGTACGGCGAGGTCTCCGTCTCCGAGGCGGAGCGGCTCTACACCCGAGGTGAGGGCCGCGAGGTGAAGGTGCGCATCGTGGACACCACCATGGGCGAGCGCATTGGCAAGGCCATCCAGGAGGCCGCCGACCGCTCCCGAGGCAAGGCGGCCAGTGACCCCTCCGCCCCCATCCACCTGGACGATGCCGTGGGCTTCGTGCGGTACGACGCTGAGGAGTCCGTGGCCGAAGCGAACCTCCTTGTGGGGGGCCGCTACGTGGTTGCCGTCACCAGCCGGGGATTTCCGGGTACGGTGGAGGTGCGCCGGGTGGCGCGCGGCATCGACCTCGCGGGACTGGCCCGCCTGAGGCCCGGTCCGAACTGATGAAGGAGTGTCCCAGGTGGTGAAGGACAAAGGAACGCGGCCAGACAAGGCGGACCTGGTCGCGCAGGAGAAGGCGGCGCGCGAGCTGGTGTCCACCCTGGGCAAGCGGGAGTTCCTGGAGCAGTTCCAGAAACTGGCCAAGAGCTTCGCGGCCGACCCGGGCAACCCCGGCTCCTACGCGTGCGAGGGCTGCCAGCGCTGCGCCAACTGCATGTTCTGCAAGGACTGCGACAGCTGCTTCACGTGCACGCACTGCACCCGGTGCGAGCTGTGCAACAACTGCTCGCACTGCGTGGACTGCAAGAGCTGCAACGCGTGCGCGTACTGCGTCCAGAGTGAAAACTGCTCCACCAGCGCGTACCTGGTGCTGTGCCGCAACCTCCAGGACTGCAACTACTGCTTCGGCTGCGTGGGCCTGGCGAAGAAGGACTTCCACATCCTCAACGTCCCCTTCCCCCGGACGGAGTACTTCAAGGTCGTGGGCCGGCTGCGCAAGGAGCTGGGGATTCCGTAGGCCCCAGCCCCGCCCCTCCCCTCGCTAGAGGGCGCGCACGTAGAGGGCCTTCAGGTACTCCGTCTCCGGCAGCCCGGCCAGCACCGGGTGGTCCAGCCCCGCGCCCCGCCGCTCCAGAATCTGCACCGGCCGCTTCGCATCCGCGGCGGCCGCCAGCACCATCTCCTCGAAGGCGGCGCGGTCCAGCTTGCCGGAGCAGGAGCAGGTGACGAGCAGCCCGTCCGGCTTGAGGCAGCGGAAGGCGCGCAGGTTCAGCTCGTGGTAGGCGCGCAGCGCGGTGGCCAGTCCCTCGCGGCGCTTGGCCAGCCCGGGCGGGTCCAACACCACGGTGTCGAAGCGGCGCCCGCTGGAGTCGAAGCGGCGCAGCACGTCGAAGGCGTTGGCGTTCTCCACGGTGACGTTGGCACGGCCGTTGGCCTCGGCGTTGGCCTTGGCGCGCGCGGCGGCCTTCTCGTCCTGCTCCACCGCCAGCACCGACGTACAGGTGCGCGCCAGGGAGAGCGCGAAGCCGCCGTGGTAGCTGAAGAGGTCCAGCGCGTCGCCGCGCGCCAGCTCCCCGGCCCGCAGGTGGTTGTCCACCTGGTCCAGGAAGGCGCCCGTCTTCATGTCGCCCTGGAGGTCCACCTCGAAGCGGTTCTCCCCCTCGTGGTAGGTGAAGCGCGCGGCCCCTTCCCCGTGCAGCAGGCGCGCCTCGCGGGGCAGGCCCTCGAAGTCACGGCCGGAGGCGTCGTCCCGGCACATGACGTGGGTGGCGCCGGTGAGCTCCACCAGCATCTTCGCCAGCGTCTCCTTGCGCGCGTCCATGCCCTCCGAGAGCGTCTGGAGCGTGAGGCCCTTGCCGTAGCGGTCCACGAAGAGGCCCGGGAGCTGGTCCGCCTCGCCGTGCACCAGCCGCAGCCCGTCCCGGCCGGACAGGTACGCCCGGCGCGCCAGGGCCGCCTCCAGCCGGCGGCGGAAGAAGGCGTCGTCCACCGGCTCCTCGGCGGGGCCCTTGCGCGTCAGCAGGCGCAGCGCCAGGGGCGAGCGTCGGGCGTAGAGGGCCTGGCCAATGGGGTTGCCCTGGGCATCCACCACCAGCACCACGGCGCCGGGGCCCTTCACGTCGGGCGGGGCGGCGATTTCGGTGCGGTAGACCCAGGGATTGAAGTGCCGCAGCGAGCGCGCCCCCTTGGGGGTGACACGCGCGACGGGCAGGGCTGCATGGGGGGGCATCAGGCTCACTCCAGGCCGCGAGCGGCCAGTTCTTCGTCGTCCTCGCCGCGAAGGTGCCCGATTTCGTGCAGCAACGTCACGCGGATCTGCTCGCGAAGCTCGTCGGGCGTCCGGACGGCGCGCGCCAGGTTGCGGCGGTAGAGCACCACGGAGCGGCACGGCACCTCGGAGCCGTCACAGGGCTCGCCCAGCGGCGGGCCCCGGAAGAGCCCCAGAATCGTGGGCGACAGCGGCGGCTGGTTGGCCAGCAGGTCCGCGTCCGCGGGCAGCTCCTCCGCGGTGACGGGCACGCCGTCCAAATCCCCGCGCATGTCCTTGGGCAGCTCGGCGACGGCCTTCACCACCTCCGCGCGGAAGTCCTCCTCCGTGGGCAGCGGCGGCGCGGGGAAGTCCTCCGGCGCCAGGGTGAGTGCCTTGTCGAAGTGGACCTGCGCCTGCTTCCACTTGCCCTCGCGCTCCAGCAGGAGGCCCAGGTGGTGGTGGGCGTGCGCGGCGCGCTCCGGGTCGTCCACGAGGCTGGCGAAGGCGGTGCGGGCCTCGCGGAAGCGGCACAGCTCGAAGAGGGCCAGGGCGCGCTCGTAGAGGGCCTCGTGGCTGCCGGGGTTGCGCGCGAGGACGATGGCGGCGTGCGCCAGCGAGGACTCCGCCTGCCCCAAATCGTTGAAGGCCATGGCGGCCACCAGCGCCAGGTGCGGAATCAGCTCCGGGGGCGTGTTGGGCTGGGACAGGCCGCGCTCCGCGTAGAGGGCGCCCAGTTCGTCCCGCTCCCGGGTGGACGGGAGCTGCACGGCGTACAGGTGCGCCGAGCCCAGGAGCGCGGACGGGTCCCCGGGTCGATGGCGAGCGCCCGCGCGTAGGCGAGCTGCGCCTCCGTCTC
>JBKGHI010000348.1:0-7692 GCA_046520405.1 Myxococcus sp. 1LA
CATTGGACACCCTTTCCATCACATCTCGGGTGTCCACGGAATCGGGGCAGGCTCATCCTCCCCGAGCGACAGGTGCGCCCGGCTCGCGTTGTAGTAGCGCAGGTACTCGCGCACCAGGCGCCGAGCGTGGGCTTCGTTCAAGACGACGACATGGTCCAGCAGTTCCCTACGTATCGAGCCGATGACTCTCTCAGCATAGGGGTTCTGCCACGGACACCGTGCTGCACTCGGCACCTCGCGAATCCCCCAATGGTTACGCATGGCGCGAACGCCCTCGGAGTAGAGCTTGTCCTTATCTCGGTGCACGTACCTCAGAGCGCTGGCCCAGGGATAGGCCACTCGCAACTGTTGCTTCGTCCATTCCTCCGTCGGGTGCGCAGTCACATTAAGGTGGAGGATTCGCCTGTCCCGGTGACTCACCACCACGAATCCCAACAGCACGCCAAACGTCGCAGTCGGAATGACAAAGAAGTCCATCCCCACGGACTCCGCCAGATGCAAGCGCAAGAAGCTCTGCCATGAGGGCGATGGCTTCGGCGCTCCCCTTCCCGGTCTGGGTAGGTAACGAGCAACCGTTGTCTGGCCTACCTCCATCCCCAACTTCAGCAACTCCCCGTGAATGCGCGGGGCACCCCATGTCGGGTTGGCTTCGGCCATGCGCCGAATCAACGCCCTCAGTTCCAGGGTTGTCCGAGGCCGCCCCACCCGACTCCGGGTCTTCCAGCGACAGAAGAGCCGAAAGCCCATCCGATGCCACTTCACCACTGTCGCCGGCTGCACCAGGCACAGTGGCCTCCGCCCCCCCCCCCTGCCAGAGGCGTTGGAGAACGACCCAGAAGAGGCCGAGCAAGCCTCGGGGATGGGCGCTTCTCACGGAAGACAGCGGGCTGCTGGCGAAGAGCCAGGTTCTCTAGCGCCAGCTCCGAACGGCTCCGCAGGGCCGAGCGCATCGTCTCCACTAGCGCCTTCACAAAGACCCGCATCTTGCCATGCTTGTCGGCCGTAGCTGGCTGACCTGAATTCTGCCGCACCCTGTCACCAGTCGCCTGGCGCCACAGAGACTCCCGCGCACGCTCCCCCACCTCCACCTGTGCCTATCCAAAAAATCGATCGCTGCGTCATGACTGAGTCAAGGCAAGTGAGCGAGGCGCGCACGAAGGCGAGGGACGACCACTTCCGCCTGGTTGTGAGCGCGGCGGGCGAGCACGGCCTGGCCGCCCGCAGGCTTCTCACCACGCCCAGCGCAAAGTTGGCGGACACGTCAGCCTCCGTCACTGACGTGTCAGTGACACGGGATTCCCTGGCACCCGGAGACTGGCATCACCGCAAGGAGTTGAAATGACTGGAGCCGTTCTTCCGCAAGCCCTGGCGCGAACATTGCTCTTGTCGCAGGCGCATCCATCCACGGCACCTCCCATCAACCTCAGAGTTCCCTATGCAAAACAAGACCTGGACCGATGCGGCTCTCCTCGAGCATCTCCAGAAAGCCGTCTACTTGGAGCTGTGGACCATCCCCCTCTATCTGACGGCCGCCTATTCCTTGCAGGTTCCCGGCACGAACGCTCAGCTCCCGCCCCAGCAGGTGACCGTTCGCGGAAGGAAGAACCCCAATCGAAGCCGGGAGCAGCTCGCCTTCAACAACATCTACTCGGTCGTCGTGCAGGAGATGCTACACCTCGAGCTGGCCAGCAACCTCTTCAATGCGCTGTTCGCCCCCAAGGGATACTCGCCGAAGTTCACGGGCGAATGGGCGCCGCGGTACGACAGGTTCCCGTCCTGGATCGCGGTCAACAAGCCCGTGAAGCTCGGGCCGGTGAACCCTGAGCAAATGTCCCTCCTGGCCACCATCGAGACCCCCGAGCCAAAGACCGATGGCGCGCCGAACGGGCCGCAAGATGCCTACGATTCCATCGGTCAATTCTACAAGGCCATCGAGCAGGGTATCCATCAGCGCTGGAACGAACTCTACCAGCCCGACGCGGACCACCGGCAGAAGAGCGAATTCGCCAACCCGGAATATAAAAGAGACGACTACACCAGGTTCAGCAGCACCATCGGCGGTGACAGCCACACCGCGCTGAAACAGGCGAATGAGGTGCTCCAGGCCATCATCGGGCAGGGCGAGGGCAACTTGGGACCCGTTATCGACTCAGAGCTCCGCCCCGAGGATGCCAACGATCTAGAGGATCAGTTCAGCCATTTCGCGCGATTCCGGATGGTGCAGGCAATGCTGAAGTTCGGCGGCCCGCTGAAGACCTATCCCACCACGGAGAGCAGTGGGCTCGCGGCCGCGCAGCAGCAGCTCACCACCGGATTCACGAGCCTCTTGACCGCGTTGGAGAAGGGCTATGCCGGGGACGACGAACTCGAACTCCGTAGTATGTGGGCTCTTCCCAATCAAATTGTGTCCGTGTGGTCTGCGGGCGGAGTGCCGCAGTTCTAAGAGTCCCTGACAAAGTCAGGGCTGGGCTGGTCGTTGGAAAGGGCAGTGGCGTAGTCAGCCTGTCCACGCAGTTGGGGACTCGGCGCCCGCCAGTGCGTGAGGAGGTGCTCGCGCTGGGCGCGCTGCCCGGACTCCTCCCGAACACGGCCTCGAGCGCGAATCACTCAAGGTCGTCACCGCCGACGCCGCATCAGATGCTTCACCTCTCAAGGACCAAGCCATGTCGCACGCTCACGTCGCGTCCACCGCCAACTTATCTGGCACCCTCCTCCTGATGCCTCCTGTTCGACAGCCCCTGCGCTGGCTGAACTGCGTCGCGCTGGCGCTCGCCATCGCCGGCTGCGGCTCGACCAACCCGCCTGACAAGCCAACGGACTACGTCCATCCGTTGGCCGAGGGCTCGCCCATCTGCGGGCGGGCGGACTTCGACGAGATGTTCCCCTATTCCATCCGCTCGGAGACGCTGCCAGTCCTTGTCCACTACTACAGAGAGGTGGAGCGCGAGACGGCACGGCAGGTCCTGACGTATGTCGAGAAGGGCTGGGACTACCATGTCAATCGGCTCGGCATGCGTCCCGCCATCACGGATCAGGGCGAGTGCGGCCCTGATGAAGCGTTCGACGTCTTCGTGTGGAAGGGCCACCGAAGCTGTCTGGTCAACGTCCTCTCGGGTGACTCCTCCACCTCATGGGACGACCGGCGCGGCTTCATGGTCGTCGACCCGTGGGGTCCCTACGGCGGCCCGGAGCTCGAAGAGACCGTCGTCCATGAAATGGCGCATGCCTCGCAGGCCGCGGATGACTGGTACGAATCCCCCATCACCTTCGAAATGTCCGCCGTGTTCACGGACCAGGTGTATGCGAACCGCTACATCAAGACCTATTTCGATGACTTCCAGGCCCATCCGGATTGGGCCCTTGACCGCGATGACAAGTATGAGACCTGGTACATGTACGGGGCCTCCCTGTACCTGCTCTTCTTGAAGGACCGCTTCTTCGACGGCGACCCCGGGTTCTTGTCGCGCATGTGGCTCGCGTCCCGCAATCCACCAGGGGCAGAGAACGACCCAACGCTCAACGAGCCAGATTTCGCCGATGCGCTCGACGCAATACTCGCGAGCAAGGGCTCCAGCTATGTCGAGAGCGTCCCCGAATTCTCACGCTGGCGCTGGTACACGGGAGACCACGTCGATGACCGCCACTTCCACCACTTCCAGGGGGGCTTGGACAACCTGAAGGCCGCGAAGCTCGCGCTGGCTGCGGACCAGGAGGCATCCCCTGGCACCCTTCGTGTCGCGGAGAATGCGCCGATGATGCTGGGCACGAGCTACTTGTCGCTGCGAACCGAAGCCAGCACTCCGAACGCCCTCTACGTTTCTCTGGATGCCCCAGTCGACGCACGCCGTCGCTTTGTCGTTCAAGCAGTGCCTGGATTGACGCCCGACTCTGATGGCGAGACGCTGGACCTCTCGTCGGGTCCGACCCCCCTGCACTTCGCTGCGGACTCGACGCGGACGCTCATCGTCACCGTCCTGCCCACGGGGCCCTATGACCCGGACCTCAGAGACGAGGACCGGTATCCGTTCTCGATTGTCCTCTCGGCTCATCCCTAATACCTGTACCTACCCAAAATTCGGTCGCTGCGTCATGCGCGCGCCAAGGCGACGTTCGGCAGTGCGTCAAGGCGAGCGAGCGAGGCGCGCGGTCATCGTTCTGCCTGGGCCGGAGAGGCGAAGCCGGAAGCCCCCAGGGCACTACGCCACATGGAGGTTCGGACACGTCCTCCTCTGCTGTCCCGCGCGAGCTTCCGGGGCCGCTGGCAGGTGGCGGAGGCGAGCGACAGGCCGAGCTGGGCGCCATGGCCCCTTGGGGGAGATCCGCGGGTGCTGCGCCGTTCCGCCGGTCGAGCTGTCGCGCTGACGACCTTCCCCTGGCCTCCCAGACCGCGTGCCCCAGGGAGCGCCCGGGCGTTTTGTCTGTTTTGTATTCCTTTCGGCATACCTGCATAGAGGTGAACAGTGGTTCAACAATGGAAAACAGAGGGGGTTGCGTGCTCATGCGGATGAAGGCCGGTCTGGCCCTGGCGGCCGCGGTCAGCGGTTTGATGATGGGGTGTGTGGAGGAGTCCGCTCGGGACCGGGCTCCAGAAGGGCTCGCGGGCAGGGACGATGCGCGCGTGCAGGGCCTGAGCAAGGAGGCCAGTCAGGGCCGCGAGTTCTGGCTGGCCTTCCCGGGGAACTACCAGGTCGATGCGGTGCTCACGTTGTTCATCGCCAGTGACACGGCGACGACGGGGCAGGTTCGCGTTCCGGGGCAGGGGCTGTCCTTCGACTTCTCGGTGACGCCGGGGCAGGTGACGGCGGTGGCGCTGCCCTCCTCGGTGGCACAGGTGGCCGTGGATGGCGTGGAGTCCAAGGGCATCCACGTCACCGCGGGCGCGGACATCTCCGTGTATGGGCTCAACCGGCTCCTGCAAACGACGGATGCGTTCCTGGGCCTGCCCACCGCGAGCCTGGGCACGGACTACGTGGTGCAGGCCTATCCGAACGTCAACGTCCTCAATGGCTCGCAGTTCTCCGTCGTGGCCACGGAGGACGCGACGGAGGTGACCATCACCCCCGCGAGTGTGGTGGGCAACCACGCCGCGGGAGTGCCCTTCCACGTGGCGCTGAACAAGGGGCAGGCGTACCAGCTTCGCAGCACGGGGGCCGCGCCCTCGGACGTCTCCGGAACGCTCGTTCATGCCACGCGGCCGGTGGCCGTCTTCGGCGGACATCAGTGCGCCAACATCCCGGATGGCACCACGATCGCCTGTGACTACCTGGTGGAGCAGCTCCCCCCAACCTCGACGTGGGGGCGGCGCTTCGTGACTGTGCCGCTGGCCACACGCCGCGGCGGGGACACCTTCCGCTTCGCGGCCGCCAGGGACGGCACGCAGGTGAGCCTCAACGGCGCGGTGGTGGCGCAGCTCCAGCGCGGACAGGTGTTCCAGACGAACATCCAGGGCTCGGCGACAATCACCGCCAACGAGCCCATCCTCGTGACGCAGTACTCCAATGGCTCGGGCTTCGATGGCATCCCGTCCGACCCGTTCATGATGTTGGTGCCGCCCTTCGAGCAGTTCGCCGCCCAGTACACCGTCACCACTCCGAGCTCGGGGTTCCGCAGCAACTTCGCCAACATCGTGGTCCCCAACGACGTCGTGGCCGAGGTGATGCTGGACGGGGCGCTCATCCCGGCGAGCCAGTTCCAGGCCATCGGGGCCAGCGGCTTCTCGGGAGCCCAGCTCTCCGTCGCGCTGGGGGCGCACCGCCTGTCCGCGCCGCAGCCCTTCGGCGTCATGCTCTATGGGTTCGATGCCTACGACTCCTATGGCTACCCGGGAGGAATGGCCCTGGCGCCCGTGGCGGAGGTGAGCAAGCTCACCCTGTCGCCCAGAGGGGGCGTCGCCGTCGTGGGGGAGCTCTTCTGCGTGACGGCCACGGTCCAGGACGCCGCGGACCGGCCGCTCGCGGGCGTGCGAGTGGACTTCGCTTCGTCCGGAGTGAACTCCGCCTTGGCGTCCGTGAACACCACCGCCGACGGGCAGGCAGAGTTCTGCTTCGAGGGCAACGCCCCCGGCGAGGATGCGGTGACCGCGAGCATCGGCTCGGTGACCGACCACGTGCTGGTGACCTGGACGAAGCCCAATGCCCCGCCCATCGTGGACGCCGGGCCCGACCTGGAGGGCATGGCCTCCCAGCAGTTGACGCTGCGGGGCTCGGCCTCGGACCCGGATGGTGACTCGCTCACCTATGCATGGAGCTATGTGGCGCCCCCGGGCGTGCACTGCACCTTCGGGTCGCCTTCAGCCCCGGTCTCGAGCATCCAGTGTGACGGGGCCGGCACCGTCACCGTGTCGCTGACCGCCAATGACGGCACCATGACCGCCACCGACAGCGCTCAGGTGGTGCTCGGCTGGGCGTCGGAGCTCACGATGTGCGGCCTGCCCCGCTACACGAACGGGAGCTCTATCAAGGCGTGCGGCTGGGCCACCGCGGGCGGCAGCAGCACGGGCATCGTCTCCGCGTACTTCACCGTGGATGGCGGCGCGCCCATCCCCGTCATGCCCGACGCGGGCGGCGGCTTCGTCTCCACCCAGCTTCACCTCACGGAGGGGACGCACGTGGTCCGGCTGACCGTCGTGGACGCGCTGGGGCACGTGACGTGGCGCGAGCAGACGGTGTCCGCGGACTTCACGCCGCCGGTGCTCGTCATCCTGTCGCCCACCGAGCAGGAGACCAACCCCGACCCGGTCGTCTCGATGGTCATCCAGGAGCAGGACGCGAGCCCCACCACGGTGGTGACCCAGTCGATCGTGATGGAGGACGTGCCCGCGGGCAGCAACGTGCTGCGGCACACGGTGAACCTGGTGCACCGCGACTGGTCGCTCGTCCACGTCCGGGCCACGGACGCCGCGGGCAACACGACTGAGGTGGTGGCGCGCGTATACGTAGCGCCCTGAGCGCGGCGCGGCCCAGGGCGGGAGGATGACGCTCGCCCGGGCCGGAACGCCCACCCGTGCGGCGCGCCGCGCGTCTCGTGCTCGACGGGCGCGCGGCACCCTTCCCACGAAGCTGAAGTCGCCAGAGCCCGTCGCGACCAAGGCCACCGCGTCCCCCGACAGGATGGCCACGCCTCTGACAATCCCGCTCACCTGTCTCTCTCGTGGGAGCCTCCAATCGGCGCACCCACTGGCGCTGTCCTCTGGGGGAGAAGCAGGGCGCCCGCACGATAGGTGCTCGGAATCGTTAGGGACGGCGTGGGCCGACGTGGGCAGATCAGCAAGCCTCTGAGGTCAGGCACTCCTGTGCGCGGCTACCACGCTGCGCGAGCGGATGCGTGCACCCGCTGCACGCCGACCGTCGGTCGGCTACCCCTTCAAGGGCTCTCGGCACGTCGCTCGCCGGACAGTTACGGCGATGAAGCCCGTCGGCTGCCCCCGCTCACGCGACCTCTACCTTGACGCTCACCAGGAGGCTCGACCCATCTCGGGTTGTCCCCCGAGGAGCCTCCCCCTTCCTCTTCGTCTCTGCTCGCCAACGACACACTGACAGGAACACGACCCGCTCCCGAGTAGCCCCTCGGCACCACAACGTGCCATCAGCCCGTCCCCTGGTCGGGTCGCCGTGAAGCATCTTGGCACATGCGATTGACATTGAGCCTGCCCCGATTCCGTGGACACCCGAGATGTGATGGAAAGGGTGTCCA
>JBKGHI010000349.1:0-7656 GCA_046520405.1 Myxococcus sp. 1LA
GCGGTGGCGCCTGGGCGATGCTAGGAGTGCGTGTCGCGTTGTCCGGCGGGGGAGGTTCGGGCGGCCGGTGCTCGCTGGCGACGGTCTCCGGCGAGGCACCGACATCATCCGGGGCGGGCGTTGGCGGCGCACGTTCGGCGGACGGGGCTGCCTCCGCTGCTACGGCATCGCGCGGCGCACGCGCCTCCGCCACCTCCACGTCGACCCATTCAAGAGCAGGCGACGAGGCGGGCGGAGGCTGGCGCGAAACAGGCGTTCCCCCCTCCAGCGCCAGCCACAAGAGCCCATGGACGCCAAGGCTGGCGGCGAGCGCGGGCAGCAGGCGTCGGGTGGGCTCACGGAGCATGCGCCTCCATTTAACCCCGCTTTCACGTCATGCCCGGGGAATCCGCGAGGGGAGGATAGGAAACGCAACCCTGACGCGTTTACTCTCCACGGCATCGGAGGAAGGACCCCAGGATGTCGACCTCGCTGCTCGCGACGGATGGCTACAAGTTCAGCATGGCGGAGGCGGGCTGGCCGCTTCGTCGGGAAACGTTCTACTACTCGCACCGGCGGGGTGGTCTCCAGGTGATGCCGCTGGACGTGGCGGCCTTCGTCAAGTCGCTCATCCCCGAGCCCAAGGCGGAGGACTACGACTACCTCAGCCGGTACGACTATGAGATGGGCGTGGGCTTCAAGGCGGCCATCCTCCGCCGTGAGAAACTCAGCATCCGCGCCATCCCCAAGGGCGCGCTCTTCTATCCGCGCGAGCCCATCCTCACGCTGACGGGCCCGTCCGCGCTGGTGTCCTGGGTGGAGCCGCTGCTGCTCCAGCTCAACTTCCGCATCCAGGTGGCCACGCTGGCGTTGTCGGACCGGGATGCGCTGGCGCGCGCGCTGGCCACCGTGACGTGCGACGAGCAGAAGGCCATCGCGCTGGAGACGCTCGACGCGGTGGGCGTGAAGGCGGTGCCCATCACCGTGGACGCGGAGGGCTACGCGAAGCGCGTCCACGCCACCGTCAAGGAGCTGGTGGACATCGTCGAGGACCCGGCCCGCATCTTCGAGGTGGGCCTGCGCGCGGCCACCTGTCTGGAGCAGCACGAGCTGGCGCTGCGGAGCTGCAAGGAGGCCGGCGTCACGCGCACCTCCAACGTGGAGGGTGCCTTCAAGCTGGGCATGATTCCCGTGGGCACGATGGGGCACGAGCACATCCAGCGTTACGGCTCGGATGATGCCGCGTTCCGGGCCATGCGCGAGCGCCGGCCGCAGCGCTCCAGCTACCTGCTGGACACCTTCGACACGCTCACTTCCGGCATCCCCGCGGCCTTCCAGCTCATCCAGGAGGAGCCCGGCAACCAGGACTCCATCCGCTTCGACTCCGGCAACAAGAAGCTCCAGTACCTCTACGCGGTGACGCGGGCGAGGGACCTGGGGATTCGCCCCGTCAACATCCTGGAGGACGGCCTGGACGCGGAGGCCACGCGCGAGTTCGAGGAGCTGCGGCGGCAGGTGGGCTGGGAGCCGTCGGCCCAGTTCTACGGCTACGGTGGCCACATCGTCGCGCGGACCATGGACTGCCCGCTCACGCGGGACAAGGTGGCCGCCATCTACAAGCTGTCGCGCACGGGCAACACGCCGGTGATGAAGTTCGGCAACGAGCTGGCCGAGGGCAAGAAGAGCATCCCCGGTGAGCCCGTCCTCTTCCGCCGCCGTCATGGCTCGGGGCCCATCGGGCTCGTCGGCCAGGTGGGGGAGCCCGTCCCGGACGGCTACTTCCCGCTCATGGAGAGCGCGCCGGAGAGCCCGTCGCTGGTGGGCGCGCAGGAGACGGCGTCCGAGGCGCGCGTGGCCTACACCGCCGCGACGCAGTCGCTGGTGGACGCGCTGCACCGCCGCCACTTCCCCCAGCAGCAGCGCTGAGGCCGACATGTCCTTGCCCGTTCCCCGTTTCCACGAGGATGCCCGCGCCAGCCAGCTCTACCTGGAGCGTGGCGCGGAGGTGGCCGAGGAGGCCCTCCGCTACGCGGCCGAGCACCGCATCCGCCCCGCTCGCGAGGACGCGACGCGCATCGCCGCGTTCGGCATCGACGTGCAGGTGGCCTTCTGTACGCCGGGCGCCAGCCTCTTCGTGCCCGGCGCGGTGGAGGACACGCAGCGCGCGCTGCGCTGGCTCTACGCGCACCTGGACCGGGTGACGGAGCTGGTGTTCTCGCTGGACACCCACCGCGCGTACCACGTGTTCCATCCGTCCTGGTGGAGGGACGCGCAAGGCCGGCCGCCGCCGCCGCTGACAGCCATCACCGCGGCGGACGTGCGCTCCGGCCGGTGGCGGGCCACGCGCTTCCACGAGGAGAGCCTGGCCTACTGCGAGCAACTGGAGGCCAGCGGCCGGTACGTGCTCACCGTCTGGCCCTTCCACGCGATGCTGGGCGGACTGAGCCACGCGCTGGTGCCGTCCGTCTTCGAGGCGAGCCTCTTCCATGCCCTGGTGCGCGACGTGCCCACGCACTTCGAGCTGAAGGGGGAGCATCCGCTCACGGAGAACTACTCCGTGCTGTCGCCCGAGGTGACGGAAGTGAAGGGGCAGCAGGTGGGTGCATTCAACACGCGCCTCTTCGAGCACCTGATGTCCTTCGACCGCGTGTACGTCTTCGGCCAGGCCAGCTCGCACTGCGTGCTGAACACACTGCTGGACCTGCGGCGTCACATCGAGCGGACGGACCCGTCGAAGATGGGGCGCATCCACATCCTGGAGGACGCCATGAGCCCGGTGCCGGCGCCGCCCCTGGAGCCGCTGCCGCCCACGCTGGACTTCCCGCGGCTGGCGCGGGAGGCGCTCCGGGACTTCCAGGCCGCGGGCATGCGGGTGGTGCGCACCACGGACCCGCTGGAACGGTAGCGGGCTGGCATTCCGGGCGGGTGCGCCCACGTACCCAGCGTGTGGTAGAATCTCCCGTTCGTTCCCGGCAGGGCCGGAAACCTCAGCGTCGGTGAAGGGGGAGTCATGGCCGCTCAAAGCAGTGCGCCCGCGTTCTCGGTCCAGGTGGGCTCGCTCGGCGCGGACGCGCTGAGCGTCTCCAGCATTTCCGGCACGGAGGCGTTGAGCCACCTGTTCGACTTCCGGGTGGACTTCTTCGCCAAGGACGGCGAGCCCATCGCCGCCAGCGAGCTGCTGGAGCAGGACGCGCTGCTCACCTTCTCCGTTCGCGACGGCGCGCCCCGCTACTTGCACGGCTGGGTGCGCGAGGTGGAATCGCTGGGCGTGAAGACGGGCCGCCGCCGCTACCGGGCGCACGTGGTGCCCAGGCTGTGGCGCCTCACCCAGCATCACCGCAGCCGCATCTTCCAGCAGAAGTCCGTGCCGGACATCCTCAAGGCCGTCCTGGATGAGGCGGGCGTGAAGACGCGGCTGTCACTGTCCGGCAGCTACGCCGCCCGCGACTACTGCGTTCAGTACCGGGAGAGCGACTTCGCCTTCCTGAGCCGCCTCATGGAGTGGGAAGGCATCTTCTACTTCTTCGAGCACGCCGAGGACGGCCACACCCTGGTGTTGGGAGACAAGCCCAGCACGCACGCGCCGCTGCCCCAGGGCCAGCAGCTCCCGCTGCATGCGACGCGGGGCAAGGCCGTGGTGGAGGGGGAATACCTCTCCGCGGTGGAGGTGGTGCACCGCCTGCGGCCCGGCGCCGTCCACCTGAAGGACTTCGACTTCGAGAAGCCCGGCCTGGACATCTCCGGCAAGGCGCAGGCGCCCGAGGGCGTCACGGAGCTGGAGCTCTACGACTACCCGGCGGGGTACGTGGCGCCGGGCGTGGGCAAGGCCGCGTCCAGCGTGCGCACGGAAGCGGCCAACATGGGCGGGCGCACGCTGTCGGGCCAGGGCGTGGCGCCGCGCCTGACGCCCGGGTACCTGCTGGAGGTGATGTCCCCGGAGGACGGCACCTTCGCGGGCGAGTACCTGGTCACCGAGGTGATGCACTGGGCCTCGCAGCCGGACGTGAGCGCCGGCAGCGAGGGGCTCCAGGGCATGTACCGCAACCAGTTCCAGCTCCTGCCCAAGGCCGTGCCCTTCCGCCCCCGGCGCCTGACGCCCGTGCCGCAACTGGCCGGGCCGCAGACGGCCATCGTGGTGGGCCCCAGCGGCGAGGAGATCCACACCGACGAACACGGGCGCATCAAGGTGCAGTTCCACTGGGACCGGGAAGGCAAGCGCGACGAGAAGGCCTCGTGCTGGGTGCGCGTGGGCCAGCCGTGGGGCGGCCCGGCCTGGGGTGACGTGTGGCTGCCGCGCATCGGCCAGGAGGTGGTGGTGCGCTTCCTGGAGGGCGACCCGGACCGGCCGCTGGTGGCGGGCGCCGTCTACAACGGCACCAACACGGTGCCGTACGGCCTGCCTGGGGAGAAGACGAAGTCCACGCGCAAGAGCGCCTCCAGCCTGGGCAGCGACGGCTTCAACGAGGTCCGGGTGGAGGACGCCGCGGGACAGGAGGAGGTCTTCACCCACGCCCAGAAGGACGAGGACCTGCTCACGGAGAACGACAAGGACCAGCAGGTGACGGGCTTCGAGGACCTGCTGGTGAAGAAGGACCGCAAGCGCACGGTGGAGGGCAACCAGGCGCTGCGCGTGAGCTTGGACGACGTGAGCGTCGTCGAGCAGAACCAGACGCTGCTGGTGCAGGGCAACCGCTCCACCCAGACGACGCAGTCCCACAGCGAGGAAGTGGAGGGCAACCAGACGATGACGGTGGGCGGCAACCTCACCGCGCTGGTGCTCCAGGGCGCCATGGAGAACGTGGGGGCCGCGAAGGCCACCACCATTGGCGGCGCCTACAGCGTCAACGTCGCGCTGGCCTACAACGAAGCCACCGGCGGCGCGCGGGCCATCCAGGTGGGGGCGCTCCACAACGAGCTTGTCCTGGGGAACCGTCAGGAGATGGTCGGCAAGGACAAGACGGCGAAGAGCGGCGGGGACTGGGGGACGATGGTCAAAGGCCAGGTGATGCAGACCACCGGCAAGGACCTCAAGCACGACGTCGGGGCGAAGTGGCTCAACGAGGTCAAGGAGCCCATCACCTTCCTGGCGAAGAAGTTCGAGCTGAAGGCGGACACCCTCTCGTTCGCGGTGGGGAGCAAGGTGTTCTTGCGCATGGAGAAGTCCGGCAAGGTGGCGCTCCTGGCGAACGCGCTGACGCTGGATGGCTCGGACATCAAGTTCAAGGGCGCCAAGGTCCAGATGAAGGAAGCCGGCTCCTCCGTCAGCGCCAAGAAGACGGAGGTGAAGATTCCGAAGATCGACGACCTCCAGCCCAAGCATGTCACCAAGGTCCAGAGCAAGGGCGCGGACGGGAAGCCGCTCAGCGGCAAGAAGTTCGAGGTCAAGTTGCCAGACGGCAAGACGCAGCAGGGGCAGTTCGATGCCCACGGCAACGCGGTCATCGAAAGCTCGCAGGCCGGGGCAATGACGCTCACCTTGACGGACGTCGACGAGTGAGGCCCACCCATGAGTGATGCCGAAGCGAATACGATTCAAGCCTCGCCGGAAGCCGCGAAGAACGGCATCCAGATTGAGGGCGGCTCCATCAACGTCGTCGTCGCGCCGTGCAAGAAGACCTATCAGCCCGCGAAGACCTTCAAGGAGTTGGTTGAACTCCTGAAGGCCGCGGAGGAGATGCTGGAGTCCGCCGGGTACACCTCCGTGACGGACCGCATCCACGTGCTGCGGGGCATCTATTACGGGACGGAGTGGAGCGCGGACTTCAAGGTCGAGAAGAGCCCGGTCCGCAACGCCGCGTTCCAAATCTATACGTCGTCGTCGCCTCCGGATGACCCGCGTCCCATCCTGCGCTGCAATCTCTATCAGGCACTGCTGGGTAGCCGGGATGTGAAGGACGGCGAGCGGATGCTCGACTTCGGGCACCTGCTGATTGGCCTGGATGCGCGCCGCAGCAGCATCGCGCGCAACGCGACGTTGCCTACCCAGGGCGGCACGGGGCTGGAGATTTCGACCTGGCTGGGCGACCTCGGCGGCGGCGCCGCGATGCTGGCCAAGAAGCGCGTCTCCGCGAAGGACACCTCGGCGCTGACCAGCTTCACGGGCTTGGACTTCGGTGGCTCGCCCAACCTGGAAGGGGATATCGCCGGCTATGTCACGGCGTGCGACCCCAAGCTGGAGAGTGATGCGCTGGGGCTCGTCATCCCCGAGGACAAGAAGCTGGCGGACATGGTGGAAGCGTATCTGTCCCCTGGCTCGCCGGGCTCACTGTGGAAGGAGCGCTGCACGCGCTTCCTCATCATGCTGGGGGGGAAGCTGGAGAAGGGGAAGTTCACCAACCGGGATGAAATCATCCGGGATGTTTCAAAGCAGATCGCCAGCTTCGGCTGCTGGTACCTCACCAACCGGCTCCGGCAGACGGAGAACCTCACGTCGAAGCTGTTGATTGACTCCTCCAGGCACATGCGCGGCGCGTCGGCGGAGGTGGCTCAGCTCTTCATCGATGCGCTCATCTACGGGCACGATCATCCCACGGAGAAGCTTCAGGCCCGGGGGCCCGCGCCCAAGGTGACACCGGCTGGAGAGGCCTTCGGTGTCTGCAATGCCTTCATCAAGCTGGTGGAGGGGATGGAGGACGCCGGCAAGAAAGCCGGGGAGCTGAAGAAGAAGTTGGAGTCGATTGAGAAGGGGCTCAACGAGCTCTACAAGGAACTGCCCAGATGGTAGCTCCCGGTGCGGCGGCGCCCCGGGAGCGCGAGAAGCGGGCGGGCTGGGGGCTGTACCTGTTGGGCTTCGTGCTGGCGTCTCTGGGCGCCCTGGCTGCCGCGGTCGTCTTCTGGGTGGCTTGGGCCGCTGCCTTCTTCCTGGGCCAGGTGATGGGGGTTGTGACGGACGCCGCGTTTGCGTCTGGCCTCCTGCTCGTCGGGGCCCTTGCCGGGATGTGCGGGGGCGTGGTGGCCGCGGTCGTCACTGCGTTGTGCATGAGACTGGTGTCAGGGCGCGGTTCTGCGGTGGCCTGGTTCATCTTTGCGGGCTGGGTCGTCGTGGGCGCAGTGGGCTCCCGGATGACAGGTGGAGGTATCATCGAGGTCTGCGGATGGCTGGCGGCCTCCACGGTCGTTGCCGTCGCGGGTGGTTTCGTTCACGAAGCGCGCAAGGCCGTGCCTCGGCCTGCGTAGACACAGCGGAAGGCTCCGCGCCCCCGTGCAGGGACCCGTGTCTGCTGATGTCGGGCTTACAAGGGGCGGCCGCGCCTGGCCACCAGAGCTCGCGTGGAATCGGGCCGAGTCCCAGACCCGAGGGGGCGTGCCGCGGTGGCTCAGCGCCCCTTGAGGCGCTGCGCGGCCCAGCGCGCGGCGGCCTCGCATAGCACCTTCGACGGCGCTTCGCCCTCGGTCGCGTGCGCGCTCAGCTCCACCACCTCGTGGAAGAGGTCCACCTCCAAGCCCTCGTCCCGCCGCACCTGCCCGGCGAAGAGCACCACTGGGGTGCCGTGCTCGCGGGCCAGCCGCGCGATGCCACCCGGGCCCTTGCCCAGCGACGTCTGTCGGTCGAAGCGCCCCTCACCGGTGAGCACCACGTCCGCCATCAGCACGCGCCGTTCCAGGCCCAGCGCGCGCGACACCAACTCGTAACCAGGCACCAGCCGCGCGCCCGCGAGCGCCAGCAGCCCGAAGCCG
>JBKGHI010000034.1:0-55061 GCA_046520405.1 Myxococcus sp. 1LA
AGCCGCGCCGCGGCGCTCCGGCGAGGACTCCAGCGTGCGCCGCCGCCGGGGCTCGGAGGTGTCGGACCCGGGCTCCCGTTCCGGCGCGAAGAAGAGCGAGCCGTCGGATGTCTCCAGCGCGCGCACCGCGCCTCGGGGGGCGGTGCTCACCAAGCAGGCCACGCGCGCGGCGAAGCCCAAGCGCTCCTCGTGGGGGCTGGTGCTGCTCGTGGTCGGCGGGTTGGCGGTGGGCGCGGGCGGCGGCTTCCTGGCCATCAAAATGGCGCAGAAGCTGAAAGGGCAGGGGGGCGAGACAACAGCGCCCGTACCAGGAGGCGCCGCGTCGCTGGCGGCACCGGTGGGCGGCTGTCCCGCGGGCATGCGACTGGTGAGCGGCGGCGCCTTCAAGATGGGCCGCGGCGAGGACGACACGCTGGGCGCCGCGGACGAGCGTCCCGTCGCCAGCATCCAGGTGCCTTCCTTCTGCGTGGATGAGTACGAGTACCCCAACCGGGCCGGCGCGGTGCCGAAGGTGGCCGTGGCCTGGGAAGAGGCGCGGGGGACGTGTGAGCGCGAGGGGAAGCGGCTCTGCACGGAAGAAGAGTGGGAGAAGGCATGCAAGGGCCCGGGCAACTCGCGGTTCCCCTTCGGCGAGGCGCTGGACGCGGGCGCGTGCAACACGGCGGCGACCCCGGGCGGGCTGGCGGCCTCCGGACGCTTCGCGCGCTGCAAGTCGGGCTACGCGGTGATGGACCTGGCGGGCAACGCGGCGGAGTGGACGGCCACCCGCGTCGGTGGCCAGGCCTATGCGCTGAAGGGCGGCGCCTTCGACCAGCCAGAGCCCGCATCCCGCTGCTCGGCGCGGAGCAACGGCGTGGCCACGGAGCGCTCGAGCGCGGTGGGCTTCCGCTGCTGCGCGGGTGTGCGGCAATGAGGGGCCTCGTCGCCGCGCTCCTCGTCGCGTTGCTGCCGGTGGCGGCCGTGGCGCAGCAGCCGGCCCGGCCCCGCGTGGTGGCGGTGAAGTCCGCCAACCTGGCGCCATACGCTTCCGTCATCGCTGGCTTCGCGGCGGAGGCCCGGGCCGAGGTGCAGGAGGTCATGCTGGATGAAAGCGCGGGCGCGGCCGCGCGACTCTTCAAGAAGCTGGCGGCGCAGAAGCCCGCGCTGGTGCTGGCCTTGGGGCCCCTGGCCGCCAACGCCGCCCGGCGCTCGCTGGGGGAGGACGTGCCCGTCCTCTTCGCCATGGTGCCCTACTACGAGAAGTACGGACTCGACGGCGCCAACGTCACCGGCATCTCCCTCACCAGCGACATGGGGGCGGAGCTGGAGGCGCTGAAGTCCGTGTCGCCCAAGGTGAAGCGCGTGGGCATCCTGCATGACCCGCGCTTCTCGGCGGGGACGGTGACGCAGGCCCGCGCCGCGGCGGCCTCGAAGGGCATGTCCATCCTCCCGCTGGAGCTGGAGGCGGGCGGGCGGGCGGAGAAGGCGCTGGACGGCGCGGTGGGCAAGGTGGACGCGCTGCTGATGGTGGCGGACAAGACGGTGGGCAACGCGGCGGTCGTCAAGGCGCTCATCGCCTTCGCGGCGGTGCACCGGGTGCCGCTGGCCGCGTTGACGCCCAGCCAGGTGAAGGAAGGGGCCACGCTGGCGCTGTCGCCCAGTCCCACGGCCATCGGACAGCAGGCCGGGCGGCTGGCCAACCGCATCATCCACGAGAAGGTGAATCCAGGAGCGCTGGCGGTGGTTCAGCCTGAGGGGTTGGACTTGTCTCTCAATCTCACCGCCGCCAGGAAGTTGGATCCGTCCTCCGACGCCGTGCTGGAACTGCTCCGGCTCGCGGCGCGGCGGGACTTTGCCGTGAAGGTCTACGAGTGATTCCGCGATACAGCCGTCAGGAGATGTCCTCCCTCTGGTCCGACGAGGCCCGCTACCGCCGCTGGCGTGACGTGGAGCTCGCCGCCCTGGAGGGCATGGTGGAGGCAGGGCTGGCGCCCCGCGAGGCGCTGCAGGACTGCCTGTCCCGCGCGGCGACTTCACGTCCCAGGACGCGGCGAAAATCGAGGAGATTGAGCGCACCACCAAGCACGACGTCATCGCCTTCCTCACCTTCATGGAGGAGCGGGTGGGGCCCAGCGCGCGCTGGCTGCACCTGGGCATGACGTCCTCGGACGTGCTGGACACGTCGCTGGCGCTCACCTTGCGCGACGCGCTGGACCTCATCCTGAAGGACCTGGACCGCGTCATGGCCGCGGTGGAGAAGCGCGCCTTCGAGCACAAGCACACGCTCCAGATGGGCCGCAGCCACGGCATCCACGCGGAGCCCATCACCTTCGGCCACAAGCTGGCCATCTGGTACGACGAGCTGCGCCGCGCCCGCACGCGCCTGGAGCACGCGCGTGAGAGCATCGCCGTGGGGAAGATTTCCGGCGCGGTGGGCACCTTCGCGCACCTGCCGCCCGCGGTGGAGGAGCACGTCTGCCGCAAGCTGGGCCTCAAGCCCGCGCCGGCCTCCAGCCAGGTGGTGCAGCGAGACAGGCACGCGGAGTTCTTCACCGCGCTGGCGCTGCTGGGCTCGAGCATCGAGAAGTTCGCCGTGGAGATTCGCCACCTCCAGCGCACCGAGGTGCGCGAGGCGGAGGAGCCCTTCACGGCGGGACAGAAGGGCTCCAGCGCCATGCCGCACAAGCGCAACCCGATTCTGTCGGAGAACCTCACCGGCCTGGCGCGTCTGCTGCGCGGCTACGCGGTGAGCGCCATGGAGGACGTGGCGCTGTGGCACGAGCGGGACATCTCCCACTCGTCCGTGGAGCGCGTCATCGGCCCGGACGCCACCATCCTCGCGGACTTCATGCTCATCCGCTTCGCGCGGCTGATGGAGGACCTGCGCGTCTACCCGGAGCAGATGAAGAAGAACCTGGACCTGCTGGGCGGGGTGGTGAATTCGCAGCGGCTCCTGTTGGAGCTGGCGCGCAAGGGCATGGACCGGCAGGCGGCCTACGTCATCGTCCAGCGCAACGCGATGAAGCTGTACGAGGAAGGACTCGACTTCCGGCAGGCCCTGCTCGCGGACGAGGACCTGCGGAAGATGATGACGCCCGAGGAGATTTCGGACTGCTTCTCCCCGGGCTACCACACGCGCCACATGGACGACGTCTTCCAGCGCGTGTTTGGCCGGAGCGCGTAGGCGCCCCGGACCCGAGGAGGGCTACTTCAGGTAGCCCTTCTCACGCAGGTTGCGCTCGATGCGCGCCTTCACGTCACCCGGCTCCAGCGTGAGCGCCGTGCCGGTGATGCGCTCGTAGGCGGCCACGTACTTGGTCGCCAGGTCCACGCGCACGTCATCCGGAATGGGCGGCGGCGCGCCCTGCCCGGAGAAGTTCCGCTCGCGGATGAGCCACTGGCGGATGTTCTCCTTGTCCAGCATGCGCTGGTCCTCGCCCTTCGCGAAGCGCGCCTCGTACTCGTCCGCCACCCAGTAGCGGCTGGAGTCCGGGGTGTGCATCTCGTCGATGACGTAGAGCGTGTCGCCCACCTTGCCGAACTCGTACTTGGTATCCACCAGGATGAGCCCGCGCGAGCGCGCCCACTTCTGGCCTTCGGCGAAGAGGCCCAGCGCGGCCTCGGAGATGCGCGCCCAGTCCCGGGGGCTGGCCAGCCCGCGCGCCAGAAGCTCCTTCTCGGAGATGGGCTCGTCGTGCAGGCCGTACTCCGCCTTGGTGGACGGGGTGATGATGGGCGTGGGGAAGGCCTCGTCCTTGCGCAGGCCGTCCGGGAAGGGCAGCCCGTAGGCGGTGTGCGAGCCCTTCTGGTAGTCGCGCCACAGGCTGCCGGTGAGGTAGCCGCGCACCACCACTTCCACGGAGAAGGGCTGGCAGGCGCGCGCCACGGTGACGTTGGCGTCGGGCACGTCCAGCACGTGGTTGGGGACGATGTGCTTCGTGCGCTCGAACCAGAAGGCGGCAAGCCGGTTGAGCACCTCGCCCTTGAAGGGGATGGTGGTGAGGATGTGGTCGAACGCGGACAGGCGGTCCGTCGTCACCAGGATGAGCCGGTCATCCTGCCGGTACGTCTCGCGAACCTTGCCTCGGTAATGCTGGCCGAGCGCGGGCAGGTCCGTCTGTTGGAGGGTGAGGGGAAGCTGCGCGTGAAGTGCGGAGGTGTTCACTGTCGCCTCGCGGCCCCACTCTCGCGGGAAGGGCGAGAGGCAACGGGGCCTGACTTGAGGCGCGCGACTCTACTGGAGCGAAGCGGGCTGGGAAGAAGGACCGTACGCCGCTGCCAGGTAGAGGAAAGCTGGGTTGATGCGCAGGATTCCGTCCACGTAAGCGACCGCGTACGGCGCACCCGACGCCCGGTCCACCTGCACCGCGCTGTCCGGCTCGATGTCCCAGTGGGCCAGCAGCGTGCGGGCCACCAGCTCGGCCGCTTCACGCTCGGAGAGGCCCTGGAGCCCGTCGCGGCGGTCATCCGGCCAACGCTCGCCACCGGACTCGAAAACCAGCTCCAACGGCGCGCCCGCGTCCGGGGCCTGGAACAGGTCCATCTTCGCGTCGAAGCCCGGCGCGGCGAGCAGCTCGCCCTGCCGGCTGACCGGGAAGAGGACCAGGGCCTGGGCGGCCTGCCCGGATTCGATGACGGACTGCCGCGCCACCTCGCGGTAGAGCTCCAGCCGCGTCGACGGAGACTCGAACTCGAGGAACTCCGGCGGGTTGGTGAGGGCCTGCCGCGCGCTCATCGTGGCACGAGCAGGTGCACCGGCCTCACCACACGCGGTGAGGACCGTCACGAGAGAGAGGAGCAACCCAGGGAGCCAGCGACGCATCAACCGGGAATATACCGATCTGCTTCGGGATCAACCAGCTAAACTCAGCGCATGCGGCCAGGGGAGCAGCTCACCGTTGTCCTTCATCAGACGCGTTCCACCGACAACCTCGGGGCCGTGGCCAGAATCATGGCCAACTTCGGATTCTCACGGCTGATTCTGTCCGAGCCGGTGCTGAAATCCATCGAGGGCGCGGAGCGTCTCGCGGTCAAAAGTGACTTCGTCCTGCGGGGCATGGAGACGACGTCCGACCTGGGCGAGGCGCTGAAGGACTGCGTGTACGCGGTGGGCACGACTTCTCGTACCCAGCTCAAGGGCCGCACCGTGCTGACGCCGGAGGAGGCCATGCAGCGGCTGGCGGAGGAGAGCGTGCGCGGGCGCGTGGCGCTCGTCTTCGGCGGCGAGCAGCGGGGCATGTCCGACGAGGACCTGGCGCGGTGCAATGACGTGCTCGCGATTCCCACGTCCGCGGTGCAGCCGTCCATGAACCTGGCGCAGTCGTCCGCGGTGCTGCTGTACCTCTGTCACCGGCAGGGGCTGACGCCCACCACGGCGGTGGCGGAGGAGCCGGGCGCGAAGCTGGGCACGCTGGGGGCGCTGGCGAAGCGGATGCGGGACGTCATGCTCCGCGCGGAGTTCCTCAACCCGCAGGCGCCGCAGCATGTGCTGAATGAGTTGGAGCAGACGTTGATGCGTGCGCGGCTGACCCAGCGCGAGGCGGAGCTGTGGCTCACGGCCTTCAAGCACCTGGAGCGCGCGGTGACGCGGGGCGCCTCTCCCTGAGGAAGAGGCCGCCCCGGCGCCGACAGCAGGGGCGGTCTACGCCGCGTCCTTCTTGAAGGCCTCGCCGTGGTGCTTCTCGCACAGGCCGGCCTTGAACGTCTTCACGCGGCACTCCGGCTTGGAGCAGGTGCGGTAGCGGCTGTGCGGCAGGTCGCCCTGGCGCCACTGCTTGTAGTGGAAGTAGCAGTAGTTCTTGGCGCGGTACGGGCGCTTACAGCCCTCCACCGTGCACGCCTTCTTGCCATTGCTCTTCGCGAAACGCGGCCAGCTGGTGCGCTTCTGGGTCGTCTGGGCCTCGGCCATGGTGAAACTCTCCTGCGAAACGATGCGTGGTCGCGGCGCCACACCGAGGTGGACCCACCGCGAGGGTACGGAAAAAGGCGCACTGTCTAGCGCCCATGACACCCGAACGCAAGGAGGCCGGAAAACCGGGGTTCAGTGCCGCGGACCGTTTCGGACTTCAGGGCGCGAGGGCGTCTTTTCCAGAACCTCCCGTCCCGGGGCCTGCTTCCCCCTCGGGCGGAGCCGTCTGGCCGCCCTTGGAGCGGGGGACCGGGGACAGCAGGTCCTCCAGCACCGACTGGGGCGCGCCCGCGTGCCGTCCGGGCGCGGAGGCAGCCATGGTGGGCGCTGGTGCTTCCTCGGAGGGCATCTCGTCCAGCGTCAGGGTCAGCTTCAGCGGGCGCCCCAGCCGGTGGACCTGGAACTTCACGTCGCGGCCCACGCCTCGGGCGGCCACCTGCCAGCGCAGGGCGTGTGCCCGGCGCACGCGCCGCTGGTCCACGCCGACGATGACGTCGCCCACCTGCAGGCCCGCGCGCTGGGCCGGGCCGCCTTCGACGATGTCCGTCACCACCACGCCGCGGCCGCGCCGCAGGTTGAAGGCCTCGGCCACCTCGGGCGAGAAGTCCTGCACGCTCATGCCCAGCCAGCCGCGCTGCACGCGGCCGTGGGCCTTGAGGTGCGGAATCACCGTCTTCGCGATGTCGATGGGAATGGCGAAGCCGATGCCCTGGCCCGCTACGTTGACGGCGTTGGCCACCGCCACCACGTCCCCGTGCAGGTCCAGCACCGGCCCGCCGGAGTTGCCCGGGTTGATGGAGGCATCCATCTGGATGTAGTCGAAGTCGCCGTCGCGCCCGTTGGGCGTCACGTCCGTGCGGCCCATGTAGCTGACCACGCCCACCGTCACCGAGTGGGCCAGGCCGAACGGGTTGCCGATGACGACAATCCAGTCCGCCGAGCGCACGTGTGACGCGGAGGCCAGCTTCAGCACCGGCAGCTTGCGCGGGGCGGCGATTTTCAGCAGCGCGCAGTCGGTGCGGGCGTCCTCGCCCACCACGAGCGCCTCGAACTCCTCCACGTAGCCGCGCGGGTTCAGGACGGAGACGATGACCTCCGCCGCGCCCTCCACCACGTGCGCGCTGGTGAGGATGTAGCCATCCGGATGGATGATGAAGCCGGAGCCGATGCCCTTCTGCGCTTCTTCACCGTCGGCGGCCTGCAGGTCCGCGGCCTGCTGTGTGGTGATGGACACCACGGAGGGCATGGCCCGGCGGGCCACGTCGCTCAGCGTGGAGCGTTGCTTCTGGAGGGCGCGGTTCTGCGACTCCACCCACAACCGGTTCCGCTCGCGGCCGGTGGCCTGCGCTGGCAGCACCAGCGCGCACACCAGCGCGGCGAACAGGATGACACTCTTGCCTCGCGCCCTGCCCATGGCCCCGCCTCCACCCCGACCGTCCGCCTTCGGTGCAACCTAAGGAGGAGGAGAGGCCAGGGGAAGCGGGCCCGGCGGCGGACTACTTCTTCTGCGCGATGATGCGGTTCACCGCCGCACGGTCCTCGGCGCTGATGCGCTCACGAGGCGACGATTCCTTGTTTCCGGCGACGGCGTCCTTGGCGTCCTCGTACGCGTCCTCCAGCCCGTCCTTGAGCCGATCAACCGTCGACGGGTTCACCGAGCGGTTCCACGCCCGCTCCATGTGGTTCAGCGGCGTGCGGCCATCCACCTTGCCCGAAGCGAGGAAGACGCCGAGCCCCACCGCGCAGCACGTCCAGACGATGAACTTCAATGCGTTCACGCTCACAGCCTCCCACCTCTTCGTACGCCAAGGAGGCGCGCTTGGCCAGTTTCCGACCACGGCGGTGTCCAATGCGCTGACAGCGCGGGGTGGGCCCTTTAATGTCCGCGCGCTTGCAACCCGAAGAACTCTTTCAGGCGGCCCGTGAGCGGGCGGCGCATTTGGACGTGGGGCGTGGTGACGCGGCGGTGGAGCGGGTGCGCGCGGCCGCCTCGGCGCTCTTCGTCCGCATCCCCGAACCGCCGGTGTACCGCCGCGCGGAGGACCCTTCTCGCAAGGCCGCCCGGGCCCTGCTCCCCGAAGTCGAGCGCGTGCTGGCGGAGGCGCTGGCCGCGGGGCGGGATGTCTCGACGGTGGCTCCGCTGGAGAAGCTGGTGGCCGCGTTGCTGGCCCACATCGAGGCGCTCTGCCACACGGCGGATGGGCGGTTGGAGGCCGCGGAGACGGCCTGGCGCCGGGCGCAGGAGCTGGAGCGCGCCGCGCACCCGACGCGTCACCTGGTGACGTCGCCGCCGCGTCCGCCGCCGGTGTTCGACAAGGGCTCGCGGGTGTCGCGGTATGACCCTCGGCCCGCGCCGCAGGCGAGCGTGAAGCTGGTGTGCCCGAACATGGGCTGCAAGCGGGTGGGGGACTACGCCTTCCTCACCAACCACGCCTACAACCGGTTCATCTGCCCGGTCTGCCGCACGCCCTTCCTGGCGTACTTCGGCGAGCTGCGGGGGCTGGAGGTGGAGGTCGGCCGCAGCTCCAAGCGGTACTTCTTCACCGTGGACGAGGTCGGCACCACGGGCAGCACCCGCATCGAGTTCGAGGAGGCCAGCGGCCAGGAGTTCCCCGCGGCGCGGCGAGATTTGCTGGCCTTCATGTACACGGAGGCGCGCGAGCTGAAGGCGGTGGTGAACCTCACCAACCAGCGGCTCATGTGGGTGAGCCCCGCGTCGTCGTGCTTCGTGGCGACGGTGGCGTTCGGGGAGGGCGCGCCGGAGCTGGTGGCCTTCCGCGCGTACCGCGACGACGTGCTGCGGAAGAGCGCGCCGGGACGCGTGTTCATCCGGGGCTACTATCGGTGGGGCCCTGGCGTGGCGGTGTGGATGTCGCGGCGTCCGGTGGTCCGTGACGGTGTGCGGTGGGCGCTGCGGCGGGTACATGGCCGCCTGAAGAGGAGTGGATTCGAGTGACGGAAAGCATCGGGGCTCCGCCTCCGGCCCCGAAGAAGGCGGGCGGCGGAACGAAGGTGGTACTGGGGCTGTTGGCGGCGCTCGGCGTGGGCGGCGTGGTGTACCTGGGCGTGCTGGAGGCGCAGCGGGCGAAGCTGGTGCCGGATGGCGCGTCCGCGCCGTCCATGACGATGGCGCGCCATGGCGGCGGCACGATGAAGCTGGAGGACCTGAAGGGCCAGGTGGTGATGCTGGACTTCTGGGCCACCTGGTGCCCGCCGTGCCGGGAGGAGATGCCGGCGTTGGTGAAGCTGGCCAAGGAGTACGAGCCGCAGGGCCTCGTCTTCGTGGCGGCCAGCCGGGACGACGGCGACCGGGCACCCCAACTGGTGGAGTCCTTCATGCGCAACCACCTGCCGGACCTGGCGCCGTACGTGGTGTACGCGGACGACGACGTGGCCCGGGCCTTCCAGGTCAGCGCGCTGCCGACGCTCTACTTCCTGGACCGGGACGGCAAGGTCATCGACGCGCAGCGGGGCTCGCTGTCCGAGGACGGCATCCGCAGGCGCATCGACCGGGCGCTGAAGCAGCAGTGATGCCGGAAACGGGGGGCATTCCACATGGCCTGGTGGTTGACGCTGTCTCTGCTCGCGGCCGCGCCGGGGGCCGGTAGCGCCGCGAAGAAGCCGGAGGATGCCGAGGCGCTGCGGACGCGCGCCACCAGGCTCTACCGGGCGAAGAAGCTGGAGGAGGCCTGCCCGTTGTTCGAGCGCGCCGCGCAACTGGCGCCGGAGCACGGGCCCACGCTGGCGGACCTGGGGCTGTGTCTCCAGAAGCAGGGGCGGAAGTCCCAGGCCCTGGCCATCTTCCTGCGTGCGCTCAAGGTGAGCGGCGCGGACGCCCGGACACGCGCCAACGTCTACTTCAACCTCGCGGCGTTCCATGACGTGACGCCCGAGGCCCTGACGCTGGAACACGAGCCCACGCCTCGGGGCCACTACCTGTCCATTCGCGCTACCGGGCCGTGCGCGGACCTTCCGTCCTCGGAGCCGAGCTGCGGCTCCGTGCTGCAAGCCTGCCTCAGCGAGTGGAAGGCCCCGGTCGAGGTCGTCTACGCCGACACTCCGCCGATGTTCTACACGGACACGGGCTTCAACATGCACGTCCACGGGGCCGGTGCCCGGGAGGACGCGGCCACCTCCGAGCGGCGCGGCGAGACGGATTACTGCGCCAACGTGCCTTCTCCAGCGGATGGAGACTCACCGCGGGCACGGCACTGCATCTACTGGGGGAGCAACGAGCTGCTCGACGACTGCCACTACAAAGAGTCCGTCTGCGAGGCGCAGCGGGCGTCGTGGCGGAAGAACACCGGTCAGTGCAAGTTCGTCTACGTGAACCCGTGCGAAGGGCGCGTCGCCGTCGTGTGTGACGGCGAGCGCTTCGCCCCCAAGCAGACCTGGGTGGGGGAGGTGTCGGTGACGCCCGTCCGCTGAGCCGGCGGGCGCCACCGAGGGGGTTACTTCTTCCCGTCCTTGTCCGGGGCCGCGCCGGCCGGCGTCGTGCCTGCCGGAGGCGGCTGCCCCGCCGGGACGACGGTCTCCTTCTTCTCCGTCTCCACCTCCGCGCGCACGAGCCGGAAGTCGACGCGCCGGTTCTTCGCGCGGCCCAGCGCCGTGTCGTTGGTGGCAATCGGGTTGTCGAAGCCGAAGCCCTTGGAGCTGAGGCGCTTGCGCGCGATGCCCTTGGCCACCAGGTACTCGAGCACGGACTTCGCGCGGCGGTCGGACAGGCCCATGTTGAGGGCGCGCGAGCCGCGGTTGTCGGTGTGGCCTTCGATGAGCACGGGGCCCAGCGTCGGGTTCTTCCGCAGCACCGTCGCCACCTCGTCCAGCAGCGGGTACGACTGCTTCTGGATGACGGCGGAGCCCGTCTCGAAGAGCACGTTGCCCTTGATGCGGATGCGGTCGGACTCGACGACGACGTACGGCGGCGAGTCGTACGGGCAGCCGTTGTTCTCCGGCGGACCGAACTGCTCGGGGCAGTCGTCCTCGTTGTCGGGCACCTCGTCGCCGTCGGTGTCCGGGCAGCCGTCGTAGTCCTTCGGGCCGGGCTTGTCCGGGCACTTGTCGAGCGTGTCGGGGATGCCGTCGCCGTCCGCGTCGTTGTCGTCCTCCGGGCAGCCCTTGTTGGACTTGGGGCCCGGCTTGTCGACGCAGGCGTCCTCGCCGTCGACGACGCCGTCACCGTCCGTGTCGTAGTTCGGGTCCGGGCAGCCCTTGGTGTGCTTGGGGCCCTTCTCGTTGGCGCAGCCGTCCTCGCCGTCGGGGATGCCGTCGCCGTCGTTGTCCGGGTCGGGGCAGCCGTCGCTGTCCTGGAAGCCGTCCTTGTCCTCGGGCTCGTTGGGGCAGCGGTCGCGGATGTCGGGCACGCCGTCGCCGTCCGAGTCGATGAACGTCTCGTCGTAGCGCACCGCGAACATCACCCGCAGGGCCTCCCGGCCGTAGCCGCTGGACAGGTTGATGCCGCGGCCCACGTTCAGCTCCATGCCCCAGTTGCCCCAGACCTTGGCGCGAGCACCCACCAGCGCCTCCCACGGCGTCTTGAGCGTGTCGGCCTGGTCGAAGTTGAAGGGGCGCACCAGCGGGGTGCCCAGGTGCATTTCCGCCACGGCCTCCACGTCCGTGAAGCGGCCCATGTTGGGCAGCTCCGCGATGGCGCCGGCGCCCAGCGTCAGCTCATCATCGACGAGCAGGTTGAGGTACTGCGCATGCGGCCGCAGCCGGACGCCCACGTTGCCGAGCACGCGGATAGGCACGGGGAGCGCGGTGAAGCGCTGCTCCAGCGCGATGCGAGGCGCCCAGAGCACGCCGCGCTCGCCGGTGAAGCTGGACGCGCTGCCGGTGGGCAGGCGGACCTCGGCGACGAGCGACACGCCCACGGGGAACTTCTCGCGGTCCAGCAGGTGGACGCGCGGCAGCAGGCGGATGTCGCCCAGCGTGGTGCGGCCCACGCCCGCGGCGCCCGGGAAGTTGGGGGCGTCCAGCGCGTCGCGCAGCAGTTGGAAGTTATCCCCCTGCAGCAGCGTGACGGGCAGGTCCACCGCCAGCTCCAGGCGCTCATGGAGCTGATAGGCGAACAGCAGGTGCGCATCGAGCCGGTAGGGCAGCAGGTCGCCCAGCTTCTCGTCGCCCAGCTTCAGGGAGAGGATGCGCCAGTTGAAGTCGAACAGGAGCGCCGCGCGGAAACTGCCCACGGGCAACGCATTGCTCGTGCCTTCCAACGCGATACCACTGTGCTGCGCCGCGGTGGCCTTCACGGGGACGGCGTCGAATCCGCGCGAGAAGGGGTCGTGGTCGGCGTGAGCGGCCATCGAGGCCAGAAGCAGGCCCAGGATGGCGAGTCGGGTGGCGGAGCCACGCAAGCGGAAGCCTCGCATGTTTCAGGCTCTTAGCACCCGACTCCGAGGGGTGGAAGGAAATGACCCACCCCTCGGCATTGCTGATTACAGCCGTGTGTTATTTCTCCATGAACTGCTGCGCGGGGAGGATTTGGATGGCCTCTCGGCGCAGCGGCAGCTTGGAGGAGGAGATGCTCCGGTCCTGCGTGAGCAGCTCCTCGGACTTGGGGGACGCGTAGGTGATGGGTGTCGGCTCACCGGAGCGCAGCGTCTTGGCGAGCCCCTCCGCGTCCTCGGTGACGAAGGCGAAGTTGAGGGCCTCCGGCTGCACGCGGCGGCGCAGCGCCTCCTGCACGGACTGCGGCGTCATCTTCGACATGGCCTGGCGGTACTGCTCCAGGAAGTCGGGCGTGCCGTAGAAGAGGCCATCAATGGCGTAGCCCAGCCGGCGCTGGTCGGTCTGCTCCCACAGGCGGGTGTAGCCCTGGAGGAAGCCGCGCATCAGCTCGAAGCGCTCGTGGGGGATGCCCTCCTTCACCATCTGGTCCAGGAAGAACACCGCGCCGCGCGTGGCGAACACGCCGTTGGTGGGCACCACGGGGCGAATCCACAGCGACAGGTCCTGCTGGGTGCGCGCGATGTTGGTGCGGTTGTACGTGGTGCCGGGCGACTCGATGAAGTGCTCGGCGTAGGCGTAGTCGCCGTAGTTGAGGCCACGCTTCTCCCGCAGCTCGGTGAAGAGCACGCCAATGGACTGGCGGTGCTCGCCCAGGTTGGACATGGCGAAGGCCACCGGGAAGAAGTCCGGGTCGCCGCGGCGGATGGTGCTGACGTAGCCCATGCTGACGGCGGTGGAGAGCGTGGGCTTCTGGAGGATGACGGTGCGGCCGGCCGTCGTCGGCACGGCGGGCAGCTCCACGCGAGGAGCGCCCGTCGCGGGCAGCGCGGAGAGGCGCGAGCTGAGCGCTGCGCCAGCGCATCATCCACCGCGCCCGCCAGTCCGATGACGAGCCGGTCCTGCGTGAAGACGCGCTGCGCGTGGGCCTTCACCTCGTCCAGCGTGATGGCCTTCAGCCCCTGCACGGTGCCGCCGGTGAAGTGCGCGTAGGGGTGGCCCTCGTAGAGGAGCGCATCCAGCGCGACCTTGCCGAGCGCCTCGTCGTTGGCGCTGCGCAGGCCGTTCTCCACATCGCTGATGGCGTTGGCGCGCAGGCGCTCCAACTCGGCGTTGTCCAGGCGCGGGGCCAGGAGCACGTCGGTGAAGATGTCCTGGAAGCGCGTCAGGAAGTCCTTGTGGACGCGGCCGGAGAGCGTCGTGAACTCCTTGTCCACGAAGACGTCCAGCTCCGCGGCCATGGGGTACAGGGCCTCCAGGAGCTGCGAGGCCGTGAGCTTCTGCGTGCCGCCCTCCGCCATGAGCTGCGCGGTGAGGGCGGTGAGGCCCTCCTTGCCCTTCGGGTCGTCCACGGAGCCGGTGTGGAACACGAGCCGGAAGGAGACGATGGGCGTGTCCGGACGCGCCAGGACGACCAGCTCCATGGGCTTGGGCTGGCGCAGCGGCGTCGCGGGCACGGACTCAGGGCGCGCGGGCGCGGCTTCCGGAGTCGCGGCTTGCGGCTGGGGGGCCTGGGCGGGCACGGCGGGAGGCGGCGCATTCTCCTCGGGCGGCGCCTTGGGCGTGGTGGCGCAGCCGGCGAGCCCCAGCAGGGCGGTGAGGGACATGAGTGCTCGGGTCTTCTTCACTTCGTCCCTCCCTGGGCGTCCGTCTTGGGGGTGAGGCTGAGCAGGATGAGCTTGTTGGCGGTGAGGTAGCGCTTGGCGAAGTCGGAGAGCTGCGCGGGCGTCACCTTGGGCAGGCTCTGCAGGTGGCGCTGGAAGCCGTCGGGCGAGCCCGTGACGCCGGCGTACCAGCCGAGCTGGATGCCCGCGTCGCGAGGCGTCTCCAGGGCCATGAGCGCGCCGTAGCGGGCGTGGTCCTGGATGGCCTTGAGGCGCGCGGCGTCCACGCGGCCCGCGGCGAGCCGGCTGACTTCCTGGAGCAGCGTCTTGCGGACGGCGTCGCGGTGGCGCTCGTTCTTGAGGGTGGCGGTGAGGGTGAAGAGGTGCGGGTCGCGGTGCTCGGAGTAGTCGCTGCCAATGGACTCCACGAGCTGCTTGTCCAGCACCAGCGTCTTGTACGCGGGGCTGGTGGGGCCGGCGAGGTAGTCCACGAGGAGCGTCTGGATGGCGGCGTCGGCCAGGCTGGTGCCGGCGCTGGGGGTCCGCCACGCAATCACCTGCCGGGGCTGCGTGGGCTGCGGCCAGTCGATGTGGGCGGTGCGAGGGCCCTTTTGGGGCGGCTCGGCGGGGACACTGACTTGGGTAGCCTTGCGGTCCCAGGGGCCGTAGTGCTGGCGGACCAGCTCCATGACCTTGGCGTCGTCGAAGTCGCCGATGATGAAGAGCAGGGTGTTGTCGGGCGTGTACCAGCGCTCGAAGAAGGTGCGGCTGTAGTCATAGGCCTGGGGCATCGCCTGGATGTCCTTGTAGAAGCCCATGGTGGTGTGTTGGTACGTGTGGCGGGTGAAGGCCGCGGCGTTGAGCTCCTCCTCCATCTTGAGGAAGGGGGCGGCGGCGTTCTTGTGGTACTCGCCGAGCACGGCGAGCGCCTCCGTCTGGAAGGACGGCTCGCTGTACTCCAGGTTCCGGAAGCGGTCCGCCTCGATTTCGATGAGCTGGGGCAGGCCGGCGGTGGGGCCGTAGGAGTAGTAGAGGGTGATGTCGTCGGTGGTGAAGGCGTTGTCGTCGTAGCCGAAGTTCCCGAGGATGCGCTCGCGCTCGCCTTCCGGGTGCGTCTTCGTGCCCTTGAACATCATGTGCTCGAAGAAGTGGGCGAAGCCGGTGCGGCCGGGTTCCACCTCGTTGCGCGAGCCCACGCGGACCACGGTGACGTAGGCGATGATGCCGCTGGACGGGTAGGGCACGCGGACCACGGTGAGGCCGTTGGGCAGGGTGTCCGTGTGGAGGGTGTACGGAAACGCGTCCGACGCCGGGGTGGGCGTGGCGGCGGCGGCCGGCAGGGCGGGGCCCAGCAGGAGCAGCAGGAGGGGGAGCAGTCGTCTCATTCAGGTGCCTCGTGGCCGGGGCGGAAGAAGCGGGACCCGGCGGGTAGGCGACCCTACGACGGCTGGCTCGGTGGGGGAGGGGCTTGTGGGCCGAGTGTCCACGGCCATGCGCCCAGGTGCGCCCGAAGTGATTCAGGAGGATTGACGCGCCCCCGTCAGCGGTTAATGTGAGGAAGACGCGGCGCAGTGAGTGGCCGCGTGACGTGCAGTGAACCTACCGGGGGCGACCTGGTTTCGACGGGGGCAATGAAGTTCGAGACGCGTGCCGAGCTTGTCAGGTAGCTCGTAAATCCAACCCGGCAAAGACACAAAAGCCAACGACAACGTTGAGCTCGCGCTGGCTGCCTAAAAACAGCTCTTAGTGCGCGGTCCCCCCGCCCTCGGCCTGTGGGGTTGGGACAGACCGTCATAATGCAGGCTGGCTTCCGAGGGCGCCTGGACCCGAGGTAGCGAGACCTTTCCAGGACCGGCTCTGAGTATCCCGTCCGTGGGAGCCTCAGGGACGTAGCAAATCGCGGACTACGCACGTAGGGTCGAAGAGCGGACGGCTTTCGGACGCGGGTTCGATTCCCGCCGCCTCCACTGAGTGAAGCCCAGTAATCCTCAAGGGTTACTGGGCTTTTGTTTTTCTAGCCCACGGCCATTGCCCCTGTATTGCCCCTCGCCAGCAACGGCTCGTCGAGGAGTTGGACCGCGTCACGCTTCACCTCGGGGCTCAGGTGGGCATACCGCTCCGTCATGTCGATGGTGGCGTGCCCCATCAGCTCCTGGATGACCTTGAGCGGCACACCCTTCATGGCGAGGTGGCTGCCGTAGGTGTGGCGCAGGTCATGCCAGCCGATACGGCCCTCTTCCCGAACGATGCTGGCTCGTTCCAGCGCACGGGCAAGTGGACGCTTCAGCTTGCCTTCCGTGAAGGGCTCCCCGCGTTCCTGGCAGAAGACGTAGGGGCCTCGCAGGTGCCGCTGTCCCTTGAGTGCTTCCACTACGGAGCTGGGCAGGTCCACGGTTCGCTCGCGTCCGCCCTTGGGTAGCCCCTCCACTCCGCGCCAGATGGTTCTCTGGACATGGGCCTTGCCCCGTTGCAGGTCCAGGTCCTTCCACTGGAGCCCGATGAGTTCACCCTGTCGGAGCCCCGTCTTGATGGCCACGAGGAGCATCGTCCGCCACTCGTTTTCAGACGCGGCGATGAGTCGCTCGGCTTCCTCGTAAGAGAGGAAGTCGAACTTGGACTTGGGCAGCTTCCCGAAGAGCTTCACGCGTGGCGCCTGCTGGATGTCCCCTTGCTCTTCCGCGACAGCCAGGAGTTTGCCCAGCACCGTGAGCACGTTGTTGATGGTCTTCAAGCTCAGGGGCTTGGGAGCCGCACCCTTGCGCTTCCGGAGTGCTGCCTGCGTTGGGGACTTCTTTCGAGCGCGGGCAGCCGACTTCTTCTTCCGCATGAGGGCCTTGAAGTCCTCGATGGCTGCCGGGCCGATGGAATCCAGCTTCATGTCTCCGAAGAACGGAAGGACATGGTGCTCAAGAATCTGCCGCTTCGTGATGACGCTGGAGTGCTTGTTGTTGTTCTCCGAGTAGGTGAGGAACCGCGAAGAGAACTCCTTCACGGTCGGCACCTGCTTTGTTTCCTCGGTTGCTACGGGCTCCTTCTCCTTCTTGAAAGTCCCCATCAAGAGGGCTGCGCGGATGTCGCGTTCGTACTGCTCTGCACCACGGCGGGTGTTGACCGGGCTGTCCTTGCGGACGCGCTCGACCTTCCCGCTCGCATGCTTGAACTTGATGTCCACGAACCACACTTGCTGATTCTTTCCGTCCTTGTCGGTGTACTTCCTCAGTCTCACGCTCATTGCTGCTTCTCCTTGAGCGCAGGACCGCCTTGACCCAGGGAGGACCCTACCAGTGCGTCGCGGCGGATGCGGAGCGACTTTCCGAGGCGAAGGGTGCCGGGAATCTGCCCGAGGCGGATGGCCTCATAGAGCGTCTTCCTGTTCACGCGGAGTAGGCGGGCCGCCTCGTCCACGGTGAGGAAGGTGGGCTGGGGCTCCGGGTGGTGGGAGGCGTGCTCGGGCATGTTCACCTCGGGAAGACGCGACGGGGCGCGAGGCGACCGAGGGCATGAAGCCCGATGCCGATGGCGTCCCAAACGTTGTGATGGAGGGAGGAAGTGGCGGGCAACTCGACGCGCAGGTGCTCGGAGGCATCGAGACGCTGCTTGATGCGCTCGATGAACGCGTCCGGGTCCAGGGAGCCCTTCCAGTCGCGCGGGTAGACGCTCTGACGACTGCTGACGCCAGGCAGGAAGCCGCCGAGCATCCCGACAGTACCTGCCAACTGGATGAGGTCGTTTTGGTCGCCCTTCTGGTGCGCGGCGGCGTAGACGCGCGGCAACTCGATGACGAGTTGGAATGGCTCATCGCCCAGTCGAGGACGGAGCCACTCCCGGACCGAGAAGGCCATTGCGGCCCACGAAGCCAGCGACATTTTCCCGCCCTGGCGCTCGGGGTTCTTCGGCAGCCCGGCGGCATGGAGCGTCGCGCGCTCGTGAGTCGGTACGTTGAACACCGCGACGCCGCAGTGCCGGAGTCCAGGATCGACGGAGACGAGCTTCGCGGGTAGGTGCTCGGAAGACCTTTCAGGCGGGAGAGAAGTGCTCACTCATTGTTCAATGGGGACACTTTCCGCGAATGGTTCACGTGCGCGGCTAGAGGGCAGCATGGGAGGACGCGTTAACGCTCTCCGGGATACTATGTGCGCCGCATGGACTCATTTGAGTGGCTGGGCAACGTACTTGCGAACATCGGCTCGTATCCGACGCGTGCACACGCGCTGTACGTGGAAGAGGGGGTTCCGTTTGAGGTGAAAACCCGGACGATGGTGCTTGAGCGCGATCTCTACTCGGACGAACTGCCAGAATCCGCACAGCAGTTCTCGTTAAGGCGGACTCTCTCCGTTATGGATGCTTCGGATGTTGTCGAGAACGCCCGGCAGCAGAAGCCCGATGTCAGCCCTGCCGAACTCGTTCACGCGTTCGCTTTCTATTGGGAGCGAGACGCGTTCATCGACTTCTCCCGGTTGAACGGAATCAGGTGACGGTCCCTGGTGTCAGACCGTCTTCTTCTCGTCTGGCTCCCACACCAGCAGCCGCCCTCCTGCGTCGCGCACCGTGGCCGCGTCCTTCGAGAGCACTCGCGACAGGGCCGGCTCGGCTTCAATGGCGCCCGCCAGGTCCGGCGTCACCTCGCGCATGGCCTGCCGCATGAGCTCTGCCATGCGCTCGGCGGCATCGTGGATGCGGTTGGGGCAGTCTGCGCGCAGCTCCGCCACCAACTCGTCATGCACCATGAGGACGAGACGCGAGCCGCAGAGTGGTGAGCGACGGTCCGCGTACATCTCTCGGGACACTCGCCACGTCGCCAGCTTCGCGCCCACGGCACCGAGCCCCTGGAACGGCGTGTTGAGCCACTGGGTGTAGCCGCAGCCTCCCCGGAGGATGTTGGCGCCCGGAATCATGACGTCCACGAGTTGGCCGTTTCGGGTGAGAGCGCTGGCGCGAGCGAAGAGCGCGCGTTGCTCGGGCCAAGCGTCCAGCCACCTGTCTCCGTATCTCCGGGACACCTCGACGCATGCGGCGCAGACCATCTTGACCTTGCCCTGGACGCGCACCGGGACGCGCTCCACTCCGCACGTGTCCGCGACCTTGGCGAGAAGGCAGAAGCGGACCCCGTCCTTGGCCCGTGCGTGGTACGCCATGCCGCCCGCGCCGAGTCCTCCGCCCTTTCCGAAGTTGAAAATTTTGGCGAGGGAGCGGAATGACGTGGCGGTGGCCTCCTTGGCCTTCACGCGCGGCAGGAGTGATGCGTAGCTCTCCCCCAGGAAGGTGGCCGCCGCGGACGTGTGGACGTCTTCCTTGGCCAGCAGTGCCTCGGCCATGCGCGAGTAACCGACCTCCCAGATTGCACGCTGGGCCATGGTGCGCAGCTCGAGGCCCGCGTAATCGACGGAGCAGAATACGTAGCCGGGGCGGGCCTCGTGGCACTCGCGTACGCCCCCTCGCTGGGGAAGTTGCTGGTAGTCGCTGGAGACGCGCGTGGTGGATACCAGGACGTTGAAGCGCGGGTTGAGGGGCACCGCGACGCCTGCTTCCAGTTTGCCCAGGTAGGTGGAGCGGTACTTGTCCACCTTGCCGGACTTGCCCAATTCCTCCAGCAATGCGTCGCCTGAGTCGAGGAGGGTGTCCCTGTCGGTCGCTACTTGGCCCTCGGGGAACCGGGGCGACGGAGGGGTGAGGGGCGGCGTGCCGTTGTAGGCGGTGGTGACGAGCTGAGCGAGACGCTTCGCGTCCTTGGTGCCGTTGGTGCGGAAGATGCCGGCGACCTGGAAGCGAGCGCGGTTGGCTCTCCACTCTTCCTCGACACGGTGGCGCAGTTCCTCGACGCGCCCGGCATCGGTGCGCAGCCCCCAGATAGACGCGAAGTGGAGCGCGAGGGCCGCGCGGACCTGGTCCCCTTCGGCATGGAGGTTGCCGCTATTGGCGACGCTGGACGCGGCTCTGTGCTGGGACATGTGGACGTCCATCGTGAAGCGCGCGTCGCGTAGCGGGTACTTCACGGCGCCTTCGGGCCATTCCTCCAGCGGCACCCCATCCAGCTCCCCGTAGCGGAGGCGCCATGCGTCAGGGGCGTGCTTGTCCGCGCTGATGTCGAGTCCCAGGTGACGCCTCACTAGGAGGGCCAGCGGGTAGCGTGCGCCTTCGTCGTCCCCAAGCGGGCGGCCTGTCATCGGGTCCACGCCGTGGAGGCCCCGAGCGATGTCCAGGAGGGCCTCGCGGATGGCCACGTCATGGAAGCGGCCTGCCTCGGCGGCGGAGAAGGCCGCATCCACCAGTCGCGGGTCATCCGCGCACATGACGCCCAGGTCGTATGCGAGATTGGCGCCCGTCAGGTGAATGTCCGGCGAGAGGAGGGCCTCGCGAAACCACGCTCGCGCCTGAGCAGCGGAGAGGAGCCGCTCGCTACCCGGCGCATCCTGGGCGATGGAGGCGCAGACGAGCGGCGGCGCCAGGAGTCCTGGTTGAATCGGATAGGTCTCGGTGTCGAAGCTGAAGAGGACGGGCACAACACCGAAAGGCCCGTGACGTGGGCCAGTCGTGACACTCTTGGGAGAGCGCCAAGTAGTCCAGCGCTGACGGGATGCGTCAGGCCAGGGCGTCAGCGAGCGGCGGGAGCTTCGCGGCGACGCGCTTGGACTCGATGGAGGCCAGCTCTGCGTCCGTTGGGCTCACGTTGCTCCAGCGGTAGCCCTCGATGACCTTGCCGGGCCTGCCTTCCTTCTCCGGGAGCGTCTTGGGGAAGACGTCGCAGTCCACCAGGAGGAAGGACCCTGCCTGATTCGCCTCGGTGAACTTGGCGATGAAGTCCTGGGAGACTTCGTGCTCCTCGGCACCGGCCAGGGCCATGAGGAACGCCTTGAAGCGCCCGCCGCCGTTCTTCTTGGCGTCGGAGACGTTCTCCACATAGCTGGCAATGAGCCCGGGCCGTGTGGGCTCGGTGTTGGGCTGGGTCCTTTCGGACGTCACCACCTTCACTTCAGCGATGGCGGACAGGCCCTTGAAGCCGTCCTTCGTGCGGATGGACTGCACCTCCAAGCGGTAGCGTCCGGCCTTGAGGTACTGCGCGCCGAGGGCGGCCTGGGCGGTGGCGATTCGTGCGAGTGCTGCGTTGCTCATGTCCCGTGTTCCCGTTCGAGTGGCGAGACGCCGAAGAGACGTCCTCTCTTTCTCTTATGGGGACGCTTTCTGGGAGTGGTTCAAGATAAACACCGGGATGCATGGATTCACCTGAAATAGTTGTCGTTAATTTCTAGCCCGCGTTCTTGAGTTCACCGTTCTGATTGATGACCCAGACATCAAACTGGCCGTCGCTCTTGGGATTCCCGACAGCCACGGCCGTGTAGGAGGCTGCATCGACGTGCGGAGAGATCCCTCGCTTATTGAGTAGGTCGCGTGCAGCTGCGACTATCCCATTCCCCTGAGGAAAATTGCCACCGCCTACGACTTGATTGTCGGATAGAAAGTAAATGTAGCTGGAGGTTGGCATGGGATTGAAGTTGATTTCATTGAATCCCGAAGGGAACCTGTCTCGCTCGCTGCGGAATGCGCACATGCCGGTGTGGATTGCTCTGAGGTTCGTTCTGGCCTCGGCTTGGCGTGAGTTCCATTGGGCTTGGTCGAAGTTCTTCCGAATATTGGCGCCAAACTGGGCAATGACTCCAATGAGTCCAAGTGCTGATGAATATTGCTCGGACTTGGCTCGCAATTTCTCTGCTGCTTGTCGAATGTTCTCGGCGTCGCTTTCTGTTGCAACACGGCGACTGGTTTCCATGAGTTGGGATAGTTCCTCGGCCGCTGCTTCTCTCTGGGTGGCTGCCTCGGGGGAGGGGGGTGGGTTCGTCATTTCGGAGACCGATTCGATTAGTCGTAATTGCCCCTTTGCGAGCGCTTCGAGCGTCACTTGCTGTTGTTGTATTGCGCTTGCCTGTGCGTCTATTTTTTCGTGGAGTGACGTGTTCTTTGTTTGTATTTTTTCAAGGGAGTCTGTGAGGCTCTTGCGCTCGATTTCGCCGTCCCTGATTTGTTTCCGATAGTAGGCGTGTTGGATGATGAGGCCAATGAGTCCGCCGACTGCTGCCCAAAAGAGATTTTCCATGACCTATGGTTGGGTGAGTGACCTGACGAGGTTTCTAGGGATAGGACGCCAATGGGGATGAGTGTTCTTCGGGGGAGGGGTGTGGTGGAGGAGGTTGGTTTACCGCATCCCAACTGAGTTGGCGTTGTAGGTAGGTGAGTTCGAGAATCTTTGAGCGGGAAATGTTGATGGTTCTGAGAGGGCCGTCAAAGCCCAAATGAAATCCATCCCAGGTGTCCAATCGTCGGGTTCCTGGTGGATACTCAATCAGTAGCCTGACAGAGTCGGAGTTGGTAAATGCCTCGTAGATACGAACGCCTTGGTAGCGATTTTCAGTTCCTTCCCAGATAATGGTTACTGGTTCGACGCGACTTCCTCCTAGTTGGCGAGGGAGCGAATGATTGACCATGGCGCCATAGATCGCGACAAGTCCGAGCGCGACCACCGTGGCTAGCGGATAGAGTGGCCACCAAACTCGCCCCATCGAGACTTGTGTGGTGGCTGTATTTTCTCTTTTGTTGAATGCGTGGGTTATCGAATATGTGGCTATGAATATAAGGATTTCGTAGGTTAGCACTCCGAGTAAGCCCTGCGGGCCAATGTTGAAATATGTGAGAACTGAAAGTAGGGCGAACACGCAACCTGTGGGCAAGCCGAAGATGATGCGGTCTTCCCGTCGATGTGGTTGGGCAAGTGCAAATCCCGCGTACGCGGGAAGTATTGTCAGGCACCAGAAAATGGCTCCGGAGATTGCCCATACGCTAATGCTCTGTGCCGTCGGTTGGGCGCCTACGTCTCCGAGCGCACCGGCTGATAAAATATGCCCACTCCCGAAGAGTAGAGCGGTTGCTAGCGTAATTCCGCCTTGATGTGCGAATACGCTCTGTATTCGTTTGGTAATGATGTCGAGATGATTAGACATCTGCTTTGCTCCGGGGCTGTCGTGCCACAGCGGCGGAGTGGTTTCCGTTGGTTCGCCGTCCTGCTTCAGTGGTTCGTCGGACATGTAGAGGCTCCTCCCGTGCGTCGGCAGTATCTGGTAAGCGCCCTCTTCCTCAGACGAAAATCGTCAAGGACTATGCGTCTAGTTCTTGTTTTTCTTGATTTTAATTTTGCGCGCGCCGTGCCTGCCCGCTTGACTCCGCTCCCTGCGTATTCCGGGGGGACGACTGACCGGCAAAGAGAAGCTTCTGCGGCTGCCCATCAGTCTGTTGGATGAACCGCGCTCGTTCCTGCGCAGTCGCGAATGCCTCGACGTAGTCCTGTGTGTGGAGGCACACGTCCACTTCGACGCATTGAGCCTGTTGGCCGGGGCGATGTGTACGCGCAAGCAGTTGCTCCCATGCGGCGCCATCAGAGGGCGGCGTCACTACGAGGTTTCGGCAGAACTGCTGGAGGTTCTTCCCCGTGGCGTGAGCCTTGATGCTGGCCACCACGGAGCGCTTTCCCGTCTCCCGTAGGATGGCCTCGGAAGCCACCTTTCCCCCGCCGTAGTAGGGCACGCTTGCTGCCTTGGCGATGCGCTCCCCCAACTCCGGGTACTCGACCCAGACGATTCCCACCCGCGAGCGAGCCCATTCCGCCGCGTCCTTCACGAGAAAGTCCGACACCCAAACGGCCTGGGGCTCGGGCTGCACCGCGTCGTGAATCTCTGCCCACTCCGCCCAGGTCGCCGCGTCCCAGACGGGCTTGTCACCTTTGTAAGGCGGTGACATGTGTGCGCGGATGGCCGCCTTGGTAAGCAACCCTGGCGAGTCCATGTGCTCGCGACGCTTCCCTTTGAGTTCCTCCCAGACTTCCTTGTTCCAAGCCTTGCGCCGCGCGAACCACTTCTCAATCAGCTCCGGAGGCTCGCCTCGTGGGTAGCGCCAGCGGTGATAGAATCCGGCTGACAACTGCCGTGCGCATGCCAGGGCTTGGAGCTGTTCCTGAAACTGTTCCCCGTCTGGCCGCTCGCCCGCATGCGCCAACTCGATGAGGGCGAGGAGCTGTGCGGGCACGGGCCCCGGGTAGCGCGGGCGGATGATCAGCGGCTTGTCCAGGGCACTCTCTTCCGTGGCCACCACGCCGCGCGTCGCGTTTCGGCGGCGCTGGAAGCCCTCGCGGACATGCTCTCCCGGCTCGCACAGCCGCTCCATTGCACCAGGAGGGGCCACCACTTTTCCCGGGTCCAAGGCAGTCCCCCATTCCTCCACGACGTGGTGCGCGAGCGGCAGGGGCGAGCCTTCACCAAGCGCCAGCCGCGACAGGTGCGCGTAGTCCTTGATGCTCTTCGAGGCGAAGGTGCCGGAGAGCGCTACGAGGCGCGTCCGTGGGTGCTTCTCGAAGTAGCGGAGGAAGCGCCCTGTGCGCGCGGACCTCGGGTCCTTGAGGTTGTGGGCCTCGTTGAGGATGACCAGGTCCGGGCGGATGCGCTCCAACAGGTCCGTGGCTTCCTGGCTGGAGACCTTATTGTAGGTGACGACGTGGAGCACCGGCAGCCCTGCCCGGAACCAGCGGCCTCCCGCGAGATTGGGCAGGCGCCAGTGCGCTCCGTAGTAGCCCCATTCAGCCTCGAATTGCGGCAGCAGGTTGGCGGGGATGAAGAGCACCGCCACGCGGCACTTTGGCATCACCATCGGCATGAGGAAGGTGGTCAGCTCCTTGCCGTGTCCCGTCCCGATAGGGCCGAGGAGCCCACCGACGCGGGATGCCTCCAGCAGCGCCTGGGCTTGCACCCGCCGCAGCTGCGTAGGGCACGAACGGGGAGGGGACAGATTCGCGCAGCCGCACGGCCCTGGTGGTGCGCGCAGTTGGGCCTCCAGGGCTTCGACATCCGTCGCCGAGTACGCGGTGGCGAGGTCACGCCGGGGCAGGGCGAGGATGCGGCTGAGATCCGCCGAGTAGCCCACGGGGGCGCGTCCGTAGACGGGAGCGCGCTCCACGGGGGGCGCAACGGACGGGGAGGGGGCGACACCAAGCCTATCGAGCAGCCGCATCCCAGTTCCTTTCAGCGAGCCGCGCGCACGAAGTCTCCTGGGCCGCACATGGGCTCCAGTGCTTCGACGGCGAGTTGAAGCAGCTCGGAATGCGCGAGGCCGAGGGCCGCATAGACACCGGGGGCAGGTGGGGCGTTGCGGATTGCCATGGCGAGGGCGCCCTTCCACCGGCCGAATCCCAGCGCGCTCTCGGCACCCGCGAAGCGCAAGTCCTCCACGCATCCAGCCTCGCTCACCTGGGCGGCCACCTTCGCCACGTAGTCCGAGAGGGACACAGCGGGCATGTTCGGCACGCAGTCCACGAAGAGTTGCAGGCGCTCGCCCTGCGCGCTCGGCGTGGCCAGAAGAGACGGGGAAGCCTCCTGCTCGGTCGTGGCATGGTTCTTTGGCTTGCGACCGCGACGCTTCGGCGCCGCATCCGGGGCGATGGTGGGCGACGCGGCGGGTGCGTCCGGAGGCAGCACCGCGGCGACCTCGGCACCAGGGCAAGAGACGTGCAACACCTCGCCCGAGCGGAGCTTGCTGGAGTTCTCCGATGTCAGGGCCGCGTTGCACCGGCCGCACGTCCCCATCGGCTCGGGGGGCGGAGCGAGCGGGAGCTGCGCGGGGACGTCGGGGACCTGGCTCTTCACCGCGAGACGGTTCATCAGCGACATGGTTCGTTCTCCTGAAAGGCACTGCGTTTTGAAGGGGCACCCGCCGTACTTCTCGCAGGCGGGGCCGAAGCTGGGCGGGACGTCAGCGACGCGCGTGGCGCGGGCCACTTCCCTCATGCGGCGCACCATGGGGACGACTTTGTCCGTCCACTCGCGAGTGACATGCTCGACGCTCACCATGGCCAGGACACTCTCGGCGCGCTTGGCGCCACGCGTCTGGAAGTAGAGGTGCTCAAGCTCCAGCATTCGCACGCCGGGGAATCGCGCGGCGGAGAGGGCTGCCCAGACTCCGTAGCCGACCATCTGCAAACCGGCTTCGGTGCTCGCGTCGGCCAGGTGCGCCGGCGTCGCCGCGTAGCGCGCCACGTTGGAGAGGAACTTGTGGTCCGTCACCCGCAGCACGCCCTCAGTGAGGCGACGCGGGTTTATGAGGTCGATGTATCCGACCAATGGAACGCCGTCCGCCGTCAGTGGTGACGGCGTGCCAAAGGACTCCTCAACGAGCAGATCCGCACCGGGGACAGGAAGCAGGTGTCGGCCCGCTCGCGCCACGTCGCCCAGCACGTCCTCGCCCGTGCGCAGGTAGTGCTCCAGTTGCGCGTGCCCCTCGACGCCCACGGCTTGCGCCTTCGTCTCGGGCTCGGGCAGCCGCCTCACCTTCGCGAAGTACCAGCGGCGCGGACACAGGCTGAATTGCTTCAGCTGCGACACCGAGAGGAAGTGGATGATGCCCCCGTCCACGGCGCGACGGCGCTCGGGAGGGGAGGTGCTCGCGTCAGGCCGCATGCCGCTCTTCCGCCGCGATGAGCGTCTGCCGCGCCATGTCCAGGTAGGGGATGTGTTGCTCGATACCGACGACAGCGCGCCCCGCTTTCAGTGCGGCTGCGCCCACCGTGCCCGAGCCCAAGAATGGGTCGAGGATGGTGTCCCCAGGACGGGTGATGTAGCGCACCCACCAGTCGCAGAGCGCTTCCGGAGTCGCGGCGCCATGGCCCTTCGCGCCGCCACTGGTGGCGCTATTCGAGTTGGCAATCGGCAAGAGGTTGTAGGGCGTGACGCCCCCCCGCTCGGCAACAATCTCCGCGATGCGCGCGTCCCTGATGGACAGGCCCGAGGGTGAGACTCGACGCGCACGGTCCGCCCGCTTGACTTGCGCCATGGCCTCAGACGGCGTCCACAGCACCTCGTCCTGGTTACGGAAGCACTGGGGCGAACCCAACCAGACGCAGGCCTTGACGGATGGGCGCATGAGCCCGTTCTTCCGCTGGCAACTGCCTGTGGGGGGCGTGCTGATGTTCCACCACCAGACGTCCTGGACGAGATTCCACTCCCTCGCTGTCCAGGCCAGAAACTCGAAGAGCCAGGGGCGCATCCTCCCGATGCGCTCGCTGTTGGGTTGCAGGACGAAGACGGCGGAGCCCGAGGGCTTGAGCACGCGCCGCACCTGCGCAACGACAGCGCGCATCAACTCGTGCCATTCCGACTCGGAGAGCCGCCCGTAGTCGCGGTCAATCTCCGCGTAGGGCGGGTCGGTGATGATGGCGTCGAAGCACTCGTCGGGGAGTGACGCCATCACCTCGACGCAGTTTCCCGCGAAGAGCGCAGCGCGTTCCGATTCGTAGAAGGGCCTCACACCCATTCTAATGGGGACACTTTCCGCGATTGGCCCAGCGGGCCTACGGGTGGGGCGCCTTCGAGGATGCGACGAGCGCCACGGGGCTGGGGCGCATCGCACCGGGGCCTGACTGCTGCGGCGCACTGCGGACATTCTCTGGCGCGAGGTAGAGCCACGTCTGCACGCCTGCAATCCTCCGCTGGACGCGCTGGAAGCCGATGCGGCGCAGCGCGCGGCCGACGTCGATGCGGACGGCTCGCTGAATCTGCCCCGGTGTCGTGAGGAGGAGAGCGTCCCGCGCCACCTGCTCCGTCGTCACCTCGGAGCGCTTCTCGGGGGGCAGCGTGACGAGCCATTGAAGAATGGCGTCATCGGGCCCACCATTGGATTCGCTCCTGTCTTGGGCATGTGACTCCGCCCGAGGGGCCTCCTCTTCGGACAGCCACCACGGCTCGCCATTCTTGAAGCGCACCACGGCCTCGGCCCACAGCTGGGCCCTCGCTTCCTTGAGTCCCTCGATGTTGATGCGCGTGCAGCGCACTGGCCACCAGCGCCTGTAGCCGCTCGGGTCCGAGCGCAGGTACTCGGCTGAATTCGTGGTGCCTACGAGGACGCAGCGGCGTGGCGTCTTCACGATGACGCGCCCATAGGGTGGGCGGTAGGTGTCCTCGCTTCGCGACACGAAGGCTTTGAGCTCCTCGGCGTCAGATGCCCGCAGCGTCGTCACCTCGGCCAGTTCGATTTGCCAGTTCCGGCCCGCGAGGGATGCGCTGTCCTTGTCTCTTACGTTGATGGGGGCGTCGCAGAACCACTCCCCAGCGAGGACGCGGAAGGCCGAGGACTTCCGGAGTCCTTGGGGGCCTTCGAGAATCAACACCGTGTCCACCTTGCACCCGGGACGAAGGGCACGGGCCACCGCGCTGATGAGCCACTTCCTGCTGATGGTGCGCAGGTGCTCGGAGTCGCCCTGGGCACCGAAGAAGCGCTCCAGCATGGTGTCGGCCCGAGGGACGCCGTCCCAGACGAGCCCTTCCAGGTATTCGCGCAGCGGGTCATACGTGTTCTTCATGGCCACCTGCCGCAGCACTTCACGGATGTGCGCGGCGCGGGGGAAGAGGCCCAGGCGTCCGTACTCACTGCGCTGGAACCAGAATGCAATGTCTCCGTCCATGCCCTCGACGGGCGTGCCCTCGGGGAGCGGGCCGCCGGAGTATTCCAAGTCCTTCGTGACGGCGTTGAAGCGGATGGTGCCCCGCCACTCGGGGGACTGCGTCAGCACCGTGTGGATGTTGGCCTCGCAGTTTTTCAGGCGCGTGCCCGTTGGAGTCTCAATGGTGATGAGTTCCTTCTGCCAGGCGGCAGGCTCCAGCGCTGCTTCGGGAGCTGCCTCAGTGGGCTTCTTTCCTCCAAGGGAGTTCCAGAGGGCCTGGTTGTCGGAGACACGCTCCGCGTCGCGCTTCTTGCGGCGCTCCCGGTGGCGGCGCAGCTTGAGGAGGGCCTGCTCGCATAGGTGCTCGGTGCCCTCGTCCCAGTCCGTCGCGGAGAAGCATGCGCGGAACAGCTCCAGGACGACTTCCTCAGGCGTTGCCAGAGGCAGGGAGAAGGCCACGGACGACATGAGCTTGTTGAGGGTGTTGTCCTGCATGCCCTGGACGGCGAGAGGCTCCCCTGCGAGCGCACGGCGGATGATTTCGGCGTGCTCGGGCTGGCGGACGCGACGCAGCTGTGTGCGCAACTCGTAGACGTCCGTGGGCCCTCCAATGTCGGGAGGCATGGGGCTGGCGGGGAGCGCACGTGGCGCGGGGGACGAAGAAGCCAGGAGGGCGTCAACGTCCAGTGGGCGCCCTTCCGAGGCGTTGGAGAAGGGCTCGTGCTCACCCGAATAATTCGGCAGCAAATACATGCGCGAGAGATTTTTTGTATTCGGGTCCGCAGGCAATGCCAGCAGGCGCTCCGCGGCCTCGCGCACCTGCTTCCACTCGGAGGGAAGGACGGGGCGACTGAAGGGGACGATGACGCGAAGGCTGTTGTAGTCGGGACGGTGGCCGTGCGTCGTGTGGACAATGGCTGCGTACCCTTCGAGTTTTTCCGAGGCCGTTGCGATTTGTTCGGAGGACACTCCGTCCAAGTCGAACACACACACCGTCACGGCTCGCACGTGTTCGTCCCTGCGTGCCGGGCCCATGTCCACCGGGGCCCAGCAACGCTGCTCCAGCTTCGAGGGGCACTTGTGGCCGACGCACGGTGCGCAAGGTGTCACTGCATGCGTGGTGAGAAGCTGCTTCAGCTCATTCCACGAGACGTCTCGCGTCTTGGGTTGGTTGTCGCGGACGCTGTCGAAGAAGGCCACCCGAATTCGGTCGTCTCGTGGCGTGGATGGAGTCTCACTGGTGGGATTGCGCAGGGCATAGACGCGGGGAGGTGCTCCTCGTTGTCCGGCCACGCGCCGCACGTTGACGGACAGCTCTCCCGAGAGGGAAAGCCGCTCAACGGCATGGCGCACGAGCTTGTCCTCCACACCCAGTGACGTGACGATTTCGCTGATGGTGATGGCCTCTCCTGGACGGGCGGCAAGCAACGCTTGCACCTGGGCAAGGTGTCGGTCCGCCGCAGTGGCAGGCACGTCGGGGGCGTTGGGGGCATGCGCGGCGGAGGGCAGTGACTTGGGCGTTGGGTCCACATCCGAGTTTATGGGGACGCTTTTCGCGGCTGGCCCACCGGGAGGGCTCCTCGCACGCCGCAGTAGGCACCGAGGCCAGGGAGGGCCCGCAGACTTCCCTCCCTTCGTTCCTCTCGCGTGCGTTCTTATATTCCTTACTACTACCTCAACTCTCTTCCTTGAAGAGTCTAGAGAGGAGTAATGACAGAGGAGGCAAGAAAGGGCCCTCCGCTTGCCGAGCCTGGGCGAGCGAGGCTCACTTTTCTGCGGCCGAAGCGGACCACGCGCGGAAAGTGTCCCCATTGAAGTAAGGGACATGGGCTTTGCCTTCCCCAGAGTGGACGAGACTTCGTGTCAGAAGCAGGTGTCCTGTTTCACCCCACGAGCCCGCATCGGGCATGGGGGTGACGCGCGACACATGCTACGAGTGTCATTGCTCGCCTTGGTGTTTCTCGCTTCGCGAGACATTGCTCTCGGGGTGAAGTGGCAAACACATTGCTCCGCGATGCCGCTTCCTCTGCGGAAGTCACCCAGTGCGTGTTTCACATCGAGGCAATTCAGAGGGGGCATTTATGCGGTGCGGTAGCCGGCGAGTGGGGTGCGAGTCGTTCCGTGACGCGGAGAAGTCTCCACGGGGCGTGCAGAGCGCGCGTTCATCGCGGGAGTGGATTGATACACTTGTCCTCGCGATTCGGAGTTGTCGGGACTCCGGGGACACGGAGTGTGAGCGCAACCTCTCCAACAGCCTCATGGGCATGCTGATGCCCCAGTTGCGCCAGGTCGCGGGCCAGTTCGAGAAGTCGCGCGGCTCCCTGTCGAGGGAAGACCTCGTGCAGGTGGCGGCCATCGAGGCCGTGAAGGCCATCGAGACGTACCAGCGCTCGAAGCGCGGCGGGCAGAGCTTCGGAACGTGGGTGGTGTGGCGGGCGCGGCGCGCCATCATGGACCAGATTCGGTTGCACCGAGCGGACATGTGCCTGCCGGACCGTGCCCAGCGCGGCAAGGGAAAGTGGCAGCGCTCCGTGGACGTCGTCAGTCGCGACGCGCCGGAGCAGAGTCACGCCACGTCTGCCACTCGGAGCCAAGACGCGGCCAGCGCTCTCGAGGCGGACAGTATCGAGGACGTCCTCATCGCGCATGAGCGCTGCGTCCTGGTGCAACGCGCGCTCTCGCAGATGGAGCCGCAGTTGGAAGAGCTGATTGCCCGCGTCTACGGCATCGGCCTGCCGCGCGAGAGTACGCGCGCCGTGGCGGCGCGCTGGTGCATGTCTCGGCGCCGTCTGGACGAGTTGTTGGCCCAGGCCCATGACGAGCTGCGGGAGCGGCTGGGGGAGTGTCTGCGCTGATGCCGATGCTCGTCGCCAGGAAGGGCGGTCCGTGCGCGGCGTGTGGCCTGCCCATCCTGGAGGGCGAGCGCATTGGCTACACGCTGGAGACGGGAGCGCGTCACCTCGCGTGCGAGGACAGGGCGCCTGAGCTGCGGCGCAACAGGCACGCCGCTCGGTGCGCCCTGTGTGGTTTCCTGGTGCGCAGGGGCAGGGGACGGCTGGACGTGACGGAAACGTGCGAGGACGGGGCCTTCACGCGCGTCTGGCGGGTGTCCTGCGTGGACGTCGCGGCATGCACCGCGCGCCTCGGCGGGGTCCGGGAGTGAGATCTTGTCCTACATGTAAAAAGGTAGGTCCGGACTTTGTGAGCCCCCCGGGTCGGGATTTTGGTCGCGCGGCCAAATCCTGGCTTGCTCGGAGGGGCCCCACGCTCGAAAAACTTCAAGAAAACGCCAGGGGCTCTCGGGTTTTGTTCGGCCCGACGAACAAAAGTTTGAAGAAAACCCCGGACCAGTCGCGGAAAGCGTCCCCATTGAAGGGGATGAATGGCTCGTCCAACGAAGCTCACCCCTGAGTTGCAGAGTGACATCTGCGCCCACCTGGAGCGCGGCCTCTTCCGCCGTGCCGCCGCTGGCCTCGTGGGCGTCGAGGAGCACACCCTCTCGCGCTGGTATCACCGAGGCGCTGGGGAAGCGCGCGGCCTGTATCGGGCCTTCTTCCTCGCGGTGAACGAGGCGGAGGCGAAGTTCATGGCGGGAGCTACGGACATGCTTCAGGCGGCCGCCTCGCACAACCCGAAGCACGTCCAGTGGCTTCTCTCCCGGCGCTTCCCGGACCTCTATGGGCGGCGGGACAACGTCGAGGCTCAGGCGCCCGAGGACAAGGCGGCCGACGAGAAGGCCCTGCGCGAGCTGCTGATGGAGCGCCTTGGCCGCTTCCTTCCGGATGAGGCTGATGTCCCCGCTTCCACTGAAGCCCATGCGGAGGGTGACGATGCTCCGTGAATCCAAGCGTCCTCGCTTCTCCGGCCTCGTGGAACATCTCGCCCCGGACGAGTCCCCGGCCGCCTTCCTGGTGAAGCAGGCACGCACGCGTCATGGCCTCGCGCGTCTCTTCGGCCGCCTCACCCATCCGGAAGTCGAGACGCTCGTTCACGACTTGGACTTCTGGGCCCGCCGGGAGCAGGTGCCGCCGTCCTCCTTCGCCACCTGCTTCATCATGGCGGGGCGGGGCTTCGGAAAGACGTGGAGCGGCGGGCGGTGGGTGATTCAGAAGGCCCGCGAGGCGAAGACGATTGGGGCCCTCATCGGCCCCACGGCGGCGGACGTGCGCGACACGATGATTCGCGGCTCCAGCGGGATTCTGGCGCTGTCTCCGCCGTGGTTCATGCCGGTGTACGAGCCGAGCAAGCGGCGGGTGACGTGGCCCAACGGCGTCTATGCCATCTGCTACTCGGCGGATAAGCCGGACCGGCTGCGCGGCCCCAACTGCGGCTGGGCCTGGGGCGATGAGCCAGCCTCCTGGAAGCATGAGATGGCGGCACTGGACCAACTCCCCATGGTGCTGCGCATCGGCACCGCTGCGAACCCGCCCCAGCTCTTGCTCACCGGGACGCCCCGCCCGTTGCGGAAGCTGGAGGAGCTGCTCTTCTCCGACGCGGAGACGAAGGCGCTACGGCCGGGCGTGGTGCTGCGGACGGGCTCCTCGCTGGCCAATCGCGCCAACCTGGCGCCCAGCGCCGTGGCCACCATGCGGGCGTTGATGAACACTCGCTGGGGCCAGCAAGAGGTGCTCGGCAAGCTGCTGATGGATGTACCCGGCGCCATCTTCGGCTCTGCGCGGTGGGGGCGCCTCGAGGCGGATGCTCACGAATATGCGAGGGCGTTGGAGCGGCGCATTGTCTCCGTGGACCCCGCGCCCACGAGTGAGACGGGCTCGGACGAGACGGGCATCATCGTCCAGGGCGTGAGAACCAGTCCGATTATCGGGACGGATGGCTCATCCCTCAAGCGCGTTTCGGTGCTCAAGGACGCCAGCCTCCGGGGCTCGCCGCGGGAGTGGGCCGCCGCTGCCATTCGCGAGTACCTCGCCTTCGAGTGTGACGCCCTGGTGGCAGAGGTGAATTCGGGCGGGGAGATGGTGGAGACGACGATTCACACGGTGGCCTCGGAGATGGGCGTCCACGTCAATGTGAAGCCAGTCCGCGCCCGTGAGGCGAAGAGCAAGCGGGCCGAGCCGGTGAGCGCGCTGGCCGAGACGGGCCGCATTGAACTCGTGGGGACGTTTCCGAAGCTGGAGGCGCAGCTCTCCAAGTTCAGCGGCGTCAACGGCCGGCGCGATGACCGCGTGGATGCACTGCTCTGGGGCGTCCACGAGTTGGTGTTCGCGGATTCCTTCTTCTGCTTGTGAGGATGGCGATGGGCTTCTGGGGACGGATGAAGGCGGCGGTGAGCCGCGAGCCGCGCAAGGGGACGGGGCTGGAACTGGCGCGCTGGCAGCAGGCGCCGCCGCGTCGAGGGACAGCGCAGCTCCTCGCCGCGTACCGGGAAATGCCGTGGCTGCGCGCTTGCGTGGATGTGGTGGCCGACTCCGTGGCGGGAGTGCATTGGCGCGTCTACCGCCGCGTGCAGCGGGACGGGCAGCCCGTGAAGGACTACGCGCTGCGAAGTGCGACCCGCGAGGCACGTGCCGGGCGGCTGAAGGCGATGCTGGATGCGGGCGAGGCGCAGGAAGTGCCGGACCATCCCATTCTCAAACTGCTGGCGGACCCGAATGACTTCCTGACCGGCCGCTCCGTGACGAAGCTCGTCCAGGTGTATCTGGACCTGGTGGGCGAGGCCTTCCTGGTGCTGGAGCGCGTGGGCGGGCTTCCCGTGGGCTTCTGGCCGGTGCCCCCGAACGCCGTCACGCGACTACCCGCGCTCGACGTGTCGCGCGAGCAACGCACGTACACCGTGACGGTGGGGAAGGTGTCGCGGGAGATTCCGGCTAGCGACGTGTTGCACCTTCGCAGTCCAGACCCTGAGGACCCGCTTGGGCGAGGTGTCGGCCCGGCCTTCTCGCTGGGGGACGAGTTGGACACTGACGAGTACGTGGCGCGGTTCCTCAAGAATTCCTTCTGGAACAACATGTTGCCACCCGCCATCGCGTCGATTGAGGGACTCTCCGACGCGAACAGCGCGGGTGCGAGGGCTTTCAAGGAATCGCTGGCCAGAGAGCATCAGGGGCCGGACAAGGCGGGGAAGCTCCTCATCACCAGCGGGAAGGTGACGTTTGCTCGGCTGGACACGAGCTTCAAGGATATGCAACTCGTGGAGCTGCGCCGCTTCCTGATGGACTTCGTCCGGATGACGTTCAGGGTGCCACCCGAAATCGTGGGAGACATTTCCAGTTCGAACAAGGCCACGGCCTTCGCGGCGCGGGAGAATCTTGCCGAACAGGCGACGCTCCCGCGCATGGAGTTCCTGCGGACGGAGTACCAGATGCGGCTGATGCCGCTCTTGGGCGACGAAGGGGCCATCCTCGACTACGACAGCCCCGTTCCGGCCGATCGTGAGCACCAGCTCCGTGTCATGGGCACAATGCCTGAAGCCTTCAGCTATGACGAATGGCGATATCTGGCTGGGATGCGCCCTGACCCGAACCGACAGGGCTACCCCTTGCCATTGCCGGGACAAGCAACGAGTGGTTTGCAGCCACCAATCGAAACAGAAGACTGATGGCTCAGGCTACAGACTGGCTTCCGGAATGTGCTTGAGGATTTCCCTGACGAGGACGGCGAGAGCGCTAAGGCGGGGTCGAAGCATTCCTGGTTTGGGGGCTATATCAGGGTCGTACTCCGCTCCCTCGAAAAGATGTGTTTGAGGGTTGTAGATGAGTCCAGGTTCGTTGTCTCCGCTCTCGGTAGTGATGAAGATCCATCCTGGGTTTCTTCGAATAAGTAGATGTGTTTCACTCCTCGCCTGGAGGATTTTAAGCGTGTCTCGATCCTCTGTTCGGATGCGCAGCCCGTATTCGAGTGCGAGTTCTGCGAATTGCTTTAATAGCTGGTGTGCTGCCTCGACTCGTTGATTGGTGTGTCTCGGGTGTCGCCCGGTTATGTCGTTGAGAAGGCGTCGGGCATGTTCTTCTGGGTAGGGTCTGTCTTTTGCTTCCAAGGTCTCTCCTGGTGGGTGGAAGTATCAGTGATACGGGGCGGCTATCTGGGAAATAGAACGCAGGTTCGTGCGAATGGCTCACCTGTCTCGGAAGCATGGCGCACCTTCTTGGCTAGCACATGATTCAGAGGGATTTCACGAACGAGGGTATCCTGAAGGTCAGCGCCGTCCATGCAAATGACGCGCTTGGCTCGTCCGAACGCGTTCAGGCCGACTGTGGTGAAGCCACTGTAGCTAATGAAGAGCCCTCGTGTCCAAACGGCCTTTTGATCTAGCTTGCCATGAAACGCGTGCAGGTCTGCGTTTCCGATGGGCGCCTCGTGCCACTTTGCTTCAAGGAGATAGATGTCGGTCCCGAGGAGGAAACTTCCGTCGATTTGCTCGCCTTCAAGCCGAAATGCGTCATGCGGTTCGAGATTGTAGGCGTTGAATAGGTCCTTGAGAAACTTCTCAAAGGCAAGACCTCTCGGATGTGGCGGAAGTTTCTTGAGATTTGCTAGGTCTGTTCGAAGTTGTGCTGTTTTTATGCGGTCGAACCCAGCTGCGACAGGGGGGCGGCCAGAGGCCGGTCCCTTTTGGATGCGGTCTATAATCTCCAAAAGGCGGCCATGGGCGTTTGGGAGCGTTTCCTCTTGGTCATATTCCTTTCGGACGCCTTCTCGGTAATTCCACAGTGCTTTCAGTGTCTGTACCGCAGTATTTGAATCAGCGGACTGGAGGAAGCATCGGAGTCTATTCGCTTTAGATGTGCCGAGTTTCTGGTATGAGGGGTCGTCTATGTCGATGTTCAGTTCTTCGGCAAAGAACACAGCCATCGTCCGATTGGAAAAATTCAGGACGTAGCCACTCTTCATGTTGAAGATGCTGTCGAGGGCTAACAGGTCGATTGTGCGTATGTTGGCCATGGCGCTGACGGTAGTTGTTAAGACGCCGGAGTAGGTGTGTGGGCCTCTGTATTACTCCAAAGGGTTGGATTGTGCGCTAGGGTGGGGTCCGCCATCAGAGTAACCTACGCCAAGCGTCTGGGCCACTCGTGGAAAGCGTCCCCATAAAGAGAGGTGAATGCCTGCACCTCTCTCCAGAGCCCGAATCTTCACCGTCCAGAAGGACGCGACGGCGCCCGTTGAGGGCCAGCAGAAGCTCTACACCTTCAGGGCCAATGACGGCGACTTCGACCGCTACAACGACCGGTTGAGCGTCGCGGGCTGGATGCTGGACGCATTCAACGCCAACCCTGTCGTCCTCTACAACCATGATGATGGCTCTGGCGGCTTCTTCGGCACGGGGCGAAAGGACGTGCTCCCCATCGGAAAGGGGCGCGCATACGTCCAGGGCGATGCCCTCCTGGTGGATGTCGAGTTCGACCAGGAAGACGACTTCGCGCGGAAGGTCGAGAGCAAGGTCGCGCGCGGCATACTGAATGCCGTCTCGGTGCGTTACCTCATGCACCGCTACCACGAGAACGAGCGCGGCGGCTTCGACTGCGAGCAGCAGGAGCTTCTCGAAGTCTCCGTCGTTACGATTCCGGGCAACCAGCGCGCGGTTCGGGTGAAGGAGTTGGCCGACGAGCGCGCCGACTTCATTCAGGACGTGGCCAAGGCCGTTGTCGCCGCGCTGGAGGCGCGCGAACAGCGCCGGGCCGTACCCCCTCCCTCCCCAGACGTCAACGCCCTGGCCAAGCACACGGCCGAGGCACTCTTGCAGCACCTCAAGGAGACTCGATGACCCCCGAGCAGATGCAGGAAATGGCGAAGTCGCTCGGCCCGCTGGTGGCCGCGCAGTTGATGGAGCAGACCAAGGGGCAGCGCGACGGGCTGACGAGCCTTATGGGCGCGAAGGCCCAGGTCGAGGACAACCAGGTCCCCAGCATCCTGACGAGCATGAACGGCTTCGGCGCGTACCTGAAGGCTGTCGTCAACGCGGGCCGCAACCCGACGCGCGAGGCGGTGCTGGAGCAGGCCAAGCGCTTCGGCGGGGCCGACGTCCAGAAGGCGGTGCAGGAGAGCGTCTTCAGTTCGGCGGGCGTCCTGGTGCCGGTGCAGGAAGCGGGGGAGATGATTGAGTTCCTCCGGCCGGACTCCGTCGTCCTGGCGCTGGGGGCCCGTACCGTACCTTTCAAGGGGGAGCTGCACTTCGGGAAGAAGACGGGCAGCGTCACCTTCAAGTGGATTGGAGAGGGGGAGAAGGTGGAGAAGAGCCAGCCCTCCTTCGGCAAGGTGGTGCTCAAGGCCCACAAGGCCATGATTCTCGCCGACATCTCCAATGACTTGTTGCGCAACCCGGCGGTGGGAGACGCGGGGGTGGCCGAGGACTTCCGCGAGGCGGCGGCGGACGGCATGGACGACGCGGCCCTCAACGGGGATGGCCAAGGCCCCAACCCCAAGGGCGTGCTGGCGCAGATGGACGCCTCGCACTCGAAGGCCCGGAGCGGGACGAGCGCGGACCATTACCTGTCCGACGTGGACGGCATGGTGGAAGACGTCCTCAAGGCGAACATCAAGCTGCGCCGCCCTGGCTTTCTGCTGCACCCGACGCGGGAAACGGCGCTGCTGGGGCTGAAGGACGGCGGGACGTGGATTTTCCGGGACGAGATGCTCAACAGAGGCACGCTGCGCGGCTTCCCCTACAAGGCCTCAACGCGGATTGCACCGAGCCGCATCCTCTTCGGGACGTGGGACCAGTTGCTCTACGGCGTGGACACGGAACTGGTGCTGTCCGAGCACGACGTCCGTGCGGAGTACGACGAGACGACGCTGCGAGGCATTTGCCGGGGTGACTTCAAGCTGCGGCATGACAAGGCCTTCTCGGAGCGCAAGGGCTACTGAGGCCGCGGCATCTTCAGGGGATACGACATGCATGCGAATACGCAGGACTTCCAAGTCTTCTACAAGGCCGTTGGGGTGGCGGGTGGAGCGCTCACCGCTGGTGGCGCAGGTGATGCCGTCGAGGTGACGAGTGACGCGGTGGACCGCGACGGCTTCGACTCCGCGCAGCTGCTCTTCACCGGGCGCACCACCTGCGCGGCGGGGCAGACGCTCAAGGCCACGGTGAAGCTCTCCGAGTCCGAGGACGGGACGGCTTTCGGCGCGGACGAGACGCTGGCCACGGCGGAGACGGTGGTGGCGGGTGGTGCCGCGCCCCAGAGCTTCTGCTACCGCGTGGACTTGCGCATCGCCAACCGAAAGCGCTTCCTGCGGCTGAAGGTGACGCCGGACCTCTCGGCGGTGGGAACAGACACGGCGCAGTGGGGCGCGGCTCTTGTCCTCGGCGGCGCGGACGAATTCCCGGTGCGGTGAGCCCATGCCTTCCCCTGCGGACCTGTGTCTTGCCTCCATGGTAGCGGATGACCTGGGGGTCCCGGTGTCGTCGCGCCTGGAGGCGCTTGTCTCCGCTGCAAGCCGGGCCGTGGCGGGGTACTGCGGCCGGGCGTTCGAGCGGGGCGAAGGCCTTGTCGAATGCCCGGCGGGCTATGGGCGCCCGCTTCTTCTCCTGGAGCGTCCGCCCATCCTTGCTGTGTCTGGAATCTGGGAGATGGGGAGCGAGGTGCCCGTCGAGGAGTACGAAAGTCCGGGCAAGCTGGCCGACGCGGGCATGGTGAGGCGCAAGCGCGGTGTGTGGGGGATGACGGCTCGCATGGCGGGCCGGATAACGGAGACGCTCGGTGACTTCGACGGGGCTGGCGGTGAGGACGGAATCCGCGTCGTCTATGACGGGGGCTTCGTCACTCCGGGACAGCATGCGCTCGACGGTGCTCTGGTGGTGACGTTGCCCGAGGACGTCCAGGAGGCCGTTGTCCTCACTGCCGTTCAGCTCTACCGCTCGCGTGGTGTTGACGCCATGGTGGCCAGCGAGTCCATTGGTGACTGGTCCGTGAGCTACTTTTCCGCGAAAGCAGAAGGGAAAAGTCCCATTCCGGGCACCGCGCAGGCCCTCCTCGCACCCTACATCCTTCATCGGGTGAGCTGATGGCATCGCCTTCGGACAGGTTCCGCCAGATCATCTCTTACGCTCTGGTGCTGGGGCGGGATGCTCATGGCAAGCCCATGCTGGGGCCCGGCTGCACCGCTAGGGCGCGTGTTCAGCCGAGCCGGCGACTCATACGTGACGCGGGAGGAAACGAGCACCTCGCCTCGCACGTCGTGTACACGGATGCGCCGCTGACGCTGCAACATCGCCTTTGGTTGCCAGGGGAGGACACGGCCGACTTCAACCGTGCTCGTCGTCCAGCCGCAGTGGATGAGTTGGTCGACGGCGCAGGTGCGGTGAGCTTCCGCAAGGTGTGGCTGTGAGTCGCGACCTCACGGCCGAGCTGGCTGCGGTGTTGGAATGGGCAGGGCTGGGGCTGGCGCGTCCACCGGCCCCGGGTGCCAACCTTTTCACGGCGCCCATGCCTGAAGCGGATGGAGACGTTCCGGATATGGCCGTGGCGTTGGTGGTGACGGGCGGCGCTGGGCCTTTGCCTTACCTGGGGCAAGGGAGAGCGGCGTACTTGTCGCCCGGGTGTCAGGTGCGTATCCGCTCGGTGCGCGAGGACTTCCAGGGCGGGCAGCAACTCGCGCACTCCCTCTTCGAGGTGCTCCACCAGACGCCCCTCGTGCCGAGCGTCACCGTGCGCGCCGAGGAGAGCGCCCCGGCGTACTTGGGGACGGATGGGACGGACCGGCATCGGTGGGCCGTAAACCTGCGGCTTGGTTATGCAAACTCAGCCACCCTGTAGAAACTGGGGCTGTGCATAGTTTTCCTGGTAGCCCAGTGAACTCGTTGGCTATGTGCAGATTGCGATCACGTTGGTCGCCATCTGGTCATATGCCGCGCGGAGGGTCTTGATTTGCTTCTCCTGGTCTGGTGCCCAGGAACGCTTGTCTTGCAGGTTCATCAGCTGTCTGACTTTGTCGAGGCGTCCGATCGGGACACTCTGCCATAGGCTGTTTTGGACAAGTACGTTCATGTCTTCGGTGGATCCGATGCAATAGTCTGCTGGAAGGTTGTTTGGTATTGGATTGTAGCTGATTTTCGAGTCCGCATGGGTGATTTTGGCCACGAGGTCGTCCTTGATGGCTTGGACGATGCGGTCTTTATGGACTTGGTCTGCCCGGACGACATTACCTCCGCGTGTGTCGTATCCATTGAAAATCCATCCGGCAAACTTGGGTTGCCCGAGTGCGTCGTAGTCAGGAAAGGCAGGGTTGCTGGATTTGAATCGAGCCATCCCTTGTGACCAGTCTTGAAGGAAGTTTGGAAGCATTTGGCCGATCAGGCCGACGCAGTAGGCACTGAAATTGTCGGAGGTGCACGGTACGAGAAAGTAGTCCGAGACATATAGCGCTGCGCGGACTAGCGCGCCAAAGGAGGGAGGGAGGTCTATCAATGCGTAGTCGAAGGGGGCGCCGAGTTTTTCACTTGCGCGGTCAATCATTCTCTTGAGGATGACGAACTTGGCAATTCCTGTTCCAGACAAGAGATCGTTTCCGACATTGAGTGCTTCTGCATAGACGTTGAGCCAGAAGTCACCTGCGATAATGCGGAGCGACGGTGCACTTTGCTCTCCCCCTTCGTGAAGAAACAGTTCCTCGCCTCCGGTGTTCTGGAGAAACCTTTGGAGGAATGCTCTTATGCATGTTCCGTAGGGGCTGTTTTGGTGAGGAAGCAACTTGACGAATCGTGATTCTCCTAATACGGCAATGGAGAGGTTGCATTGAGGATCGAAGTCAATCAGGAGGACTCTTTTCCCTTGGCGGGCAATGTGATCTCCGAGATTCCATGTTGTTGTTGTTTTGCCTACTCCGCCTTTGTTGTTGAAGATCGTGATTATTTTGGTCATGGGCTACTCTCGGAACGGGTGTCCTAGGGAGTTTGCCGTGAGCGTTTACTGGCCGTCAATGTGGGAGCGGGCCACTGGGTCTGACAGTGCGAATCTGTCGTCGTCAGGGTATCGAGGGCTGAGGTAGTCACGACCTCTTGAGGCCATTCGCAGAAAGCGTCCCCATAAAGAAGTAGTGGGATGCCTGTCCGAGTCAAAGTCGATGTCGTGAAGTTGGCGCGTCTGCGCCGCGCTCCTGCCGAGGTGCTGCGAGCGCTTGACGTGCCTTGCCGGGATGTCGCGCGGCTCGCCCTCGATTACTCCCTGTTCCTGGTGCCGGTGGGCAAAGACGGGACGGACGGGCACCTCCGGGACACCGCCTTCCTCGACGGACCGCGCCACAACCTGGGCCCGCACCTGTCCACCACCTGGACGGCGGGTTACGCGCACCCGGCCGCTGGCCCCATTCATGAGGGCTGGCATTGGGGCGAGCAGATTTTCAATCCGCCCTCGCACTTCCTCCGCAAGTCCTTCAGGCGAGCCCGGGGCAGCGCACGACGCCGCGTTGCCGCCGTCCTCCAGGACTTCCTCGCTCGTCGCTTTCCCTCCCGCTGAAAGAGGTACGCCCATGCCCGAGCCCCGAGAGGCTTTCTTCGACAAGCTCTACCTCCGCGCGACGGACACTGCGCCTGAAGAGGAAGACGCGCTGGACGGCGTCACGGAGGCACCCGTCAACCGTGCCAAGGACACCGTCGACGCCAACTACTTCGGTGGCGACGGCTACAAGCGCAGCAAGGGCACCCTCAAGTCCTTCACCATTCCGCTGGCGGGCCACGTCTTCCGGGGCAGTGCTCCGCAGAAGGTGCTGCAAGACGCTTTCGAGTCCGACGCAACGGTTTTCTTCACCGTGATTGAGGATGAGACGGCGCCCCAGGGCAGTCAGGGCCACCGCTACCCGGTGAAGGTGTCGTCCTACGAGGAGGGCCGCAGTGCGACGGACGTCGTCACCTTCTCGGCCACCCTCACCGGCCAGGGCGCACCTGTCGCGGTGTAGCCCGCCTTCCCATTCCCCCTCACTTCAGGAGACTTCCATGTCCGCACCCGCCACGCACCGCAAGCCCCTGGGCACCCGCCGCGCGCTGCACAAGCGCGTCACTCTCGACGGCGCCGACTACGACATTTGCCTCCCCACCCTGGGCGAGAAGCTGGACGTCCTCTCCGCCTCGCGCGCCGCAGGGGAATTGAGTGAGGGCCGCCAGCCCGTGGACGAGTCAGCCGGAATGATGATGATGGCCCGAATTGCGGTCTGCTGCGTCTACTTCCCGGGCACCGCCACGCGCGTCTTCACCGAGGCGGACGTGGCTGCGGTGAAGAACGAGCCCTGGCTGGAGGACGTGCAGAACGAGCTCGCCGCAGCCTTCGCGGGGCCGACGCTGGAGACGGCGAAGGGAAACTCCGAAGCCACCCCGAGTTGAGGGCCCTGCATGGGGTGGTGAAGCTGACGGGCCAGCCTCCAGAGGCGGTGCGCGGGTGGGCCTGGGAGGACGTCGTCCACCTGTTGGCCCTCTGTGACTTGGAGGCCGACGAGCTGCGCGCGGGCCGTCCCTGGGCTGCGCCTCAGGCCAATGGCCAGACGGTGACAACGGTTTTCAGGAAGCGACCGAAGAGGTGAGGCATGGCTGGCGGCGGGCTGAAGGTGGGGGACTTGTACGTGGCTGTGACGGCCTCCATTGGCGGGGCCATGGCCAACCTCGGCAAGCTGGTGAAGGGCGTGGAGGACGCGGCCAAAGAGGTGAAGAAGAAGGCGGGGGACGTTGCGAAGCTGGGCGCGGTGGTGGCGGCGGGCCTGGCGGGCGCGGTAGCCGCCGCCTCCCAGTCCAACGCGGCCATGGCGCAGCAGGTGGAGCGGATGACGGCGCTCCTCTACACGCTGGCCGCTGACGTCGGAGACGCGCTGCTGCCGGTGGTGAAGCAGGTGGCGGACGGGGTGGAGCGCATGGTGGCCCGCTTCCAGTCCCTCGCCCCGGAGGTGCGGGCGTCCGCCCTGGACATGGCCGTGTGGGTGGCGGGGGCGGGGCTGGCCCTGGGCGCGGCGGGGAAGGTGGCGGGCGTCGTCGAGACGTTGGCCATGGGCATGGGGGCGCTGCTGAAAGTCCTCAACGCCCTCAACGCTTCCTCGGCCCTGGCCTCGCTGGCGGGCGCCATGGACAAGGTGACTGCGTCCATGGGCGGCATGGTGGCCACGGCCCCTGCGGTGAAGAGCAGCCTGGCGCGGCTGGCCCTCTCCTTCGGGACGCTGCTGGTGCCGCTGGCCGCCGTGGCCGCTGCCATGACGGGAGTGGTGCTGCTGGCCGGGAGTGTCTACGCGGCCTGGGAGGACAGCAGCACGGGCCTTGCCGACTTCTTCCGAGGCCTGGGCGCACGAATCGGCGAGTGGGCAGGGCGAGTCGCGGACTCCTTCTCCCGGACCTTTTCCGCGCTGGGGGACTTCCTGCGCAGCATCGCCGCCACGGTGCTGGAGAAGGTGGCGTCCCTGGTGCGGGGCGTCTCTCGCATCCTGGAGCCGGTGGCCAGGGCGGCAGGCTTCTCCCAACTGGCGGACACCTTCCGGGACGTCTCTACCATTACGGGCAAGCAGCTCCTCGACACCCTGGGCCAGGGCGCCCAACTGCTTTGGAGCGGCGCGAAGGAAACCGCCGAGGCCGTAGGCACGACTGTGGCGAGCGCGGGGCGGACCCTCGCCGAGGGAGCTGCCTTCGGGCTGAATACCAGCCTCGCGGGGGCCAAGAGGCTGGGGGCGGACCTCGCCAAGGCCCTCAACCTGGAGCACCTCACTGACAGGGTGCAGGCCCTCCTCGCCCAACTGACGGGGACGTCCGCACCGGGCAATGCCCGAATCCGCAAGCCCACGGACAAGGCCGCCCTGGCAGCCGCCGCGAAGGAGGAGGCCGCCCGTGAGGCCGCGCTGGCGAAGCTCCAGGCCCAGGCCAGCGAGGAGGCCCGCCGCGAGTACGTTGCCAGCGTGCGTGCGGATGCGGTTGCCGGTGCTGCTGCCTTCCGGGAGATGCGCCTCCAGGCGGAGGCCCTGGCCGAAGCTGCGCGGCGGGCCATGGAGGACGCACGCGCGGCCCTCACCGAGAAGTTCGCCTCCGCGTTTGGACGGCTGAATGGCCTCGTGGACACCTTCATCCAGGGCCTCACGGCGAGCGGCTCCGTGCTGGGCGGTGTGGCCGCCGTAGCGGGGGACTTGCTGATGCAGTCCGAGGGCTTCCGCGAGACGCTGGCCATCGTGGAAGGGCTCATTCAGCGCGTAGCGGACGCCCTGGGCGCCTTCCTCGTGCCGCTTCAGCCGCTGCTGGGCGCGGTGTCCGGAATCGTCGACGCAGTGGTGTCAGTGTTGACGCCGCTCTTCACGTTGCTGGGGGACATGCTCCGCCCGCTGGCGCCGCCGCTGGTGCTCATCGGCCAGGTACTCCAGGGCCTCGCACCGCTTCTCCAGGTGGTGGGGCAGGCCTTCCTCGCCATCATGGCGCCGATGCAATTGATTGCAGGGCCGGTGCTGAAGGCCCTCTTCTCGGTGCTGAAATTCGTCGGGACGGTGCTCCTCAACGTGGCGAAGGCCATTGGCTCCGTCTGGAATGCCGTGGTGGGGGCGGTGCAGAAAGTCATCCGCGCCATTTCCTCCCTCGTGGACTGGACGGGCTTCGACGGGCTGGAGAAGTTCGCCCGGAGCCTCAACCGGCTGCGCGTGGACACCGATGCCATGGGTGAGGCCCTGGACGTGCTGGGGGACACGACGTGGGATTCCGCCATGGCACGGGCCGAGGAGACGGCGCGCGTCCGCGAACACACGCAGGCCGTCTCCCGGGCCACCGAGGCCCTCACCAACGTGCCCTCCGCGTGGAAGCGGGCGCTGCGCACCTTCGAGGCCGAGGACGCACAGACAGGGCCCACGCGGCCCCCGAGCCCCACCGCGCCCGCGTTGCCGGAAGGGCCGGGGGAAGGCGAGCATGCTGCCTCGCCCATTACGTCCTTGCCGCCCCAGTTGCTGGAGATGCTGCTGCGCTTCTTTCCTGGCGTGCGCTCCATGCTGCCCGCCGCCACTGCGCAGGGGCCCCCGTCACCTACAACATTGTCGGCTACGACATTGACGCGGCCATGGAGGCCACGCGCCGGGACGAGACGCTGCGCCAGCAGCGCGCGGACGTGCGCACCTCCGGCAGTCGCTTCCTGCTGACTTCGCGCTACTCCGCTACCTGAGGCCTCGCATGCCCGCACTCACCCTCTCTGGGATTCCTCTGCCCGTGCTGTCGGACAGGGGACTGACGTACACGCCGACGCTGCTGGGGGAGTCCCGGCGCGCCTTCTCTGGCTGGCTGCGCAGTAGCGAGCGCCGGGAGGTGTACAGCTACGCGGGCAACACGGGCCCGCTGACGCAGGAAGACGCCCGCGCGTACCGCGGCCTCCTCAGAGGCGAGGGGGACGTGTGGAGTTTCGACACGGACTTGCGCAGCAGCGCCTTCCTCGCGCCGAGTGCGACTTCCGGGACGCTGGAGGCAGGAACTCCCGGAGGCCGCTACGGCGGCTGCTTGCGCATGGCCGTCAACGCCAGCCTCACGCTTCCCACTGCGCTGGGGACGAAGTGGACAGTGGCCTACTGGTGGAAGCTGGAAGGGGGCGGCGACTGGCGGCACTACGTCCACCGGGCGGGCCACTTCATCTCCGACAACGGCCAGCTCAACGTCCGGACGCCCAACAGCGGCGCGCTTCTGGTGGCGACAGCTTCCCAGTTGCCGGGAGGGGCGGTGCAACTGCGTAACCTGGGCGGCTTCTCGGGAGGCATTTCCAACCCGAGCAACGCCGCGCTGCTGGTGGATGACCTGGTGGTGTTGCCATGGGTGGCCCCCGCTGCGTGGGTGGCGCCCTGGTACGCAGCGGGCCAGCCCTTCGGTGCGCCGTACCCGTACCACGTCGCCTCGGGCGAGGCCCTCTATGAGCCGCGCACGGTGCTGGGCCGGGTAGGGCAGGGGCGCGCGGTGGAGTGGTGGGAAGGCACCTCGCGCGTGCTGGGCCAGGAATTCGACTTCGAGTTGCAGGAGCGCTGACGCATGCGTCCCCTCACGGCTTTCCAAGCGGCCCTCCTCACGAGTCCCGCTGGCTACTCCACGCACCCTCGCGTCTGGGTACGCGACGCGGCGGGCACGTACCGCAACCTGAATGCACTGCTGGGCGCGGACTGGGTGCTGGGGGTGCGCGTCAACGAGAAGGCGGACGCGCCCGTGGCCGAGGCCGAGGTGGCCCTGGTGCGTAGCGGGCCTGTCTCCCTCTCCCCGTTGGTGACGCAGTCGCCAGCGAACACCAACGCCTCGGGCAGCTTCGCGCCGCTGCTGGCCGAGGGCGCCTACTTCCGCGTGGAGCTGGGCCTGGCGCCGCTGCGAGGTACACCTCGCGAGGAGGACTACTTCGAGGTGTTCCGGGGTAGGGTGGACGAGGTGGACGCGGGGCCCGAGGAGTTGAAGGTGGTGGGCCGGGACTTGGGCGGACTCCTCCAGGACACCTTCATTGAAGTGGAGCGGGACTATGGGGACGACACGCACGGCGTGCCCGTCCAGGACGTCATTCAGGCCCTCTGCAACGACAACGGCCTTGCTGCCTTCGGCCTCTACACGCCCGTGGACCCTCTCTCCCAGCGCGGCAAGTACACGCAGAAGGTGGAGCCGGTGCTGGACGCTGCGCGCACGCTGGCCCAGCGCGTTGGGTGGGAGTGTCGCATGCGGTGGCGTGCGGACACCGGGGGCTACGCGTTGACGCTGTACGCCCCGGACAGACTCCAGACGTTGGAGGACTGGAGTTTCGGCCCGGACGAGTACGGGGACTTGGAGTCCGTGACGCGGCAGTTGGTGGACATCCGCACGGACGTCGAAGTCGTCTACAGCGACTCGCGGGACTTGGACGCCTCGGGCACGGCGAAGCGCAAGAAGGTGACGGCCAGCAACCCGGCCGCTCGTGCTCAGGTTGGCCGGAGGTGGATGCAACTGGCGGAAGGGGCCTCCAGCAACATTGACACCGAGTCCGAGGCGCAGCGACTCGCGGACGCCGCAGTGGCCGACCTCTCTGTGTCACCCCTCACGGTGGCCATGATGGTGGACCCGCACCCTGGCCTCGAGTTGGGAGACGTGGTGCGCGTGCTACCGGATGGCGTGCGCCTGGACACTCCCCACGCCCTGGCCGTGCAGGAGTTGGAGTTTCAGTGTGCCGTGGACGGGACGGCGCGCATGAAGCTGGTGCTGCGCGGCCAGCCCTCGACGTCGGTGCGCGAGTGGCTGGAGCGAGACGCCCGGCCTGGCGTCGCACCCAGCGCGCCCTTTACCGGGCCCGCCGCGCCGCAGGGCGTGCGAGTGACGCCCACGGTTAGCGGCTTCTCCGTGGCGTGGACACCCGCCGCGACGGGCCCCGCCTGGGAGGAGTACGAGTTGCACACCTCCCGGACAGCGGGATTCACGCCCTCGGGCGCCACCTTCACAGCACGGGGAAAGACGACGCGCTTCCAACTGTCCGACTTGCCGCCCGGGACGACGTACTTCTGTCGGGTGGTGGGGCGAGACACCAAGGGCAACGTGGGCGCGCCCTCCGAGGAGGTGTCCGTCACCACGGGCTACCTGACGCCGGCCTCCTTCCAGCCAGCGGTAGCTTTTGGCGACTCGCCGCCCAACGCGGACTTCGAGTCCTGGAGCAGTGATGCCATGCCCCCGGACGCGTGGACTCTCGCGGTGGGCCTGTGGGGCGCCAATGCCCAGGTGACAACCGACGCGTACACCGGAGGGCGCGCCGTGAGGCTGGTGGCGAACGGCACCCGTCTCGACTCGCAGGCGATGATTGCCAGGCCCGGGGACAAGTACAGCGTGGACGTCATGGTGCGGGCCGCGCAGTGGGGCACGCCTCTCTTCGTGCATGTCGTCTGGTACGACGGAGCCTTCAACCTCCTGAGTGTCGCGACGACAAGCCGGACGCTCGCGAGCAGCGAGTGGCAGCGCCTCACCGGTTTCCACACCGCGCCCGCCGGGACGCGCTACGTGCAGGTGCGCCTGCTGACGGAGTCGACGGTGGGCAGTCCGTGGCTCTACGTGGACTCGGTGCGGCTGGAGCGCATTGGCGGCCTCGTGGAGCCCTGGGCCACCATTCGCACCGGCCAGCTGAATGACTTGGAGAATGGCTGGACGCCCTGGGACGTGAATGGCTGGCCGCTGGGGTACTACAAGAACAGCGACAACGAGGTGTCCATGCGTGGCCTCGTGCGCCCAGGGACGGTGGGCTACGTGAATCTCCACCGGCTGCCAGCGGGCTACCGCCCCAGTAGCCCGCGCGCCTTCCCCGTGCCGACGAGTCACGGCCTGGGCCTCGCGCAGCTCAACCCTGACGGCGGCTTGCAGGTGTACTCGGTGCCAGCGGGGACGGCCTGGGTGGGCCTGGACACGGTGCGGTTCCGGGCGGAGGCATAGGCGCGGACCACGGCCAGAAAGTGTCCCCATTGAGGGAGGAGAGCGGACTGCCCGCGCGGCATGTCGCCGTGCGGCCCGCGTGAAAGGCCTTCCCATGCTTCGCCCTTCCTTCCTCCTGGTTGCAGCTCTCTCCCTCGCTGCGCCCGCCCTGGCCTCCGAGGCGTCTGGCGTCCCGGACCCGGGCCACGTCGAGGAGTTCGCCCGCCTCGTCTTCGATGCCGTGACGACGCGCAACTGGGCTCTCGTCGCGTCGCTGGCAGTGGTGGCGCTCGTCTACGTGCTGCGCCGCTTCGGGGGTGAGTGGCTGCCGGTGCTGCGCACGGCGAGGGCTGGCGCCGCGCTGGCGGTGGGGGTGTCCGTGGCGGGCGCGGTTGCCAACGCGCTGCTGGCTGGAGAGACGTTTTCATGGGGGCTGCTGCTGAAGGCGCTCGGCATCGGCCTTGGCGCGGCCGGTGGCTTCTCCGTGCTGAAAGCCCTTCTCTTTGGTGACGAGGCGGTGGAGCGGGCCGAGGAGGCGGGGGCCGTGGCGGCTGGGGAGATTACCGGCAAGGCCATGGCGGTGGCCGCGTTGGAGCAGCTCCGCCGGGACGGCAAGCTGTGAGGCCGCTGGTGTTGGTGCTGACCCTGCTCCTCTCGGGGGCGGTGCGCGCGGAGGGCGAAGTCCTGGACGTGGCCCAGGCCACCGTCACGCTCCAGAATGGGCGCACGGTGGACGTCTCCGAGGGCTGTTGGCTGTCCACGTCGCGGTGCATGGACACGGCCCGGGAGGTGCGGCGCCTCGAGGCGGAGAACGAGGCGCTGCGCCAGAGTGCAGGCGACGTGCCGCTGGTGAAGGTGCTGGTGGCGTTGGCCCTCGGGGTGGGGTTGGGATTCTCGGTGGCAACGCTGGCCCGCTGATAGGGCATGGCCAAGCCACCCGGGAGTTGGCGGGCTCGGGTGGCTTTCTGGGCGGTGGAGCCTTCCGGCTTTGGTAGTGTCGATGCCGGAGAGCGCGCATTGCCCCGACTCGTTGCCATTCTTTCCCTGCTGTTGGGAATCGCCGCCCCGGCGCAACCCCTACCCGCCACACGCGAGCGCATTGAGCGGCGGGTTGTCCTGTCCGGCAATCCTGCTGAGGCGGCGCCGGAGGTGAGGATTTCTTCTGGGATAGCTACCTTGCTCCTCTTCGATGCTCCACTTGACCGGGATGCGGTGGAGTTGGAGGGACGCGCCCGGTTCCGGTTTGTGGAAGTTGGAGAGCGCGCTCTTGTGTTGGAGCCCTCTGTAGACCTTGGACAGGGCGAGCGTCTGACTCTTCGGGTTCGCTACTCGGATGGTGCCGCCCCTCTGCAGGGGGCCTTTGCTCTTGTCTCCGACCCGTCAGAGGTGGATGCCCGGGTAGAAGTCTTCCGAAGGCGCGATTCCATTGAGTTGCTGCAAGTTGAGTTGGCGGACGTGCGCTCTCAGTTAGCCTCAAAGGATGCCGCGTTGAACGCGCTCCACGCTCGTTGTGAGGCCAGTGGCCCCGCAGGGCTCGTGATTGCCGGACTCTTGGACATCGATGGCGTGCGTGGGCATCGCATCGAGCGTACCGATGCAACGAAGCGAGCCGGTGGCCTTGCGCTTGAAGATGGCTTGGCGCTCCATGCTGCGTCCTGGTCAGTTGTTTCCATTTTCGTGCGGAACGACGGCACGGAGCCGTGGACAGCCACTTCTGCGAGGCTAAGCAGTCTCTCCAGTGGCGAGCGCGTTGACGTCATGGCGGTCAGGACGAAGGGGCCAGCGATTGCTCCTGGTGAGTCGGGCCTCGTGGTCATTGAGACGAAGGCGCCGCCCGAGAGAGCCGGTGAGATATTCCGCTTGGAAGTCGGGGAAGGGAGCGAGAAAGGGCGGAGGCTCTCGCTCAAGGTGGTATTTAAGGTGAGGTCAAATTGATTGCCATGTACCACCCCGCGCAGCTCCACCCCGGACAGATGGTGGACGGGTGGCGGGTCGTGCGACTGCTGGGGGCAGGCACCTACGGCGCCGTCTACCGAGTCGAGAAGAATGGGCAGCACTTCGCAATGAAACTGGCCATGCACCGCGCTAGCAGCGGGGACGCAGAGCAGGCGGACGCACGCCTGAAGCGCGAGCTGGGGTGCCTTGTTCACCTGGAGCATCCCAACATCGTCGCGTCTCGCGCCTATGGTCGTTGGCCTGATCTTCGTACTGGCTGGCTCTACGTCATCCTCGACCTCGTGGAGGGTTTCACTTTGGCCGAGTGGGTGGAGCGCATGCACCCCACGGCTCAGGAAGTCGCCCGCGTCTTCGGGAAACTCGCCGGGGCTGTGGACTACATGCACGGCCGTGGTGTCTTTCACCGGGACTTGAAGCTCGGCAACATCATGGTTCGTGCTTCAGACGGCGAGCCCTTCATTCTCGACTTCAGCGCGGGTGATTACACGAATGCCGAGGATCTGACGGACGCGCCGCTTCCGCCCGGCACCAAGCGTTACCGCACACCCGAGGCCTCGCGCTTCCTCCGGGAGAACGGCGACGACCGAAACGCGCGCTACGAGTTCAAGGTGACGGATGACGTCTACGCGTTGGGCGTCTGCCTCTTTGACGTCTTGACAGCACCCCAGCCAGCGAGCGGCGCCTTCAAGGCGCCCGTCGAGGGCCGCTTGATGCCGCCGCCTGCGCGGGAGCTGAATCCTCGTGTGCCGGAGTTATTGAGCGACGCGGCCATGAACTTCATCGCGCGCAAGCCCGAGCACCGTCCGCCCACGGCAGAGGTGATGCGCCGCAAACTGGAAGCCTTCGCGATGGAAGTTGGGCCGGACTGGACGACACCCCTCCACCTCCCTGCGACGAAGCCGCATTTCGACCCTGCGACAGGACCCGAGGAGTCCGTTTCTCCGCGTCCTCGTACCCGTGGGCGTGCCGTCCTGTACGGCGCCGTGTTGGTGGTCGCGGCCCTGTTTGCCGCATTCATGTTGACTCGGGCTGCTCCGCGACAGGCGCCAGCGCGGGCTGATGGAGCTTCTCCTGTGTCCAGTTCGATGGACGACGCCGGGCCCGTGGCCCTGGTTGAAGCTCCATCCCAGCTTCCCCCACAAGTGGAGGACGCTGGCGTGTCTCTGGTCGCGGGGGCTGCGCCTCTCGTGCCTTCCACGTCATCTCCTGGGGTAGCGTTGCCCCCTCAAGCTCCAGTCCAGAAGGAAATCCCCGCCGTGAAGCGTGCCCCAACCGTCGCCAGCCCGTCCGAAGCCCCGGCCAAGAAGGCCCTTTCCTCCGGTGGAAGCGGGGCGGAGTTCCTCAAGAAATGCGCTGCCGCCAGTGCCGCCGTGGCCTTGCAGCTCGGGTGTCCGAGTAGCTCTCAGGTGCGCCCTACCTCGGACGAGTGCCCCCCCGACGCGCGGGAAGCCATGTTCAATGAGCTGGGGTTGGTGAAGGGGAGCAGCACCCTCCTCACCATCGACATGAGGCAGCCTGGGAGTCAGGCGGACCTCGGGGTGTATGGCGATGGGCCTGTGCGCGGTGTCGTTCGCACGGGGAACCGGCGAATGCCGACTGGCACCATTCTCTACGGCCAGCTCTGGACGGGCGAAGGGAAGCTCCTGGCTCGTTACACCCGAGCGCAGTATCCGGACGGGAACAGCTATCCCGTGTGCATCGCCATTGGGGAAGAGGGTCCTAAGGATGGCTGGGAGGGCTCGAAACCGGGGGCCGTCGTCTTTCCCCGCAGCTTCGCGGCCTATTGGGTTTCGCGCTGGCCTTGAGAGTAGAAATGCAATGCTGATTTACGTTTTGAAAAGTGCAACGGACTGAGAGTGAAGCTGGGCGCCGGGAGTTCGTTACCTGTGGCGTCATTCACTCCGGACGGGGTGGAAGGTAGCTTGTCGTCTGTCTTTGCGAGGCATCGCTCGCGAGGACGTCCAGGAGACCCCCTTCATGTCCAATGGTAATGACCCTCGGCCCGCCGAGGGAGCGGTCCTCTTTTGCAATGGGGACACCGCCTATGAGTTCTTCCAGAACCTCGGTCTGGGCCGCAACGGCGAGCGGGTGATGCTCGCACGGCCACGCACCCCTTCCGGCTACCAGGGCAAGGTGCTGCTGAAGTGCGTGACCCTTCCGGAGGCGAAGTTCTCGGAGAAGTACCCGCGCGCTCGTGCCCGACTGGAGGAAGAGGCGCGGCTGGCTCAGTTCCTCCAGCACCCCAACATCGCTCGCGTCCATGGCATCTTCGAGATGAAGTATGGGCTGTGTGCCGTCATGGAGTGTGTGGAGGGCTTCAGCCTCGACGCGTTGCTGGCCATTGCCCAGACGCGTGGGGGCTACTTCTCGGAAGCCTTCATTCTCTACGTGTTCGCGGAGGTGGCTGCGGCCCTGTCCTACGCGCACTCGCGGACTGACGATGCTGGCATCCCCCTTGGCATCATCAATCGCGACATCAGCCCCGCACGCATTCGGCTACGCCCGAGAGGCGCCGTGGTGCTGACGGACTTTGGGGTGGCCTTTTCGCGGCTTGCGGGGCGCATCGCCACATCACTGCCGCGTCCAAAGGGAGATGCCATCTACGCAGCCCCGGAGGCGCTGTTGGGGGAGTCCGTGGACGCGCGAGCGGACCTTTTCTCCCTCGGCTTGACGATGCTGGAATTCGCCACCGGAAGGCACCTGTACGACCCGGGAGACTTGAAGATTTCGGAGGCGGAGCTGCGGCTCTCCCAGGAGGAGCACCGCCGCGTCCTGCATGCCTCCATTACCAGCATGGAGACAGGCCTTCCGCCCTTCATGGAGGACGCCATCTGGTGCGCCATGGTGTACCGCACCAAGGACATCGCCCGTGCGGCCTTCGGCGTGTCCAAGCCGCTGAGGGCCATTTTCTACAAACTGCTGCGCCGTAGGCCCTCGGACCGCTTCAAGTCTGCCGCCGAGCTGGAGACGGCTCTGCGTGCCCGGCTGACACAACTGGGGCCCTATGGTGCGGATGATGCTGTGAAGGAAGTCCAGCAGGCCCTCTTCGATGCGGGCGAGGCGTTGGAAGAGTTGGACTTGATGGACGATGAAGGCGGCTTCGTCCCGGCGGGCTGGCGGGCGCACCCGGACAATATCGAGACGCTGCCGGGAAGCCGCATTTCGGATGAGCTGACGACGGAGCCCGGTGCCGGCGAGCGTCGGCCTGAGAAGGCGCCGCCGACCGCCTGACGTCGGCACTCCATTTCCCTCACTTCAACTGAGTCACCACCTGCCCGGCACAACGCGCTGAGCGGACCGGGAGACGTGTGTTCCACGTGCCTCATTTCGGGGCACGCACAGGAGGCGTGTATGCACAGGAAGCGAAGGTGTCTGTCCGCGCTGCTGCTGCTGTTTCTGTTGCCGATGACGGGATGGCCGCGGAGCCGCCCTTGCCCGAGGATGAGACGTCACCCACCGCAACGGCTTCGCCCCTGCGCAGGTGGAACTACCTGACGCGCCTGGAGGCGACGACGTTTGCGTTGCTCCCTCGAGCGGGCGCTGGTGGTGATGACGGCTTCATCCAGGTGGAGCCCACCCTCATCATCGACGGGGGACCCGAGTTCGGCGTCAACGTGGGCGCTCCCGTGCGCCTGCGCCTGTGGGGGAGCGGGGAGGGTGCCGGTCTTGTTCGACGGGAGGACTGGGACTCCCTCTCGGACTGGGGGCAACTCGTCCGCGGCCTCAAGTTCGGCTCGGACAACGCGCCCATGGGCATCTGGTTTGGCGCCCTGGAGGAACACCGACTCCTCTCCGGGCACCTGGTCCGCCGTTACTCCAACCGCACCAATCCTGATTACCACCCGGCCGGGGGATTTTTCACCGGCACGTTCGGCCCTCTCTACGCGGAAGCCTTCGCATCGGATGTGCTGGGCGCGCGACTGATGGGCGCGGATCTCTCACTGGACATGGAGCACATCCTCTTCGGTAAGCCCGAGGAGCATGGTCGCTACACCTTGGGCCTGTCCGCCGTGCATGACTGGGGACGAGCAGGGGGGCACGCGCCCTCGGTGACACTGGCGCACCTGGACGCAACGGCGGTGGTGGTGGTGCGACCTGACTACGAGGTCCACCTGATTGCGGGCTGGGGAGGGCGTCCTGGCGCGGGTGGCGCGTGGGGGGCCGTGGTGGGCGCGGGGGTGGACGCAGGAACGGAGAAGCTTGACCTGCGGCTTCGGCTGGAGGCGAGGCGCCAGCATGGCGGTTTCCGGCAAGGTTTCTTCGGGGCGGACTATGAGTTGGCGCGCTTCCGGGCGGCGGGCCCGGACGACGTGCCGATTGCGGATGCCCCCTTCCCGGAAGGTTACTCCGCATTCGGAGAGGCGGAAGTGGGCTGGGATGCCGTCAGCTACGGGGGCCTCTACAAACACCTGAAGCTGTCGCTGGGCG
>JBKGHI010000350.1:0-7615 GCA_046520405.1 Myxococcus sp. 1LA
CCGGTGGCGGTGCCTGTGCCGCCTGTGCCGCGTGTTCCAGCCTCGGTCGTCGTTCCACCGCCGCCAGTGGAGGTACCTGCGCCGCCTGCGCCGCGTGTTCCAGCCCCGGTCGTCGGTCTGCTGCCGCCGGTGGCGGTGCCGCTGACGTCGGAACTGGATCCGCCGGTGGCCACGTTCGCATCCGTGGTGCCAGAACCGCCGGTGCCGCTCACATCCGACGTGCCCGTGCCGGTCGTGCCCGTGGACGGAACGTTCATTCCAGGTCCCCCGGTGCCAGCCGCGGGCGCTCCGGCCTGGCCGCTGCCGCCGGTCCCTGACTCCAGGGTGCTTCCACGGGTCGCGCCAGCGGGAGGCGCGGCGGCGGGCTCGGCACCGGTGTTGGTCTCAATCGTGCCCATCGGGGTTCCCCCCGAGGCCCCCGGTACCAATTGAGGTGGAGGTGTGAAGTTGCCCGGTGCGTAGGACCCCTGCGGCTGAGCGGGACCCGGAGTTCCGCCAGACGCCGTCCCGCCAGCCGAGCTACCGCCCGTTGACTGAGCAAGCCCAGCCGACGACGTGAGAAGGCTGAAAGTCAGAGCGGCATGGGTGATGGCGCGTCGCATGGTCGGTTCCTTTCCCTTTGTCTGGAAAAGGTGCGGCCCAAGGGCGAGGCGGCAAGCGAAAACAGGCGGACAGACAGGAGGCTGTACGCACGATGGGGGCGTTGGCGTCGGACAGGCGCCGCCTACGTCACCTACAAGTCCCCTTCACCGCTAGCGACATGACGCGCCGCTGGCAGCGACGGCCAATGGCCATGGCGCTGAGCGTGCCGCATCGACTTCCGCCTGAGTCACCGCGCCCGCCACGTGCATTTCTTCCAGCATCGTGTCACGTCGGCGCCGAAGCCGGTCCGATGCGCAAGCGACAGCCCAGGCTTTCTCCGAGACGGCGAGGAGAAAGGCGACGTCTGAAACATCGAGCTGAGCCGCGTCCTTGTTCAGCAGCGCCGGAGCCGCGGCGGACACGCCCAATAAGCCTCGACCGAACCAGAGGTGGTGCGCCTTGAAGGCGAGCAATTCCTCCGCGCTCCAGTTTCGAGTGAGCCAGATGGTCAGGGCAAACTGCCCGAGTCGCGACACTCTTTTCTCTTCACGCGCCAGGAGATGGACCCATTGACGGGCCACCTGATCGGCAAGCCCGAACCCTCGGGGATACATGTCTTGACTCGCGCTCTGCGATTGAGGTCTGCGGAGCACGACCTCGGCCACCGTGAAGACGATGGTGGTGGGCCAGACCGGCTGCACGCGCGGCGTCGCGGTCTTCTCGAGATGAGCCCACGCCACCCGGTTCCACGACTCCGGCAAGGAGGGCACCGTCACCTTCTGGGGAAAGGCGGGCACCTGCGCAAGTGAGGCCCGGTAGACGCACTCCACTCCAGCCAGCAGCACCACAAGCCCGAGGCTCAGCAGCCACACTGCCCTCTTGAGGATTCGTTTCCGACGCATGGCAGGGGGGCCTCAGCAACCTTCAGGCCAACGATGGCAGCCGCGAACGACGGCGCTACCTGAAGCGGACCGACGCGTGCGTGGGGGACGGTCCCGGTCGGAGGCTCGGAGCTCGCTGTTCGGAAATGCCGGGACATTTGGCGCCGACGAAACCCCCGACATTTCCAAACAGCGAGCTCCACGGGTGGTCAGGGGAGGGGCCCTCGGCGTGACGCTCAGAAGGAGTACCGGAGCCCCAGCCGGAGCTGTCGTGGCGCCTGGTATTGCGCGGAGGCAAAGGTGTCCTCGCGCAGCACCGCCTGGGCGTTGAGCAGATTGAAGGCGTCGAGGCTCAGCGTCACCATCTGTTGGTCCGGCACTCCGTAACGGGCACTGAGATGGGCATCAATCGTGTGCACCCAGGGCGTCCGCGCGGCATTCGAATCGCGTGGCATCCCAGCCGCCCCCAGGTACGAGAGGCCCGCGTTGAGCCTGAGCTTGCGCGTGAGCGTGAACTCCTTGGACCCATAGGCCTTGAAGACATGCGGCCGGTCGGCGGGAAGCAATCGCGTCTGTTCCAGCGGCCGTCCGGCGTCCGCGCTGAAGGGGCCCGTGTAGTTCCCCCGGAGCCGCGACCACGTATAGAAAAGCTGGGCCTGCCAGCCATCCCAGAAGCTGCGCCCGAGCTCCACGGTGACTGCGTCATAGGTGCGCGCTGCTTTCGGCAATCCGGAAGCGGAGCCCGTCTCAGGATTGACGACGACGAAGCCATCCGTCCCCTCGTCGGCGAAGAGCGCAAGCGCGTCATCCAGCCGGCGGCGGGTGTACGTCACCCCGGCCTTCGCGAGCGACGAAAGCTCATGCTCCGCACCCACGATGAGCTCAGTTGATGATGTCGGTGCGAGCCGCGAAGCAAGACGCACGTCCGGACCCAGCAGTCCCAGAGGAACCATGCCCTGATACTTCGCGGCGTGGGCGAAGAGCTTCATCCGGCCGTTCCCGCCAGGGTCGACGACGAGCCCAAGGCGCGGTGAGAGCTGCTGGTGCGCCATGTCGCCACGCACGCCGGCATCCAGAAACTGCGCGTCGTATCGAAGGCCGCCGTTCAGGGTGACGCGGCTGTTCAAGGTCCAACTGTCCTGCACGAACCCACTCATCAGACTGCTGGTGAGTCCGGCGCTTGAGGGGAGGGCCTGGACCACGTGGTCGAGCTCCAGGCCCGCTGTCAGCACGTGGTACCCCAGGGCCCTCGGCCGATAGGTCGCCAGCGTCTTCGCCTGGAAGCGGTCCGTGCCGAGGCGCGCGGGAGCGCCAGACTCCACCCGGGTCACAGCGTGTCCCAACCAGCTCGCCTTTGCGTCGAGCGCGACCAGCCCGTCCAGGACCGTGGCGCTGTAGTTGAGCGCGGTCATGACCGTGTCGCTGTCCACCTCCCAAGGCGCTCGTGCTTCGTCCGTTCCCCTCATCAACGAGGGAGCGGTGACGACCGATAGCGACAGCCAATGACGGTGGGTGATGGCATACGTGAGCCTGGCCAGTGCCTGGAGACCGCGCTGGTCCATGAAGCCCGTGTCCTGTTCGACGCGGCTGAGCGCGGGGACGATGCCCGCGAAGAACCAGAGCCGGTCTTTCATCAAGGGACCACCCAGGACCCCGCCGAAGTCTCCCAGGTGATGGAGCGCGCCGCTCGAGGAGAAAGGAGGCCGGGGGGCCCCCACCGCTGGCGCCCATGTTCCTTCCAGCGCACCCGGTGCCCAGTTCGCGAAGACCTCTCCATACAGCTCACTCGTGAGGGGCGTGGTCTTCACGTCGACGATGCCGCCCGTGCTCCGTCCGTACTCCGGCATATAGCCGCCGGTGAGCACCTCCATGCCGCTCAGCAGCTCCTGGCTCAGGGGCAGCAGGTTGCGGCCCGTGGTCGGGTCGCGGGTCGACAGTCCATCCAGCAGGTATTCGTTCTCGAACGGGGAGGCACCGCTGAAGGACCGCCCGTCGATGCCGTCCACCGTGCCAGGGGCCCACTCCGCGAGACTGTCCACGGTGCGCATGGCGCCAGCCCACGTGGACGGGCGGCTCACCGGGAGCCGCGAGACATCGGAGCGCCAGCGCGTGAACCGAAGGGTCGAGCTGAGCGTATTGACCGTCGAGGGCCCACAGGACAGGTCCACGTATTCGCCTGGAACCGTTGGCTGAAGCGCGACGTTGGCGCGCAGGGCGTGTCCCTCACGGACGGAGAGGGACACGGCGTGGGGCTCGAAGTGTTCGCGCTCGAAGCGGAGCGTGTAGCCACCCGGAGGCAGGTCGGCGAGCCGGTATCCGCCGTCGGGGCGGGTCACGACGATGCGCTCTTCCGCCGACGCGCCCGTGCTCGCCGTTACGACCACGTCCGCGATGGGCAGCCCGGACTGGGCGTCCGTGACGGTGCCCAGAACGGTACTCCCAGGATTCGCCGCCGCTGCGGACGCCAGCAGCGTGGCCAGCAGGGCTCCGACGAGTCGCGGCGCCTTCTTCCCCTCCATGCGGGCGTTGCCTCCCCTCCAGAACAGCATGGCACGGCCCCCCTTCGGCCCCGTTCTGTGCTGTCGTGGGGAAACGAATGGGGACGTGGCGCCGGGCCGCCGTTGACACCGCCCGGCGGAATCCAGACGCGCCGCCACGAGGAGCCGCCGTGTGAGTGGACGGGAGAGCCCGGTGTCAGGAGGCAAGGCGGCGCGCGCTTCCGCGAAGGAGGCTCGTCAGCGCCGCGCGGGGCCCTGGCCGCTCACGGTGGCCACCGCGGCCGCGCTCGGGTTGCTCGTCTACGTCGCCACCACCAGCCTGCCGTACCTCATCTCCGCGCCCACCTCGGACCCGCACTTCGGCGCCTTGAACCACTGCCTCTCCCGCCTGCTGGAAGGCCCGCTCTTGGGGTGGGCCGTCGCTCCGGATGCCTCGCGCGCGGCCATTTATGGCTCCCAGGCCATGGCGGTCTGCACGCTGACGGGTGGCTCGCGGCGCATGCCCCTGGCTGGCGTGCGCGCCGCCACCTTCGATGGTGAGAACCGCCTCTGGTGGTCGCAGGCCGGGAAGCTCTGGCGGGATGACGCAGGCACCGCGAAGCGCATGGGCGATTTCTCGCCCGTGTCGCTCGTCAGCCACGGGAGCGGCGTGCTGGCGCTGGACGCGGAGGGGCAGCTCGTCTCGGTGGCGTCCGACGGGGCGGTGCTGGGCCAGGTGCCGGTGCCCGGCCCCGACGCGCGGCTCTCCGTGGGCGCGGAGGGGGCCTTCGCCGCCGTGCTCGACGGCCCATCGCTCCGGTTCTACGAGGCGCGCACCCTCACTCCACTCCCCGTGGAGCTTCCGTGTGGCGTGGACGGCCTGTGGTGGCTTGAGCGCCCCGAACGCGTGCTCGTCACCTGCGCCCAGGACGCCGGGCAGGCCTACGCGCTGGACCTCCGGACCGCCCGCTACGAGCCAGCGAGGCGCCCGCCCGGGACGCCTGCCTGGAGGCTCCTCGGACGGCCCCTCTATGTGCACGGCTGCGACGGATTTCCGTGCACGGCCCCCGCCCCCTGAGATGTTGGAAGAAGGCGCGGCGTCTCGTGCCTTTCACGGGGTGTCCGAGCCCCCTGAATCACTGCGTTCACTGGTGAACGGACAGGGGTTCACGCGGCCGGCATTGAATCGACAAGCCCGCGAACTCCCTGGAGATTCACGCCAGTCCGGGCGCCGCTTCAGGCAGCAGCAGCGTTCATCCCGATCAGAGGTTTCTCGCGTGGACGACACAAAGGTTCCCCAGTCCCAATCCAACGGCCGCAAGCGCGCCTCCGCGCGCAAGCCTTCGGGGAACGGCGCTTCCCGCCCGGAGGCGCCCACCCGTGCCGTGGCTTCCACCGAGCGCTCCGAGGTCAACCGCTTGCGCGGCGACCGAGGACGAACCCGCTCCACCGCGCCCGCGGACGTCGAGGTGGCGACACCCAAGCCGGCCCGTCGCAATGGCCGGGGCAGTGCCGCGCCCGCCTCGCGTGGCCGGGGACGCGGCGGCCACCCGCTGCAACCCCTGCTCGCCGCGCTCCGCTCGGTGCAGGGCGGTGACTTCTCCGTGCGTCTGCCCAGCGACGGCGCTGATCCGGTGATGGAGGAGATTGCCGACGCCTTCAACGCCGTGGTGTCGCTCAACGCCACCATGACGCAGGAAGTGGTCCGCGTGGAGCGCGTGGTCGGCCGCGAGGGCCGCATGGGCGAGCGCGTGTCGCTGGGCGACGTGCGCGGCGACTGGGCCCACAGCATCAACTCCATCAATTCGCTCATTGGCGACCTGGTGCAGCCCACCACGGAGGTGGCGCGCGTGCTGGTGGCCGTGGCGCAGGGCGACCTCACCCAGAAGATGGCGCTGGAGATTGATGGCCAGCCCGTCAAGGGCGAGTTCCTTCGCATCGGCACCACCGTCAACGCGATGCTGGACCAGCTCAACAGCTTCGCCGCCGAGGTGACGCGCGTCGCGAAGGAAGTGGGCAGCGACGGCAAGCTGGGCGGTCAGGCCGAAGTGCGCGGCGTGTCCGGCGTGTGGAAGGACCTCACGGACAACGTGAACCTGATGGCCAACAACCTCACGGCCCAGGTGCGCAACATCGCCGAGGTGTCCACCGCCGTGGCCAACGGCGACCTGTCCAAGAAGATTACGGTCGACGCGCGCGGCGAGGTCTTCGAGCTCAAGAGCACCATCAACACGATGGTGGACCAGCTCAACGGCTTCGCTTCCGAAGTGACGCGCGTGGCGCGCGAGGTGGGCACCGAAGGGAAGCTGGGCGGCCAGGCCGCGGTGCCCGGCGTGTCCGGCACGTGGAAGGACCTCACGGACAACGTGAACTTCATGGCCTCCAACCTCACCACCCAGGTGCGGGGCATCGTGAAGGTGGTGACGGCCGTCGCCAACGGCGACCTCACCCAGAAGCTGATGGTGCCGTCGCAGGGGGAGATTGCCGCGCTGGGCGCCACGCTCAACGCGATGACGGACACCCTCAACGTCTTCGCGCAGCAGGTGACCAGCGTCGCGCGCACGGTGGGCGTGGAGGGCAAGCTCGGCGCCCAGGCCCAGGTGCCCGGCGCCGCCGGCACGTGGAAGGACCTCACGGACAACGTGAACCTGATGGCCAACAACCTCACCTCGCAGGTGCGCAACATCGGTGAGGTGACGACGGCCGTCGCCAAGGGTGACCTGTCCAAGAAGATTACGGTCGACGTGCGCGGCGAGGTGCTGGAGCTGAAGGACACCATCAACACGATGGTGGACCAGCTCCGCGCCTTCGCCTCGGAAGTGACGCGCGTGGCCCGCGAGGTGGGCACCGACGGCAAGCTGGGCGGTCAGGCCGACGTGAAGGGCGTGGCCGGCGTGTGGAAGGACCTCACGGACAACGTGAACTACATGGCCTCCAACCTCACCACGCAGGTGCGAAACATCGCGCTGGTGACCACGTCGGTGGCCAATGGCGACCTGTCGAAGAAGATTACGGTCGACGCGCGCGGCGAAATCCTGGAGCTGAAGAACACCATCAACACCATGGTGGACCAGCTCAACAGCTTCGCCTCGGAAGTGACGCGCGTGGCGCGTGAAGTCGGCACCCACGGCAAGCTGGGCGGTCAGGCCGAGGTGCGCGGCGTGTCCGGCACGTGGAAGGACCTCACGGACAACGTGAACGTGATGGCCGTCAACCTCACCACGCAGGTGCGCGGTATCGCCAAGGTCGTGACGGCGGTGGCCAACGGCGACCTCACCCAGCGCCTGAAGATGGAGGCCAAGGGCGAGGTGGCCGAGCTGGCCGACACCATCAACGCGATGACGCAGACGCTGTCCATCTTCGCGCAGCAGGTGACGGACGTGGCGCGCACGGTGGGCGTGGAGGGCAAGCTGGGCGCCCAGGCGGAAGTGCCGGGCGTGGCGGGCACGTGGAAGGACCTCACCAACAACGTGAACCTGCTCGCCAACAACCTCACCGACCAGGTGCGCAACATCGCCGAAGTCACCACGGCCGTCGCCAAGGGTGACCTGTCACGCAAAATCACGGTCGACGCCAAGGGCGAGGTGCTGGAGCTGAAGAACACCATCAACACGATGGTGGACCAGCTCAACAGCTTCGCCGCCGAGGTGACGCGCGTCGCGAAGGAAGTGGGCA
>JBKGHI010000351.1:0-7596 GCA_046520405.1 Myxococcus sp. 1LA
TGGCGCTGTGCCGTCGCGGGAGCTGACGGTTACAGCGCACCGGCGAACTTCGCGGGGCGGGCCGTGACACTACGCCGCTGCGGAGCTGGAGCGTTACAGCGCCCCCGCGAACTTCGCGGGGCGGGTCGTGGCGCTGTGCCGTCGCGAGGCCTGACGGTTACAGCGCGCCAGCGAACTTCGCGGCGATGGGCGCGGCGACCCTCCCGCCCACGCCACCGCCTTCCACCAGGATGGCGAAGCCCACGCCCTTGCGGAACCCGATGAACCAGGCGTGCGTAGGCAGCGGCGCCACGGTCCCGAACTCGGCGGTGCCTGTCTTGCCGGCGAGCCCGGGCACCTGACGCCCGGCCCGCCCGGAGCCTTCCATGACCACCGCGCGCATCAGCGTGGAGAGGGGCGCCCGGACGCCGTCCGACAGCAGGCTGCTCGGGCCATCGTCGAGTCCCTCCACGAGATACGGCGCGCGCCACTCACCGGACTCCGCCGCGGCGGCGACCGACGCCATGTGCAGCGGCGTCGCGAGCACGCGTCCCTGGCCGATGGCGGCGGCGGCCAGCTCAATGGCATCGGCGGGCGTGGGGAACGAGGCACCGGCGGACGTCAGTCCGGGGAAGTAGGGCACATCAAAGCCGAAGCGGCGAGCCGCGGCGCCCAGCGCATCACTGCCAAGCGCCGTCGCGAGCGTCACGAACGCGGTGTTGCACGAGTGGGCGAACACCTGCCGCAGCGTGGTGTCGCCCAGGGACTCCCCTTCGAAGTTTCGGAAGGGCTTGGTGCGCACCATCGTCATCGGCGGGCACGACACGGGGGAGTCCACGCGCATGCCTCGAGCGAGCAGCGCCTCCGTGGTGACGACCTTGAACGTGGAGCCGGGCGGATAGCGGCCGGTGAGGGCACGGTGCAGCGGCTGCGAGAGCGGACGGCTGGCGACGGCGAGGATGGCTCCCGTGGCGCTGTCCACGGCGACGAGGGCGGCGGGGTGTGTCACGCCGTCGAGCGCGGCCTCCGCGGCGGCCTGGACCTCGCGGCGCAGCGTGGTGGACAAGGGCGCACCCGGCTCACCTTCGAAGTGGAACAGCACCTGTGTCTTGCCCCAGGGACGCATGAGCAGGACATCACCGGAAGGGCTGCCCGCGAGCTGGACCTCATAGGCTCGCTCCAGGCCGGAGAGGCCCACGAGGTCTCCTGGCAGATAGGTGGAGCCCATCTGGGGGAGCAGCTCGGCCGTCACCTCGCCAATGCGGCCCAGGGTGTGCGAGGCGAAGCCGTCCGTCGGAGTGCGGGCGCTCTTGCGCCGGAAGAAGATGCCGGGCACGGGCGCCAGCGTCGGGCGCACCTGCTGGTAGCGCTCGGGAGGCAGGTCGATGATGGGTACGAAGCGGCTCGCCGTGGTGCCCGCCGCGCTCAGCGCCGCGTCGAGCTGCGCCGGAGCCACGCCCACCTGGGCCTGGAGCACCGCCGCCACATCGGCGCGGTTCCGGACGCGGGTGGGGTCGACGCCGATGGTGATGACCTCGCCCTGAAGGGTCAGCGGGGCTCCGCGCGCGTCGAGGATGTCGGCCCGCTGCGGAGCCGTACGGGTCCGGGAGAACTGGTCGCCCTCGCGGGCTTCGGGGTGCAGCACGGCGGGGGTCCACTGGAGGCGCCAGTGGCCTTGGTGGCGGACGAAGCGCAGCGTGCCCTCCAGCTCCCATTCCCCGAGCCCACGCAGCAGGTGCACCGCGCGGTATGTGGCCACCCTGGCGTCGCCATCGCGTTGGAAGGGCCCGAGCTCGAACTGGGAGGAGACGATGCGCAGCCCATCGCGGAACTGCTGGTGCATCGCCTCGAAGTGCGCGGGCGGGTTTGCGACGGCGCGCCGCATCGAGGCGACATCCCCCGCGGCCCAGGCTTGCAGATAGGCCTCCGCCTCGGCGACAGGCCCCGAGACGGGCGCTGGGGCTGGGACGGGGACATTGTCGGGGACCGCCGGCCTGGCCGAGCAGCCCGCCAGGAACGCGGCCACCAGGGCCAGGACTCCAACCTTCCACGCTCGCCAGGACACGGGCGGCACTCTGTTGCGCACGGGCGCGGATGGGTCAAGGAATCCGCCGTCGAGGGCACCCAGAGTGCGGCCAAGGTATGGAGGTCAACGGACCGCGCGACTGGGGACAGTGTGTGCGCTCCAGGAGAGTCCACCGGGGGCGTCACGTGCCTGCTACGGTGGCCGCGTCGTCGGCACGTCCGGCCGCGGTGGACGCAATGGAGTGGAGTTCATGACGGCAGCCTCCCTGGACACCTTGGCGCGGCAGGCACTGGAGCGATGTCGCGCGGCGGGCGTTCGTCTGGCGTTGGTGGAGGCCTGCACGGGAGGGCTCCTGGGCGCGACGCTGACGGAGGTCCCAGGCGCCTCCGCGGTGGTGGAGCGGGGCTTCATCCCCTACTCGTACGAGTCCAAGGTGGAGCAGCTCGGTGTCCCGCTGGCGTTGTTGCAGGCGCACGGCTCGGTCAGCGCGGAGGCGGTGGAGGCCATGGCCCACGGCGCGCTGGCGCGCTCCACGGCGGACTGGGTGCTGGTGGAGACGGGCATCGCGGGGCCCGGAGGCGGCACGCCGCAGAAGCCCGTGGGCCTGGCCTACCTCGCGGTGCTTCAGCGAGGCGGACACGCCACGGTGGAGCGGCACGTCTTCACGGGGGACCGAGCCGAGGTCCGGCGCGCCATCGTGGAACGGGTGCTGACGCTGCTCGTGGAGCGGCTGGAAGCAGGCGCATCGCCGTCCACGACGTGAGCGCACCTCGCGCCATTCGCGGAAGGCCGTGGCGCGGGGTTCAGCCGCGGAGTCCTTCGGCGAATGGGCGGCTGTAGAGGGATGCGGGGGCGGTCCGCGCTTCGCTCCAGGCGCGAAGCTGCGTGGCCACCCATCGACGGGTCGGGACTTGAATGGCCCCTCGGCTCCGAAGCGCGAGTTCCAGGGCCAGTGCATGCCGTCGCCGCATGGACACGCTCATGAGCGCTTCGAGCAGGGCCTGGGGTGTGAGGGGCGTCCCCGCGAGGTAACGCTGCTTCGCGTCCAGTCGTGGGCGGAGGTCGTGCCACCAGGCCATCACCTTCTCGGGATGGGGGATGGGCAACGCGTCCTCTGGCTTCGGATGGAGGTCCGCGTCCAGGTCCTCGTCCTCCAGTGGAGCAAGCTCCTCCTCGGCCTCTTCCTTCGGCACCGCGAAGTCCGCCTCGATGGACAGCCCGGTGATGGCGCTGAAGGACTCTCCCGCGAGCGCGGCGGTGGGCTTGTGGCGCATGTGCTCCACGCACGCGTCGGCCGCGGCGACTCGTCCCGAGAAGCCCAGGGCCCACAAGGCGTCGGGCCGGGACTTCTCTCCGGAGAGCCGTTCCAGGAGGAGCTTCAGGTCTCGCTCATCGCCATTCATGGCGAGCAGGAGCAGGGGGAGCCGCCCTCCAGGCCCGTTGGGCTCGGCCGCGGCCTGACACGCCGCCCAGGCGCCTCTGTGCCCGCCTTGCAGTCCCGCGACGATGGCTGCATCGCGCAGCGGGCGTGTGGCTGAGTCCAACGCGCGCTGAATCACCGCGGGGGCAATCGGGAGTTTGCCGTGGCTCGCGGCACGCAGCCCCGCGGCGGCCACCATTGGGTCGGCGTGCGCGGCGAATGGCAGGCACAGGTCCGCGGTCGCAAGCCCGTGTGCCCCGAGGACATCGAGGACCAGGGACAGCAACTCGGGGCTGCTGTCCTCCTGCTTCAGCAGGGGCGGGAGGCCGGCGAAATTGGCGGAAGGGGGCGCAAGCTCGAGCGCGCGTTGAAGCGCCGGAAGCGCGGGAGGTTGGGCCGACGGGAGCGCCGCCAGGACCGCGGCGGCGCCGAAAGGCTCCTCGCTTCGGAGGAGCGCCAAGGCGGCTGTCGCGATGCGTTCAGGCTCCTCGGATGCCAGGGCTGGCTCCAGCAGCCGGCGGGCGACGGGCTCATGCCCGAGGACCAACCCATCCACATGGGCCGAAAACTGCTCTTCCAGCTCCGCGACGTCCGCGAGGGTGAAGTCAGGCGCGTCGAGTGCCTGCGCCCATTGGGTCCACCGGAACGCCGCTTCGTCGAGGTGCGTTTCGTAGATGTTCCAATGCAGCAGGCGCCCCGTCTGTTTGGCCATGGTGCTGAAGTCTCTCCACGGAGGTGCCCCTCCGCGATGGGATTCGCCGAGGAGTCTGGACGCGGAAGGTCAGATCTCTTTTTCGCAGACGAGGCACTTGGGCTTGCCTTCGCTCTTGCCCATGGCGATGAGGGGCGCCTGCATGACGGGGAACGGCGGCGTGTTCTTGTCGTTGTGGAGCATCAGGTCGAAGGCGCGCGCCACGTTCTTCCCTTCGAACTTCACGTCGAAGGAGAAGTTGACGAACTCCGCCTTGCCCTTCGTCTTGCCGGAGACCACGCCGCCGCCCGCGGAGCCGGCCTCGTCGCCGCTGCTCATCTTGAAGTTGGAGTCCTTCACGCACACGGGGTTGCCGCCCACGGAGACCTTCTTCGTGCCCTTGTCGGTGTCGGAGGACTGGGCCACGTTGGGGTAGGGGATGGGCACGGGCCCCGCCGGGCTGGGCGTCTTGCACACGTCCGGGAAGGCCACGGTGACGCCACCACTGTCCTTGGTCACCACGGTCATCTTGTTCACACCGGTATTGACGGGCATGCCAGCCACCTCCAGGGAGACAGAATACCCTGGCGAGGCCATGCCGCGCGAGCCGGGCAACCGTTGGAGACGGCGCCCCTCAGGCCGCCTTGGGCGCCTTGACGCCCTGGGCGGTGACCTTGAGGCCGCGGACGTCGTGGATGCCCTCCTCCAGGATGACATGGCCACGCCAGAGGAGCGTCACGCGCTCCGCGTCGGTGTCCAGGGTGATTGTGTCCAGGTGCATCGGAGGCGTCGCGTCCTCCGCGCCCGCGAGCGCCACGGCGACGACTGGAGCGGCCTGTCCGGGGAGCGCGAAGGACAGTCGGCCCTTGGAGGAGGCGCCGGTGATGATGACCGGCTCATCCCCCTTCAGGTAGCCCGGGGCGACGAGGCCCGGCGCGGCGGCGTTGAAGAACCGCCGGTCGAAGTCTTTCGGGAGCAGGGGCTTGCGCGTCTTGTTCCAGGCGTCGTCGTAGGTCCCGCCGTACCTGGCGCGCGGCTGCCAGTGGGGTGAGGTGAAGCCGAAGCCCGCGGGCACCACCTTCTGGCCGAAATCGCGCAGGGGCTCGGTGGTGGGGTCCTCCAGGTTGGGCAGCTTCAGCCCCTCCTCGAAATGGCGAGGACTGGCGCGAAAGCCCACCCCCACGGGATTGCGCGGCTCGAAGGTGGGCTTCTCCGCATTCGTCTTGTCCCAACCTCCGAAGGCGCGCTCCCACGTGAGAGGGATTTTTTCGAAGGGCAGCGGCCGGGTGGCCGCGACATGCCCCATGCTCTTGAACCAGGTCCGCTCCCCCACCACGCGCACGGCCTTCTTCAGCGGTCCGACCTGGAGCGCCACGAGCGCCTCGGTGGCGCCCTTCTGTGGCGGGTAGGCATGGCCGATGAGCGCGACGTCCGTAGCGGGTTTGATGAAGGCGCTCTCGGGTTCGTACCTGTCGCTGGACTCGCCAGGCTTGCCCCAGGGCTCACCGCTCCAATTCACGGGGACCTGCTCGGCGGCGAGTGTCAGTCCGGAGGCGCCGAAGGCATAGGTGGCCTTCACCACGAGCAGCAGCAGAGGTCTGCCCTCTTCGTCCGCGAGGCCCATCATCTCGAAGGCAAAGGGAGTCTCGTTCTCGATGGTGGGGTGGCCCATGATGTATTCGTGTCGGCCGGTGCGGAATGCCACCGGAGCCGCGTGGGCCCACTGTAGCAGCCACCCAGAAGAAGGTCCTGGACTCGCGGGGGAATGCGAGGACCGCTGCCGCGCGCCGCGCTACTGCGGACGGTAGGGCAGCTCGACGATGAACGTCGCGCCCTGACCGGGCTCGCTCTCCACGCGGAGGATGCCGCCGTGCGCCACCACGACCTGCCGGGCCGCGTAGAGGCCCAGGCCCAGGCCTCCAAAGGCACTGGCGGGAACGGCGCGTTCAAAGCGCTGGAAGATGCGCTCCTGGTGCTCGATGGCAACACCAATGCCGTGGTCTCGCACGGTGATGCGTGCGTGGTCCGGGGCGCCTTCCACTCGCACCTCGACGGGACGGCCCCTGCCGTACTTGAAGGCATTGACCAGGAGGTTGCCCACCACCTGTTGAATTCGCAGCGGGTCCCAGACACCTTCGACCGGGATGTCCGCCATCAGTTGGATGGGGCAGTCCGCCTCGGCCGCCGAAGTCATGGCGCGGGCGACCGTTTCCCGGACGAGCCGCGACAGGTCGTGCGCCTCCAGCATCAAGGGCACCTGGCCTTCCCCCAGGCGGGAGACGTCGAGCAGGCCGTCGATGTGCGTGGCGAGCCGCTCGGTGTGCCGGATGGCCTTGTCCAGCCGCTCCAGCAGCCGTCCACCGCCATCCTTCCGCGCCGCGGCGGAGGGGAGCGATTGGAGCTGGAGTTGGAGCGCCGTCAGAGGCGTCTTGAGCTCGTGGCTGGCCAGGGCGAGGAACTCGTCCCGCCGATGGAGGGCGTCACGCAGGGCCTGCTCGGCGTGCTGCCGCTGTTGGACTTCCGCCTCCAGTGCCTGGGCGCGCTGCTGGAGGAGGCTGACCTCGCGCAGCTTTTCGTCGGGGTCCGTGAGCCGGGTGTAGCGCTCCGTGGGGATGACGTGTCCGTGCGCCTCGCAGACGTCCCTGAAGGGACGCGCGTGCGCCGCCTGGCCGAAGTGCCCGATGGCGTAGGTGCACAGGAGGGACAAGGGGTACAGCACGGCCAGGTCGTTCCACAGCGACTCCAGCTCCACCGCCACGTCCGGCATTCCGTCCAGGCAGAGGACGTCCACCATCTCCCCGTAGGCGCGCACCTTGGCGCCCGGGCGCGCGGTCGCGAGGCTGCGCTCGATGACGGTGCCGACGACCTCGCGGAAGCGCTCCCAGTCCGGGCGTCCGCCCACCATGAAGCGCGCCAGCGTCTCACGGGCGTCGAGCAGGGTGAGTTGACCGCTCGAGACGGCCGACGCGGTGTCCACGCCCGCGGCCATCAGCCTCACGATGAGCTGCTCCCGGTGACTCGCCTGGGTGACGATGACGAGCGGGTCGCCTCGTTCGAGTCCCCCGGTGATGTAGGCCTCGACGACGTCGATGACGAATGCTTCATCCTCGTAGAACTGGACCGTGTGGTCATGCTCCAGGGGATGCCCGACGGGTGGTTCGCTGGATGGCTTTCGGTGGCTGGTCCCGAGAGTCGCGGCGTCGGATGGAGGCATCGTCCTCACCATGTGCGTGGGCGCCTCATTATTCTGTCGCGCCCTCGCGACGCGGAACGACCCCCGGGGGCAGGGGAGCGCACGGAAGCCGTCACTGACGGGCGGGCGCGCTTGACTCGGGTCCGCCGCTGAACGGCGACGCGGAAGGAGTGCCTTCCGCGTCGCTGGGACGTGCCGGCTCAGCCGCGCCGCGAGCCGTTCGCGGAACGCCGTGCGTCGGGTTGCCGCGGTTCCACGCGCGCGCGTGCTCCTGGCGCTCCCCGCTC
>JBKGHI010000352.1:0-7532 GCA_046520405.1 Myxococcus sp. 1LA
TCTTCGAATCGAACCCCTTCGTCCGCTTCGCCACCTCGACGGTGCGCTCCAGCAGCCGGCGGTCCATCTCGTGCGCGATGAGGCGCTCCCTGAATTGCTGCAGCCCGCCCTGCGAAAACGCGGGCTCGTCTTCTTCATCATCGAGCGTGCCGAGAACCAACCGCCAGCAGCGGTCGCTCGCCGATAGACGCACTGCCTCCGCATCGGAAGTCTGTAGGTAGGTCTGCAGCAACAGGCCCATGCACATCAGCGCGGGTGGCAGCGCGGCTTCACCCTGGCCTGTCCGTCGATACATTGACTCCAACTCGGCCTGAAAAGCGTCGTCGAACAACTCGTGCCGATGCTCGCGCAGGAAGACGAAGAGCTTCCTGCTCTTCCCCGCGAGCTTCAGCAGCCGCTGCTCCCGTGCGCTTTGCTCCACAGCCGGCTTCCAGCGTTCCATGAGCCACCCCCGTGAGGAGGTGACCTGAGCACTCGGCGACAGCCCCCGTCGACCGTTCCCGTAAGCGATCGATTTTACTCGGGCTGATTCCTGATCGGCGCTCTAGGAGGCGTCAGCTCTCGGTCGTCTCGCCGAAGTGGGCCGCTCCGAGCTCATGGGCCTCCAGCCCCGAGGAGAAGAACCGCTCGTCACCCGGCTCCGCCTCATCGCGGTTCTGGCTGGCCTCGGTGATGAGGCGGGCGAGTTCCTCGGCGGCTTCCTTGCGGCCATAGGGGCGGCCGTCGCTGGCCTCCCGAGCCTGGACGAGACACTCCCGTAGCGCGTCTCGCAGGTCCTCCGCGGTGGTGTAGCGTTCAGCGGCGGGTTTGCGGAGGGCCTTTCTCAGCGCGGCCCGGAACCCCTCGGGCAAATCGGTGGTCGCTTTCTCCACGTCGCCTGGCGTGTAGGCGTCCATCAGCATCATCAAATGCGTGAGCGGCAGCGAGGGCTCCTCCTCCACGGAAGCCCGCTGCCGCCATGGAAGCGGCTCCGCCAGCGTCTCCAGGGCGTCATGAAAGAGGTGGCGTCCAGTGGCCAGCTCGAGCAGGACGAGCCCCAGTGAGAAGAGATCCGCCGCGGGCGTGAGGGGCAGGCAGTTCAGGTACTCCGGCGAGGTGTAGGCGGCATCTCCCTTGCGCAGGCCACCTTGGGTCTCTTCGCGCCCGCCAAGGTGGGTATACGCCGCGCCGAAGTGCGTCAGCTTCACCTCGCCGCCCAGTCCCACGCTCACGTTGCGTGGGCTCACGTCCCGGTGCACCAGCCCGAGCCGCACCCCGTGGTCGTCCTCCAGGCGGTGTGCGTATGCCAATGCGTCGGCGACCTCCGCCCCCACGTACTGGACGAAGGCGGTGGACACCGGCTTGCGCCGCAGGGCCATCAGGCTCAACACACCATCCAGGGTGGGGCCGTCTACGTACTCCATGATGACGTAGGGTTTGCCCGCTTGAACGGTGAACAGGTGGACCTTGGCGATGGCCGCGTGGTTCAGCCGGTAGGCCAGTTGGACCTCCTCGACCAGCCGCTGCCTGCGCGCGAACGTGGCGGGCGAACGCACGCGCCGGATGAGGACGGGGCCGCTCAGGCCGTGGCGCTCCTGCCGCTCCGCCAGCATGAGCACCTCGCCATTGGGGCGCGTATCCAAAGTGCGAACATAGATGTACCGCGTGTCCGCGACCTGGAAGAGGGGCGGCCGTCGTTCTGGATGCGCGCGTGCCTGCTCCTCCTCGGTAATCGGGTGGAAGCGAGGCTGCGTGGGGTGGGCGGGCACGGGGACTCCCGGCTTCAGGTGGTAAACCTCCGCAGTTTACATGCTGATAGGAGCCGGGTGAAGAGGCGCGCTCGGCACGGGCGCATCTTCACCTCGTCGGTGGATGAGGCGCGTACCTCATCCACCCTCCTGAATGACGCCCTCAGCTCCGGCGGCGGCGCAGCAGGGCCAGGGGCGAGCCGGCCACCAGGAGCGCCCACAGCGGCGCGCTGCCCGCGGCGGCGCAGCCTCCGCCTTCGTCGCCACCTTCATCCGGGCCCACGCCCGGCGTGCCCTTGCCCACCTTCACGCTCAGCTTCGTGGCGGCGGCGCGGTCTCCATCGGTGTGGAAGTCCGCGTTGGCGGAGTTGCCGGCGCCGAAGAGGGTGAGGGTGACGTCCGTGGCGGGCGCGACGAGGCTGAAGTTGAAGCGCAGCTCGTTGTTCGTGAAGGCCTGGGGCTGGGTATGGGTCAGCTCCACGCCCAGCTTCTTCGTGTTCGCACCCGGCTGGAGGGTGGCCGCCGCGCTGTCCACGGCGATGCCCACGCCGCCTGTCCTGGCGGGGCCGCCCCGGATGATGAAGGTGTACTGGCCGGTGGCGCCCGGCTCGAGCGTGGCGGGCCCTTCGAGCGCGACGGTGGGCATCTCCCCGCCCTGGTGGCAGGTGCTGCACGTGGGGCCCTCCTTGCCCGTCTGCCCGGTGACGCCCGTGCTGGTGGCGAGGGCTGGCAAGGACCACAGCGAAGACACGACGACGACGCCCGCGATGCGGAACGGAAGACGCATGGACACTCCAGAAGAGGGATGAAACCAGGGGGACGACGGCCCGGGGCTCCACGGAGTGCGCGGAGCCCCGGGGACCTGCGTGGACGGCGGGAGCTAGCGCAACTGGACCAGCGAGAAGGACAGGCCCCGCGTCGACAGCGTGGACCGGCCGTTGTCGCCCAGCACGTGCAGCGTCGTGGACGCGGCGCCCGGACCGAACTCCGTGAAGAGCGTCTGGTTCTCGGTGTGGAAGAGGAAGCTGCTGCCCGAGGTGGCCGGGAACTGGGGCACGTGCGTCGCCGCCAGCGTGGACAGGTTCAACTGCCACCACTGCCAGCCGGCGCCGCTCGCGACGCTGCGCGGGTGCGTGCCCTCCAGCACCGGGGCGACGTTCTCATCGAGCACGCGCAGGTACGCCGAGCCCGACGGGCCAGGGACGAGCGAGCCCACCGTGCCGCCGCCCGTGAGCGTCGACAGCGGGCGGTGGAAGCCCGCGTCGAACGTGCGCGTCTGCGGGTCGAAGCGGAGCAGGCACGGCTCCGGCACCTCATCGCCATGCGTCCGGCGCACGGCCGCGCCATAGGCCTCCGTCGCGATGTACACCTTGCCATCCGGGCCGAGCACCGCGTCGTGCGTGTAGCCGCAGCGCGGGTCCGTGGCGATGGTCGCCGTGTCCGTCGCCGTGTCGACGGAGACCACGCCCGCCTGCTGGGTGATGCCCACGCCGACGGCGGGACGCCAGCCCACCGGGACGATGAGCTGCCCGTTGTGCGAGATGACCGAGCCCGAGAAGGCCATCTCCGTGCCTTCGATTTCCAGCTCACCCAGCGGGATGCTGCCGGTGACGGTCATCTCCGTCGGGTTCCAGATGACGGCCTGTGCGGTGATGCCGTCGAAGAAGTACGCCTTCGTCTCCGACACGAACTGGAAGTTCGCCTGGTACTCGCCCAGCGACATCACACCCAGGCTGGCGAAGCTCATCGTGCCCGACTGCACCAGGCCGCCGGCCTCGGTGAGCGAGTAGCGCGTCACGCTGGGGCTGTCGTCCGACACCACGTAGACGTGGCCCGACTTGCGGACGCCCACGCCCAGCGCGCGGCCGGACACCGAGATGGCGCCGTCCAGCGACAACTGCGTGGCCCGCTCCGCATCCCGCGTCACCACCACGTAGCTCGTCGCCGGGTCGGCGTTCAGGTCCTGCGTGGTGATGGCATACAGCGGACCGGTGGAGTCGTCGCCCGAGTCATCACAGCCGCCCATCAGGGACAGCACGAGCGCCGCGGCGGAGAGTCGCAAGGACGAACGGTTGAACAAACGCTTCATGAAGACGGCCTTCCTGGAAGTGAAGTGGGGCGCCGTTTCACCTGGAGCGGAGCAATGGCGCTCTGGTGAAAACGATACGCATTCTCAAATTCAGGAGCTGTTTAGGCTGAATTCGTGAAAAGTCAAGAAGCGGACGGGAGGTCTGGGAGCCCGGCGTGGGCGCGTGACGCCGGGTGCTTGTCATTGCGCTCAGGTGTCCGTGGGGCCGTTGAGCGGCAGCACCACGGTGAACGTGGCGCCCTGGCCCAGGGTGCTGGCCACGCTGATGCGGCCGCCCAGGGCCTCCACGAGCTGATGGGTGATGAAGAGTCCCAGGCCCAGTCCTCCGTAGTGACGGCTGGAGACGGCGCGCTCGAAGCGGCCGAAGATGCGCAGCGCGTCCTCGGGGGGGAGGCCGATGCCGTGGTCCTCTACCTCCAGGGTGGCATGCGTGCCGTCCGCGCGCAGACGCACGTCCACAGGGGCGCCCTGTCCGTATTTGAGCGCGTTGGACAGCAGGTTGGTGAGCACCTGCTCCAGCCGCAGCCGGTCCCACCGTCCCGTCACCGGGCCTGGGGAAACCACCGTCACGGTGGCGCCCGCCGCCTGCGCTTCCGACTCGAAGCGGCGGACGGCCTCGCGCACCAGCTCGTCCAGGTCCACGGGCTCCAGGTCCAGCTCCAGCCGGCCGCGCGCCAGCCGGGACACGTCGAGCAGGCTGTCCACCAGGTTCGCCAGGCGCGAGGTCTGCCGCTCACTGGACTGCACCCGCTGCGCCAGCTTCTCTGCGTCCACGGGCCCCTCGCCGCGAAGCTGGCGGTACAGCAGTTGGAGCTGGAGCTTGAGGTTGGTGAGCGGCGTGCGCAGCTCGTGCGCGGCGATGCTGAGGAAGTCATCGCGCACCTGGACCGCGGCCCGGGCCTCTCCCGTCAGCCGCTGCTGTTCCTCGTTGGCGGCCTCGGCCGCGGCCCGGGCGCGGACCTGGGAGCGGGTGATGAGGAACAGCAGCAGCGTCACCAGCAGCCCGGCGCCCACCACGGTGCCGAGCTGCCCGGTGGCGCTGGTGGCGATGAAGGCCTGGCGCGCGGTGAACCGCAGCGTCCAGAGCTGGCCGGCCACCCGCAGGCGTGCGTCCTGTTGGAAGACGGGGTCGTGAATCGACGCCGGGGGAACGGACGCGAAGAGGAGCGCGTCGTCGCGGACCTCCGTCCCGTCGTACACCGCCAGCTCGATGGTCTCCCGGTAGCCGATGAAGTGCAGGTCGTTCGTCAGCTCCTCCATGGCGATGGGGAGGTAGGCGAAGCCGCGCAGGTGTTCGGTGGGGACCCCGTCGGGCAGGGTGTCCTTCGGGCGGGTGTACACGGGGACGAAGAGGACGAAGCCCACGCGGCCCTCGGAGTCCTCCCACTCCTGGATGAGCCGCACCTTGCGGGTGGCGGCCATCCGCCCCGCTTCCAGGGCGCGCAGCATGGCGTCCCGGCGGCTGGGCTCGGTGAGCATGTCGAAGCCCAGGCCCCGCTGGGTGCGCGCGTCCAGCGGGTTCATCAGGACGATGGCGGTGTAGGCCTCGCGCGTGCCCGGAGGCCACACGGTGTGGCCCGGCACCCGCCTGTCACGGACCTCCGCGTCGTACCGGGCCAGCGCCTCCGGCCGCAGCCACCGCGTGAAGCCGATGCCCTGCAGCTCCGGAAAGGTGCGGTTCAGCTCCAGGCTCTCCACGTAGGCGTCGAACTCGTCACGATCCACGTAGCGGCTTCCGGTGAACAGTCCGAGGACCCCCAGGAGGAGGGCCTGGTTCAGCTCCAGGCGCTGCTGGAGGCCCAGCAGCCCGTCATGGACAGCGTCGTCGAAGCGGCGCAGGCGGTGCTCGTTGAGGCTCTGCCGGACATAGGCCGCCGACACGGCGGTGATGAGCAGCCCCACCAGTACCGAGCAATAGGCGGCGGCGTGGCGCCGCAGGTGGGCGGAGAGAAGCGGTGGCACGGTGGCGCATGGAGGCTGGAATGGCGCCTGCCCGGGTGCCAGTGCCAGGCGGTGCTCTTGTAACGTCCCTGCCGGTTCGCGCGTTCGCCAGCGGAATGTGCGGGTGGAAATTCGTTCACCCGGGTACCGCGGGCCTCCGGCATCCGGTAGGCCACCGCGGCGAACGAGGGAGGCAGCGTGCGTCACGTCATCGTCGTGGGAGCCGGACCGGGAGGCCTGTCGGCCGCCATCAACCTGGCGGGGCAGGGCTTCCAGGTCACCGTGGTGGAGAAGGACCCGGTGCCCGGGGGCCGGATGAAGGGGCTGACGCTGGGCGCTGCGGGGGAGTACGCGGTGGACACCGGGCCCTCCATCCTCCAACTGCCCGGCGTGCTGGAGCAGATATTCCGGCGCGCGGGGCGGCGGGTGGAGGACTACGTGAAGCTGCTCCCGCTGGACGTCAACACCCGGGTGCACTTCTGGGATGGGACGCACCTGGACACCACCCGCCACCTGGACCGCATGGAGGCGGAGCTGGCGAAGTTCGGCCCCCGGCAGGCGTCCGCGCTGCGCCAGTGGATGGCGGACGGGCGGGAGAAGTACGGCATCGCCTACGAGAAGTTCATCTGCACCTCCGCGGACAACCTGGGCTACTACGCGCCGTGGCGGCTGGCGCCCACGCTGCGCTTCAAGCCCTGGCAGACGCTGTACCGGCAGTTGGACGGCTTCTTCCATGACGACCGGGTGACGTACGCCCTGGCGTACCCGTCCAAGTACCTGGGCCTGCACCCCACGACGTGCTCGTCGGTGTTCAGCGTGATTCCCTTCCTGGAGCTGGCCTTCGGCGTTTGGCACGTGGAGGGCGGCTTCCGGGAGCTGGCTCGCGGCATGATGCGCTGCGCGCGGGATTTGGGCGCCACCTTCCGCCTGGGCACGCCGGTGGAGAAGGTGCGCGTGGACGCGGGCCGCGCGGTGGGCGTGAAGCTGGTGGGCGGCGAGGTGCTGGAGGCGGACGCGGTGGTGGTGAACGCGGACCTGGCCTACGCGGCGCAGTCGTTGATTCCGGCGGAGGCGCGGGAAGGCTCGCGGCTGACGGACGCGGCGCTGGAGAAGGCGAAGTATTCGTGCAGCACCTTCATGGCGTACTACGGCCTGGACACGGTGTACGCGGACCTGCCGCACCACCTCATCTACCTGTCGGAGTCCGCGCGGCGCACGGACCGGGACGCGCTGGAGGACCGGCACGTCGACGTGGAGGACCCGCCCTTCTACGTGTGCAACCCGGGTGTGACGGACCCCTCCGGCGCGCCCGCGGGCCATTCGACGTTGTACGTGCTGGTGCCCACGCCCAACACGGGGCGCCCGGTGGACTGGGCGAAGACGGAGCAGGCGCTGCGCGAGCGCCTCCCCGCGATGCTGGAGAAGGTGGGGCTGAAGGGTGTGCGCGAGCACATCCGCGAGGAGCGCTACTTCACGGCGGAGACGTGGCGGGACGACTTCAACGTGTTCCGGGGCGCGGTGTTCAACCTGTCGCACACGTGGCTGCAACTGGGGCCGCTGCGGCCGAAGGTGAAGAACCGCGACATCGAAGGGCTGTACTTCGTGGGCGGCGGCACGCATCCGGGGAGCGGCCTGCTGACCATCATGGAGAGCGCGAACATCGCCGCGGATTACCTGACGCGCGAGGCGGGCAAGGGGCCGCTGCCGGGCTGGCCCTATGTGCCGCCGCTGGAGCCGGAGGCGGCGCCCCAGGCTCGCGCGGGCTGACGCGGGCG
>JBKGHI010000353.1:0-7484 GCA_046520405.1 Myxococcus sp. 1LA
GTGTGGTCGAGGCCGAGATGGCGTCCCGCTCGCCGTGATGCCGGAAGGCGTTAAGCACCTGACGACGGTGGTACTCGGAGGCCCCCTGGGCCAACGTCCCGCTCGCCGTGATGCCGGAAGGCGTTGAGCACTCGACGTTCTGGGCGAGCACCTCGGTCATGATGTCGTCCCGCTCGCCGTGATGCCGGAAGGCGTTGAGCACATGAAAGCGTCGTCGTAGATGCGCGGAGGGAAGCCGTTGTCCCACTCGCGGTGATGCCGGAGTGCATCGCTCACCTTCGGAACCTCGGGGACTCGCCCCCTGTTCACGAGGGCGCCCTGCTTCGTACAAGCCCGTCATGAGTGAGCATCAGGTCTACGAGTTCGTGGCGCTGGAGCGGCCCTTGACGGCGGAGCAGATGGCACAGCTCCGCGCGGTCTCCACTCGGGCGGAGATTACCCCGACCCGGTTCTGGAACGAGTACCACTGGGGCGACCTGAAGGCGGACCCCGCGCAGCTCCTCCTGCGCTACTTCGACGCGCACCTGTACCACGCGAACTGGGGTGACCGCAGGCTGATGCTGCGCCTGCCGCGTGAAGGCCTCGACGTGAAGGCGCTCAAGGCGTGCTTCCCTGCACGAGGGCCATCGGCGCTCACGGTCGCGGGCGCCCACCTGGTGCTCGACCTTCGCACGGGGGAGGAGGAGCCCCTGGACGAGGAGACGCCGCCCGGCTCGCTCGCGGCGTTGCTTCCGCTCCGGACCGAACTCCAGCGCGGGGACCTGCGCGGGGCCTATCTCGCGTGGCTGGCCGCGGTTCAGTCGGGCTGCATCGCGCCATCCGCGAAGGAGCCCTTCGTCCCCGAGGGACTGGGCGCGTTGACCGGGGCGCAGCAGGCGCTGGTGGGCTGGCTGCGGCTCGACGAGGACCTGTTCGCGGCGGCGGCGCACGGCCGTGAGCCGCGTGAAGATGACCGCCGCGCTCTTCGGGCCTGGGTCCGCCAACTGGCGCCCGAGCAGAAGACGCGCTGGCTCCTGCTCGCGGTGGACGCGCCGGAGCGCCCGCTCGGCGCCGCGTTGCTTCGCGCTTTTCGCGAGACACAGGCGCCCGCCCACCCGTCACCGGCTCGCACCGTCCACGAATTGCTGGCGCTCGCGAAGTCCCAGCGAGAGCGCCGCGAGCGCGCCGAGGCCGAGCACAGACGGAAGGCCCTGGCCGCCACCGAGAAGCGGCTCCAGCGGCGATTGGCGACGCTGGCTCGCGACGAGGAGGGCGCCTGGATACGACTCGAACGCCTGGTTGCGGCCCGTGAGTACGACAAGGCGGTGGGGCTCGCCGAGGAGCTCTGGGCGCTGGCCTCGCGAGATGGCGCACCGTCCCTGTTCAACACCCGCTTCGAGGCCCTGCGCAAGCGGCAGGCGCGGAGACGCGGCTTCTTTGATCGCTGGAAGCACCGGAGGCCGGCGTGAACCCTTTCGGAGAAGGCCGTTGCCCCGGGCCCGCCGGACAGCGCATTGACGCCGCCGCGCTCGCACGCCTTCACCGAGCCCTGCTCGCGGCTGGCCTGCCTCCGAGGCCGGTGTGCAGCCTGCTTCTTCACCTGCAGGTCCACGTCGCGCGCGCGGATGCACTCTCTCCGAGGATTCGCTGGATGCTCCCGAGATTGGCGCCTCCAAGGTCGAATGCGCGCCGCATGCCGGCTCCTCCTCTGGGTTGGCCCGGACACACCATGACGGAAGCGGACCGCTCATACAGCTTGCAGAACCGGCCCGTGGAGAGCGGCTGCTCGAAACCAAGGCTGCTCATCACGGGGGCGAGGTCCATCAAGAAGTCTGAGGTGACTCCATGCGCGCCCCGCTCGCGTGGAGCTGGGCGGGGGCGGCCTCAGCCGGAAACGGCGAAGGGCCGTCCCTGTCGCGACCGCGGAGCGTTCCCAACTGTGCCCGCGCTTCATCGCGCCGCTGGCACGCGCCGGGCGGTGCTGCCGCGCTTCGGCAAGTGCCGGGCACCTGCGCTTTCAGCGCGTGCTGGTATCCTCCAGAACAGGCCCGCCTTGCCCCTCAACCCCCTGGCCTGATGGAGAGAGGACGTGACCATGCGGCTCCGCGCCTGCGCCGCGCTTCTGCTCTTTCTCTCAGCTTGCGCTACGTCGGCGCCTGGCCCGAAAGGCCCAGCGGTCCGGAGCCTGAGAGTCGCCAACCTCCAGAGAGCGGCGACGCTGCCGTGGGCGGATGGGGGCGATGCGTGGTGCGGGAGGCCTCCAACGAATGGTCCGTGCTTGTGGAGCGGTGCTATCACGCGCTCGACCATGACCGGATCGAGTTCCGCGATGTCACGGGAAGATGCGCTGTCGCCTCTGCGGGTGCTGCTGCTGTTGGATTGGGCGTCTGCATCCTGATAGCACCTGAGCTGATTGTTGGAGCCGTGATTGTCGCTGGCGCGGTCGTGGTGGCAGTCGCCATCAAAGAGGAGCTGGAAGCATATCGGCGGGCATCTCGTGAGCAAGCCAGGCTCGAGACTCAAACGCGCCCATCCAATGCGCAGGAGCGCTTGACGCACAGAGAGCCCAAGCCCGAGCCATCAGGGCAGGATGGGTTCCCTCCAGTGCCGACCGAGCCAGTGGCGCGAGATCGCCGTCCGTCGTGCGAGCCCATCCCGGTGCGGCACGCGGGCGAAGATGTACCGCACAACGAGTGCGCCGATAGGTTTCCGCCAAACCGATACCCCGGCATGGACGTATTCGTGGGCGGTGAACGCTTCGATGCTCTGCAAGTCGGCGTGCGCGTGCTGTGGGAGATCAAGACACATCGGTTTGATACATATTCTGATTTTATTCGGAGGCGGGAGATTGAGAAGGAGTTGGAGCAAATGCAAGGGGAGCGAACTGCCGCGGCGGCATGTGGATATGACTTCGTCATTGGGGTGAGCTCCCAGGCGCACAAAGACGCGCTGATCGAAGCGGATTTCTCACTGAACGTCGTCGTCACGGGGTGCAAACGATGACCAGGCGTAAGGCCCTCACCCTCGTCGTCTACGCGCCCGCGCTCGTAGGCAAGGACCGTCGCACGAACGCTGTCGTCCATGGGATGGAAAAGGCGCTCCCTGGCCTGCGCCTGGAGTGGGAGATAGCAAAGGAGGGCATCCCATCGCATTGCCGCAGCGGGATACGTGGCTCGTGGAAAGGACGCAGGACGGGAGATTCCCTCTTCTGTGCAACGGGGACGAGCGTTACCCCGTGACGGTTAACGGGAGGGGGAGACCTGGACTCCTCAGCCCAGGCGGTCAGTCCCTGTCTGAAGTGCATGCAGAACTGCCACTGGACGAGCCCGTGATCGCGACAGCGGCGGCTTTGCTCGAGGGCGTGGCGGAGGGGGCGCGTTCGTTCTGGGGGCATGCGTCGCCGTATGGTTACGGCTCGGAAGTCGCGCAGCAGTTCCGCCGCGCGCCGCATGGGCCGGTGCGGTCTCCCCGTGGGCTGCCCATGCTCAACCTTCCCGAGAAAATCCCCGCGCCTGAGACGCCCTGGTTCCTCGGGTGGCTGAACTATTGGTCTGCCGCTGCCGCGCAGGCTATCGGGTTCCCGGACATGGCTCGGGACGCGGACCTGCTTACGCGGGCGCGTGGAACGCCGTCGGGTGGGTGGGTCGTGCAGCTCACCGATGCGCCGCTCGATCTCGACAGCCCCGCCCACCTGGACGCGCTGAAGCGGGCCTATGAGCGCTTCCCGGAGATCGGCGGTCGCTCGGCGCCTTGACCACCTCACGCCGACACGGCCGCATCCCGGTCCGTTGACGATTTCTTCAGGGGCCACCGATGGCCTCGGGCTGTTCGTGACGTCCTCTCAGGGAAGACGCTGATTCACGAACAGGAGCCCCCATGGCCGAAGCCTTGAAGAAGCCACCGCCCGACCTCGCCACCCGCCTCAAGGCGCTCCGCGATGGTCTGCTGACCGGGCTCGTCGAGCGGGACGTACCGGTCCGGCTCGCGCTGCTCGCCGCGCTCGCGGGGGAGCACCTGCTGCTCATCGGGCCGCCGGGGACGGCGAAGAGCCTGGTCGCGAGGCGCCTGCACCAGGCCTTCCACCCGGCCACCTACTTCGAGCGCCTGCTGACGCGGTTCTCCGTGCCGGAGGAGCTCTTCGGGCCCCTGTCCATCAAGGGCCTGGAGGAGGACCGGTACGAGCGCCTCACGGAGGCGTACCTGCCCAGGGCCTCCATCGCCTTCCTCGACGAAATCTTCAAGGCGAACAGCGCCATCCTCAACGCGCTCCTCACGCTGCTCAACGAGCGCGAGTTCGACAACGGCGCGCGCCGCGAACCCACCCCGCTGGTCTGTGCCGTGGGCGCGAGCAACGAGCTGCCCGAAGGGGAGGAACTCGACGCACTGTTCGACCGGTTCCTCCTGCGGTGTCACGTCGGGCCGGTGTCGAAGGATGGCTTCCCCGCGCTGCTCGGGCTCCGGGGAGACGCGGGCGCGGAGCTTCCCCTGCAGCTCCGGTTGAGCGATGCGGACCTGGCCGAGGTGCGGGAAATGGCGGCGTTGGTGGACGTGCCAGACGATGTCGTGGCGCTGCTCGCGGACCTGCGCGACTGGTGCATGGCCGAGGGCATCCAGGTGTCGGACCGCCGCTGGCGGAAGGTCGTGAAGCTCCTCCAGACGGCGGCCCTCACGAACGGCCGGGACCGTGTGTCCATCTGGGACTGCTGGCTGCTTCAGCACTGCCTGTGGAACGAGCCCGAGCAGCGCGCGAAGGTTCATGATTGGTACTCGGCCAGGGCCGGCGCGAGCGCGGCGATGGACCCGTCCCGGCTGACGCGCATCGTGGTGTCCTGGGAGGGGCAACTCAAGCGGGACCAGGACAGCCGCTCCCAGGCGCACGACGCAGAGGGGAACCTCTTGTTCAAGGACAGCGATGGAAAGCCCACGACCGCCAAGGGCGGTCAGGGACAGGCCCGGCGTGGCCGGGACTTGCTCTTCCTCGCGCCACCCAATGCCCAGACAGTAAGTCCTCATGTCTACAACTACGGGGATAAGGGGCGGATTCAAGACCGCACCAGGACTGGGAAGGGATTCACGCGCGCCGAGCTGGGCCCGTTGTGGTTCCACGACGCTTCCCAGGATTGGACGCAGTTCGAGGACTGGTCCAAGCGTGATGCCTACCTCGCGAACAAGGCGAACTGGCTGATGGAGGAGATGGAGCTTCCGCCCCTCATGGAGCCAACGCGCCAGAAGGCGGCGCATCTCGACGCTTGTCTCAAGGACCTGGCCTCGCTTCGGAGCCAGGTCGAGACCTACAAGGCGCAACTGCTGGCCCACATCGCCAGCCTGGACGCGGACATCCGCGCGCACCTCTGGGTGACCGATGACTTCGCCGAGCCCGCGGCGCGGAGCCTGGGGGCCACGCGGCGTGAGGTGGAGACGCTGCTGGGACGGCTCGACAAGCTCCGCCAGGGCTTCGAGATGCTGCCTCGCGAGGAAGCGCCTCGATGAGCGACGCCTTTGACGCCGGGGCGCTGGAGCGCGGCTATGCGTTCCTCGACGACTGTCCCGCGGAGCTCCTCCAGGAGGTCATCACGCTCCCCGTCGGGACGCTCCCGGAGCGGGTCCGGGGGATCCGCGCATGGCGTGACGCCTTGCTCGACGGACGCCTCCCTCCGGAGGGGACGTGGCCGCCGCCCGAAATCGCCGCGTCCGCGCGGTACACCGCCGAGTCCCTGGGCTTCTTTCGCTTCTGCAAGGGCCAGCCCGAGCTGGTGGACGCGTTCCTGCGCGACGTGCTCGCGTCATTCACGCGTCAGGCGTCGGTGGTCCGCGCGGAGCTCGCGGCGCGGCTGTGCGAGTTGGAGCAGCTCGAACGCCAGCGCCTGGAAGCCCAGGAGGCCCAGGCCGCGAAACGCGAGCGACGTGCCCGCGCGGCCACGAGCATCGACGAGGTCACGCGCGCGCGCCTCCGCCAGCAAGCCGAACGGGAGGTCGCAGCGCGGCCCGCGAAGGAGGACGCGGAGCTCCTCGCGGCCTGGGGCGAGCGGACGCGCGCATGGGCGGAGATCTCCGACGTGTTTGGTGACCTCGGCGAGCTGATGGGGCGCGGCTGGGACCTGAGCCTCGGCGTGCTGCGGCACACGGGGTGGATGGACCTCGTTCGGCTTCGTGAGCTCGTCGCGCAATTGCCGCAGCTCACCGAGGTCGTGCGCTCGCTGGGACGGTTGCACGTGAGCGACGCCGAGGAGACCATCGCGGAGACCGTCTTCGTCCCGATGCGGCGGCTGGAGGAGGAGCGCCGCGAGACCTGGACGCGGCACGTCCCGGCGGAGACCCGGGGCATCGAGCGGAGCGGTGAGTTCGCGAGGATGCTGCCGGCGGAAGCGGTCAACCTCGGGCACCCCAAGCTCCGCTACCTGTGGCACGCGCGCCGGGCGGAGCGCGCGTTGCTCACGTATCGCGTCGAAGGGCTCGAGGTGGAGCGGACGCTCGTCGAACGTGACAGCGTGGAGTCCGTCGAGCGACGCAGTCCACGCCCCAAGCGCGGGCCCATCATCGCGGTCATCGACACGTCTGGCTCGATGCACGGAGTGCCGGAGCGCGTGGCGAAGGCGCTGGTGTTGGAGGCTCTCCGGACGGCTCACGCGGAGAAGCGCCGGTGCTTCCTCTATGACTACAGTGGCCCGGGGCAGGTGCGGGAGTTCGAGCTGTCGCTGACCGCGGAAGGACTCGGACGGCTGCTGACGTTCCTGGGGCAATCCTTCGGGGGCGGCAGCGACGTGGCCGAGGTCACGGCCAGGGTGGTCCAGCGCCTGGATGCCAATGACTGGAAGCGGGCGGACGTGCTCTTCGTCAGTGACGGCGAGTGGCCGGTGCCGGACGGCCTGCCACGCCGGGTCGAGCAGGCACGCGAGAAGGGCACCCGCTTTCACGGCGTCCAGATTGGCAAGAGGGGCCGCACCGGCCTTCACGCCCTCTGCGACCCGGTCCACGTCTTCCAGGACTGGGCGGCCGTTGGCGGAGGATAGGCCCCGGGAGGCCAGGCCCTGTGTGCCAGCCTCACCGTCCAGCGGTCCCACGGGTCTGGACGTGCCACCTGCTCGGCAGGCCCACGGCATGAGGACCTGGCAAGCCCGTGCAGGGACGAACGCGGACCTGCTTTCGCCTTTGCTCGCCAGGGACAGGCGCTACATTCCCAGCAATGCCTCTCGTGTTCCTCCCTGACGCCGAGACGCTGTTCCTCTGGGGCCCCGAGCCCTTGCCTCGCGTGCTCGGCACTCTGGCGGAGCTGGGTGAGCGCGCCTCCGCGCCGCTCGTGACGCCGGAGGGACTCCGTGAGTGCCAGGGGCGCGGGCTGCCCCTGGTCGCCACCGTGGAGCGGCTCGCGGTGGTGGGGGCCTCCGAGGTCGAGTCCTTCCCCGGCTCCATCGCCCTGTGGACGCTGGCCAGCAAGCTCACGCTGGAGCTCATCGCGCGCGAGCGCGTGGTGCCCACCCTGCTGAGGCGGGGCGAGCGCATCGAGG
>JBKGHI010000354.1:0-7453 GCA_046520405.1 Myxococcus sp. 1LA
TCCGCCGCCACGCGCCGGCCCGCGGTCCACGTCCCGCCCTGGAGCACCTTGCCCAGCGGCAGCTCCTCCGCGCTCAGGCCCAGCCGGCCGCGCACCAGCGCCGCCACCCGGTCCAGCAGCGCCACCGTCAGCGCCCGCCACTCCACGATGGGCTCGTCACCCGGATGGAAGGACTGCGTGAAGAGGCGCGGCTCGCGAGGAGACAGCACACCCAGGTCCACCAGCAGGCCGCCGTTGCGGTACTCGGGAAGGCCGGTGAGGCCATCCAGCTCCGTCACCACCACGCCCGCATCGGAGAGCGGCTCCACCAGCGAATACGTCAGCCACTGTGACAGCTTGTGGAAGGGCACCAGCGCCTCCAGGCTCTCCACCGACCCCAGCGCGGGATGAGGCCACACGTCGCCCAGGTTCACCGCGTCCACCATCACCCGGCCCGGCCAGATGGGGCCCAGCACCTCCAGCACCAGCCCCAGCAGCTCCGCGGCGCGCACGCTGCGCTGCTGCGCGGTGATGATGTCCAGCAGCGCGCCCGGCCGGGGCAGCACCTTCGCCAGCCCGTGCAGCAGGTGCAGCCGGCCCTCCAGCCCGTCCACCGGGTTGGCGTCCGTCACCTGCATGCCCTGCGCGAGCCCTTCCCGCGTGAGCCGGCCCAGCGCCTCCGCGTCCACCCGCAGCGGCCGGTCCGGGTCCGACGAGAAGCGCCCCTCCATGAACATGCGGAAGCTGGCCACGGCCAGTCCCTCGGAGCGCACCCACGTCTTCCCGCCGGCCTCCTGGTAGCGCCAGTGCGGACCGCTGCCCGCGTCCAGCAGCACGCTCACCACCACCAGGTCCAGCTTCGCGCGCGCCCGCTCCTGGAGGGGGGCGTCCTTCAGCCGTGACTCCAGCTCCTCCAGGCGCGCCACCCCGCCCACGTCGAAGTGGCGCCAGCGGCTGTGCAGCGGCACGTCCAGCGTGGGGTAGTGCTCGCGCGTCACGTGCAGCACCGTGTCCACCACGATGGGCAGCCGCGACGGCTCCACGCGGAAGTGCTCCAGCTTGCCCGCCAGCCCCAGGTCGAGGAGCTGGTGGCACCGCTCGCGGATGGCGGACGGCGTGCGCAGCCACGCCACCGCGGGGGAGAGGTCCGACCTCGCCAGCGCTGAGTCAGACATCGAGGCCCCGCCCCTTCACCTGCGCCAACCCCTCCGCGTCCGCCACGGGCCCCTGCGTGAAGTAGCCCGCCGCCTTCTTCGCCTCCATCTCCACCTTCGCGTCGGCGGGGATGAGCTCGTCGGGGATGGGGATGCGCTCCAGGATTTCGATGCCCGAGCGCGTAATCGCGTCGTGCTTCATGTCGCTCATGGACACGAAGCGGTGGATGCGGGTGATGCCCAGCCAGTGCAGCACGTCCGGCATCAGCTCCTGGAAGCGCATGTCCTGCACGCCGGCCACGCACTCGGTGCGCTGGAAGTAGGTGGCCGCGGAGTCGCCGCCCTCCTGCCGCTTGCGCGCGTTGTACACGAGGAACTTCGTCACCTCGCCCAGCGCCCGGCCTTCCTTGCGCAGGTAGACGATGAGCCCCGCGCCGCCCGCCTGCGCGGTGCGCACACACTCCTCGATGCCGTGCGCCAGGTAGGGCCGGCAGGTGCAGATGTCGCTGCCGAACACGTCGGAGCCATTGCACTCGTCATGCACGCGCGCCGTCAGCGGCACGTCCCGGTCCGCCAGCGTCTCGATGCCGCCGAAGACGTACAGCGTCAGCCCTCCGATGGGCGGCAGGAAGACGTGCAGGTCCGGGCGCGTAATCAGCTCCGGGAACATGCCGCCCGTCTGCTCGAAGAGGCCGCGGCGCAGCGCGCTCTCCGTCATGCCGAAGCGCTTCGCGATGCCCGGCAGGTACCACACCGGGTCCACCGCGGCCTTGGTCACCTTGATGTCGCCGTTGTCGCGCAGCAGGTCCCCGTCCGGCTTCAGGCGCCCGGCCTCGATGGCGTCGCGTACCTCGGGGAAGTTGATGTGCGCCTTCGTGACGGCGATGGTGGGCCGGAAGTCGATGCCCTGCTCCGTGAAGGGCCGGAACGCCTGCGGCGCGATGGCGCCCCACGGGTCCAGCGAGACGATGCGCTCTGGGTTGCTCCACGCCGGATGCGGCCCCACCTGCGCGGCGGGCGCCGTGTTCTTCAAGTCCGCGCGGTGGTCCTGCGGCAACATGCCCGCGGCCACGGCGAGCGCGCGGTACACCGCGTACGCGCCGGCGTGCGTGCCGATGACGTTGCGGTGTCCCGGCTCGGTGAGCGTGGCGACGACGGGGCCCCGGCGCGTCGGCTCGGCGTCTCCCCAGCGGATGGGGACGCTGGGCACGTCGCCATCCGGGTGCGAGGTGAGGCGGATGTGATTGGGATTCTTTTTCTCAGGCATGGGAGCGCCCTCCTTGCGGGCGCGAGAGCAGAGTCGGGGTGCGCGCTTCAGCTCATCCACGAGCCGTCGGTCCGCGCCGACCACTTGCGCGTGACCTTCTTCACCTGCGTCCAGAAGTCGAGGCTGGACGGCCCGGTGATGTCCCCATGCCCGAAGCGCGAGTCACCCGTGCCACCGAAGGAGAACGGCTCACGCGGAACAGGGACGCCCACGTTGACGCCCACCATGCCGGCGCGCACGCCTTCCACCACCGTCTGCGCCACGCCACCGTGGGTGGTGAAGATGGACGCCGCGTTGCCGTAGGGCGACGCGTTCTCCACGGCCAACGCCGCGGACAGCGTGGGCACCCGGACGATGGAGAGCACCGGGCCGAACAGCTCGCGCCGCGCGGCCTCCATCTCCGGGCGCACGCCGTCCAGCAGCGTAGGGCCCAGCCAGTTGCCACCGGACCAGGGCTCGCCCTGCGGCTTGCGGCCTCGTCCGTCCAGCAGCACGCGCGCGCCTTCTGCCTCCGCGCGGGCGATGGCGGTCTCCAGGCGGTCCAGCGCGCCCCGGTCGATGAGCGCGCCCATGCCGGGGCCCACCTCCAGCTTCGCGGCGCGGCGGGCGACCTCCTGGAGGATGTGCTCCACGTTGCCCACCGCGAGCAGCACGCTGGCCGCCATGCACCGCTGGCCCGCGCAGCCGGTGAACGAGTCCACCACCGCCTGCGGCGTCAGCTCCGGGTCCGCGTCTGGCACGACGATGAGGTGGTTCTTCGCGCTGCCCAGCGCCAGCACGCGCTTGCCGCGCTTGCAGCCCTCCGCGTACAGGTGGCGCGCCACCGCGGACGAGCCGACGAAGCCCACCGCCTGCACGTCCGGGTGCGCCACCAGCGCGTCCACCGCCTCCCTGCCGCCGTGCAAGACGGAGAAGACGCCCGCGGGATAGCCCGCCTCGCACATGAGCTCGCCCAGCGCGCACGCGGTCAGCGGCACCTTCTCCGACGGCTTGAGGATGAAGGCGTTGCCCAGCGTGACGGCGATGGGGAACATCCACATCGGCACCATGGCCGGGAAGTTGAACGGGGTGATTCCGGCGACCACGCCCAGGGGCTCGCGGCGGTATTCGCAGGAGACGCCTCGGCTGACCTCCAGGTGCGCGCCCGTGTCGAGGTTCTGGAGGGACAGCGCGAAGTCGCAGACCTCCATGCCCTTGAGCAGGCCCGCGCGAGCCTCGGCCACTGTCTTGCCCGCCTCGCTGGCGGCCAGTTGGGACAGGGTGTCCAGGTCGCGCTCGAGGAACTGACGGAAGCGGTAGAGGTACTGCGTGCGCTCCCTGAGCGGAGTGTCCTTCCAGGCCGCCGCAGCGCTCTTCGCGGCCTCCACCGCCTGGGCGACTCCCGACGCGGGTGTGAGGGGAACCTTGCCGATGACGGTCCCCGTGTAGGGACTCCGGACATCGAGCTGCACCGCCCCTGGGGGCACCTGCCAGCTTCCTCCAACGAGGTTACGGCACGAGACAACGCTCCGCGGAAGCTGGATGAAGGACACGCACACCCCCCAGGTGTCTGGCGTGAAGAAATGGCCTGCCATTGTAACCAGGGAAATGGACTGACACGCAACCCAGGGGTCCCCGAGGGTGCCTTTGGACACGCCCAATGGAAGACATCCAGGGACCTGCTCTGTCAGGTAGCAGACCCCGTCCTCGGACGGATGTGAGGGATTGGGTTCAGCGGGGGTCAGGCGCCGCCAGCCGGGTGCGCAACCGGCTGATGGTGGCGGTGTCATCCGCGTCAGGGGTGAGGCCCAGGGCCTGGACTTCGTCATACAGGGCGAGCGCGTATTGGAAGCGGGACGTGGCCGTGGTGGCGTCGCCCTGCTCGGCGATCAGCTCTCCGTCCTCGGCGACCAGGCGCGCGAGCACCTTCACGCGCGTGGGGGAGCCCAATAGGCGCGCAGTGGACACCGGGTCCGCCATCAGGAGCGCGGTGTACTCCATGCCCAACGTGCCCAGCGCCGTCTCCTGGATGAGGCTCTGGGCCTCCGCGAGCTTCTTCTCCCGGCGCGCCTTGAGGATGCGGGACAGCGCGGCGGCGAACTCCTCGATGAGGCGCTCGATGTAATCCTTGCGAAGGGACATGGCGGCCCGAAGGTAACCGCGGCGCGGGGGGTATGCACGCCAAGGCTCGCCCATGCTCAAGCGTATGCCCAGGTTCACCGTTCCAAACCACGCCTGTGTTCGGGCCCCGTATTTCCAGGAGGTTGCGCCCCCTCCCTCCCCCATGAGGCTCCGCTGACCGCCCCACCCGTCGGCGGCGGCCGACACCGGCCTGGTGCGTAGGCAACCATCCAAGCGGGCCGGAACGTGGGCCTGATGGACGAGCGCGGGTAGAGTCGCGGAATCGGCCATGAGCATGCGAGACAGCGGAAGAGGACGCGCCGGCACGGGCAATCGCGAAGATGACGCCTACGGCACCGGCCCTGGGTCACGGCGCGACGACGCGCCACCCGTCCCTCAAGTGGGGCGCTACTTCCTCCTCAAGCGCCTGGGTCAGGGCGGCATGGGCGTGGTGTACGCGGCCTATGACCCGGACCTGGACCGCAAGGTGGCCCTCAAGCTGCTGCACGCGGACTCGCGGACGGACTCAGAGGAGGCCCGGGCCCGGCTCCTGCGCGAGGCGCAGGCCATGGCGCGCGTCTCGCACCCCAACGTCATCCCCATCTTCGACGTGGACGTCTGGGGCGACCGCGTCTTCCTGGCGATGGAGCTGGTGGACGGCGGCACCCTCGCCTCGTGGGTGAAGGAAGGCCAGCGCTCCTGGCGCGAAATCCTGGCGTCCTTCCTCGCCGCGGGCCGGGGCCTCCAGGCCGCGCACGAAGCCGGGTTGGTCCACCGCGACTTCAAGCCCGCCAACGTGCTGGTCAGCAAGGCCGGCCGCGTCTTCGTCACCGACTTCGGCCTCGCGCGTCCCGTGGGCACGCTCCCCAAGGAGGAGCCCCTCTCCGAGGACGACCCGTCCAGCATACCCTCCGAGCGGCGCATGCTGGACACGCCCCTGACGGAGGCGGGCCTCATCATCGGCACGCCCAGCTACATGTCCCCGGAGCAGTTCCGCGGGGATGACCTGGACCCGCGCTCGGACCAGTTCAGCTTCTGCGTCGCGCTGTACTGGGCCCTCTACCGCCAGCGCCCCTTCGAGCCCGCGAAGATGGAGGCCTATGCCTCCTCGCGGAAGCCGAAGCCCCAGGCCGCGCCCGTGGTCGAGGCCACCGAGCCGCTGCACGTGACGGCCCCCCTGGAGCGCGAGGCCCCCAAGCCGCAGCCGCCGCCCGTCCTCATCCAGGAGCCGCCGCGCGACGTGAAGGTCCCCGCCTGGGTGAAGCAGGCCATGATGCGCGGCCTGTCCCTGGACCCGGCCGCGCGCTTCACGTCCATGGAGGAGCTGCTCGGCGCCCTGTCGCAGGAGCACCGCTTCTCGCAGCGCCGGCGCTGGGTGGCGGGCGCGGGCAGCGCGGTGGTGGGCGCGGCCCTGGTGAGCGGCGTCCTCTACCAGCAGTCCCAGGTCTGCGCGGCCGTGGGCGCGCGCATGGATGACGTCTGGGGCCCGTCGGCGCGGCAGCACGTGCAGGCGGCCTTCCTCGCCACCGGCACGCCCTTCGCGCAGGGGCTGGCCGGCAAGGTGACCCAGGTGCTGGATGGCTACGCCAGCGCCTGGAAGCAGCAGAGCACCGACGCCTGCGAGGCCACCCACGTCCACGGCGTGCAGACGGAAGAGCTGCTGACGCGGCGGAACGCGTGCCTGGCGCGGCGGTACAAGGACCTGCGCGCCACCGTGGACCTCCTGTCCAGCGCGGACGCGGCGCTGGTGGAGAAGTCGGTGGACGCGGTGCACGCCCTGCCCTCGCTGCATGAATGCGAGGACGAGGAGTCCCTGGCCGAACAGCAGCGGCTGCCCTCGGACGCGGGCAAGCGCGCCGACATCGAGAAGCTGGAGGAGCAACTCGCGGACGTGAAGGCGCTGGTGGACGCGGGCCGCTATCCCAAGGCCCTGGAGGCGGCGCGCGCGCTGGAGGCGCCCGTGCTGGCCACCGGCCACCTGCCGCTCACGGCCGAGCTGCGCTTCCACCAGGGCTGGCTCCAGGAGCAGAACGGCCAGTCCCCCGAGGCCGCCAAGGCCCTCTTCCACGCCGTGCGCGACGCCGAGGCGGGACGCGCGGACCGGCTCAAGGTCGCCATCCTCAACAAGCTGCTCTACGTGGAGGACGGCCAGCAGCACTTCACCCAGGCCTCGGACTGGGGCGAGCTGGCCCACGCCACCCTCCAGCGCCTGGGCGGCGAGCCCGTGCTGGAAGCCGACGTGCGGATGAACCAGGCCAACCTCGCCGTGTCGCAGGAGCGCTTCGAGGACGCGCGCACCCTGCTGGAGCAGGCCAGGTCGCTCCAGGCCCACGCCCTGCCCCAGGGCCACCCCAAGCGCGCGCGGACCACCTTCCTGCTGGGCGGCGTGATGCTGGATTTGGGGCAGCCTGAACAGGCGGCCGCGCTGCTGGAGGAAGCGCTGGCGCAGACCGAGGCCGCCGTGGGCCCCTGGCACCCGGACATGGCCCAGCGCCACGGCATGCTGTCGCTGACGCTGCGCGAGCTGAAGCAGGACGCCAAGGCCCTGGAGCACGCGCAGGCGGCGGCCCGCATCCGCAAGGCCACGCGCGGCGAGAAGAGCGTGCTGTACGCGGAGGCCCTGGACGAAGTGGGCATGACGCTGCACGCGCTGAAGCGCTACGACGAGGCGCTGAAGGCCTACGAAGAGGCGCTCGCCATCAAGCGCGCGGCCCTGCCCATCGACGACGAGCGGCTCCAGTACTCCTATGACGGCGTGGGCCAGGCCCTGCTGGAGCTGGGCAAGGCGAGCGAATCCGTGGCGCCGCTGCGGCACGCCGTCTCCTTCGCGTCCGCCCCGCCCGACGTGCTGGCGGAGTCCGGCTTCGCCCTGGCGCGCGCCCTGTGGAAGACCCAGCAGCCTCCGGCGGAGGCCCGCGGCGAGGCCACCCAGGCCCGGGCGCGCTTCACCGAG
>JBKGHI010000355.1:0-7426 GCA_046520405.1 Myxococcus sp. 1LA
ACCACCGCCGCGTCCGCCGCGTGCTCCGTCCCATCCGCCAGCCGCACCCCTCGGACCCGCGCGCCCGGCTCCTCCAACAGGACGGCGCCCACCCTGGAGGAGCGCTCCAGCCGCGCGCCCGCCTCCACCGCCCGGCGCTCCAGCGCGGAGACGAGCGTGCTCCATCCTCCGTCCACGTAGAGCACCGAGGGCATGGCCTGGAGCTGCGCGACGGCGGACTGCGCGCTCATCGCGTCCGCGTCCGCGCAATAGGTTGTCACCCGTGTCAGCGCCAGGAGGATGTCGCGCGCGTCCTCGTTCGACAGGCGCTGCTCCACCCAGTCTCGCAAGGTGACATGCGCCAGCGGCGTCAGGTCCACGCGGCCCAGGCTCGCGAGCAGCTTCGCGAGCTCCAGCTTCCCCGACAGCCCCAGCGCATCCGTGGTCAGCATGGAGACCAGCCCGCGTGGCATCGTGTGCAGACGTCCGTGGCTCAGCAGGTACGAGCCCGCGCCCGGCGCGCCGCCCGGGGGCTTCACGTCCAACGCCCCCAGCACGCGCATCCCCGCGCCGCCCTGGTACAGCGCGTGGGCACCGAGGTTGAAGCGGAAGCCCTCCACGTCCGACGTCTGCCCCCGGCCGCCCAGGTGCTTCGAGCGCTCGTGCAGCGTCACCGCGCAGCCGCCCCGCGCCAGCAGCGCCGCCGCGGCCAGGCCGCCCAGTCCTCCACCAATGACCGCCACCCGAGGTGCCTTCATGTGCCGTCCTCCACCGAAAGGGCCCGGCGAAAATCCGGGCATCCAGCGACACCACGAAGACGGGGGCCCGAAGGTTACGCGGCCACGCGCGGAGGGCCGCCTTGCACAACCGTGACAGCCACTCCGCCGCCGCGAGAACCTTCCGTCCAAGGTGCGTTTTCGAGCGGGTTCGCGCTGACTCTCCCCTGTGAAAACCGGGTTCGCGACAACCCCCGGAGTCACTTCGGGCGAGGCAATGTCAGAGGTAGCCGTAGACTCCTCAAGCAACCAACCAACCGGCGGACTTCCCCGCCGGAGCGCCCCGAGGCATTCACGCATGAGAAAGCTCCTCGCCGCCCTGCTCGCACTTCCCGTCCTCACCGCCTGTGGCCCCGCGCCGGAGTCCGACTCGAATGACACGCAGCCGGCGCCCGAGAGTGCCCAGGTTGGCACCACCGAGCAGGAGCTGTTCGGCACGCCCCGTGAGCGCTCCATCCGCCTGCGCACCGGCGTGACGCTGCGCTACGTGGAGCAGGGCCTGCCGCTGGGCCCGGCGGTGGTGTTTCTCCACGGCTACACGGATTCCAACCACACGTGGGACCTGAACCTGCGCACCTTCCCGCACAACTACCATGTCTACGTGCTGGACCAGCGCGGCCACGGCGACTCGACGCGGCCGGCGTGCTGCTACACGCAGCGGTCCTTCGCCGCGGACGTGGATGCCTTCCTGGAGGCGGTGGGCGAGCGCAGCGCCATCCTCGTGGGCCACTCCATGGGCAGCTTCATCGCGCAGCAGGTGGCGCTGGACTACCCGCGGCGCGTGAAGGGCCTGGTGCTGGCCGGCTCGGCGCCCACCGTCGCCGGCAACCCGGTGGCGCTGGAGGTGAAGTCCATCGTGGACACCTACGAGGGCACGGTGGACCCGGAGTTCATCCGCGCGTTCCAGGAGAGCACCTTCGTGCGCCCCGTCCCGGCGTCGTACATCGACACGCTGGTGTCGGAGAGCAGCAAGGTCCCCGCGCGCGTGTGGCAGGACGCGATGGACGGGATGCTCGCGGAGGACCACTCGGCGCGGCTGAACCGCATCCGCGTGCCGGTGCTCGTCATCGGGGGTGACCAGGACGGCTTCTTCCCCGTCGCCGACCAGCAGGCGCTGGTGGACGCCCTCCCGGACGCCGAGTTCAAGCTGTACCCGAACACCGGCCACGCGCCCCACGCGGAGCTGCCGCAGCGCTTCAACCAGGACGTGCACCGCTTCCTGCGCGACGTCACCCGCTGGTAGCAGGCCCCCCGGCGCCCGGCGCGCTCACGTGCCGGGCACCGCCCCCGGAGCACGCCCCCCGCGGGCGGCTCCGGAGAGGCGCGAGGCACATCGGCGCGCGCCAGCATCACCGCCGCTCCGAGGATGAGCCCCCCGCCCACCACCTGACGCGGGGTGAGCCGTTCGCTCAGGAAGAGCGCGCCCATCACCACCGCCGTCAGCGGCTCCAGGTTGGACACCAGCGACGTGTTCACCGCGCCGATGCGCTGGATGCCCAAGAAGAAGAGCAGCACCGCGGCCACCGTGGACACCAGGGCCAGCCCCACCACCGCGGCCCAGCCCGTGACGGTGCCGGGGAAGGCGGGCCCGCGCACCAGCATGGCCACGCCGAAGGAGAAGCCCGCCGAGCAGAGGATGACGGTGCTGGAGGGCAGCGGCTCCGCATGGCCGGACACCCGGCCGCTGGCCACGACATAGACGGTGTAGAACAGCGCGGCCAGCAGGCCCAGCAGCACGCCCGGCAGCGTGGCGCCGCCCTGGGACAGGTCGGCCGTCAGCACCGTGCCGCCCACCGACAGGACCACCGCCAGCCACTTCACCCGGCCCAGGTGCTCCTTGAAGACGACGCGCTGCACCAGCGCCACCAACGCGGGGAAGGAGTACAGCAGCAGGGCCACCAACCCCGCCGGCGCGTGCTTCAGGGCGGAGAAGTAGGCCCCGGACTGACTGGAGTACCCGGCGGCCCCCAGCAGCATCAGCACCACCAGCACGCCGCCCCGAGGCCACGGCTGGCGGCGCAGCACCATGACGCTGGCGAGCACCGCCCCGGCGAGGGAGAAGCGGAGGAAGAGCAGCGTGGCCACGTCCGTGCCCGCCGCGTAGGCCATGCGGCCAAAGAGGCCGAGCGCGCCGAAGCACACACCTGACAACGCCACGATGAGGAAGCCAGCCGTGCGGCTCATGACCGGAGGGCGAACCCTGCTCCAACCGGGCGCCGCTGTCACCTGCCCCCGGCGGCTACCAGTTCTTCACGGATTTGAGGTCGAAGACGTCCGTGAAGCCGTTGGCGCGCAGCAACTGGGCGGCCTGGGCGCTGCGGCCACCGGCGGCGCAGTACACCACCACGGGCGTACCAGGGGGGCCCACCTCTGCGATGCGCCGGGGGAGCTCCTGCACGGGGATGTTCCGGGCGGGCTCCGGGTGCCCTTCCTGGAATTCCTGCGGCGTGCGCACATCCAGCAGCACCGCGCCGTCGGCGACGAGCTGCCGGGCCTTCTCCGAGAGTTCCTGGGGTGTCATGCCCTCACTCTAAGCCCGGGCGGGCGGGGGTGACGGGCCGAAAACTGGAGGTGTCCGCCATGGACGCTACAGTTCTGTACCACCCATGCGACTCGACAAGCATGCACTCCTGGGCCAGCTCGCGGACCGCCTCCAGCAGAGCGACCGGCTGGCCCACCGCGCCGAGGCGGAGGCCCGCGAGGCGGCCCGCAGCCTGGCCACGGAGTCCGAGAAGAAGGAAGACGGCCGGGCCGCGCTGGAGTTCGGCAGCCTCGCCACCGGCCAGGCCCAGCGGGCCCGCCGGGTCCAGGAAGAGCTCCAGGCGCTGACGAAGTTCGGCCAGGCGGAGTTCCCCCGCTTCCCCCGGCAGGGGCCGGTGGGGCTGGGCGCCATCGTGGATGTCAGCACCGAGGACGAGGAGGGCTTCGCCGAAAGGACCTTCTTCGTCCTACCCGCGGGCGCGGGCACCGAACTGACGGGCCCGGGCGGCGACGGCTTCCTGTCCGTCATCACCCCCGCCTCCCCCGTGGGCCGTGCCCTCATGGGCCGTAAGGCAGGCGACACGGTGGAAGTGACGCTCGCGGGCGAGGTCCGTGAGTGGACGGTGCTCGAGGTCGCGTGATGTCGAGCCCAAGACGAAAGCCCGGGGGGCACTAGCACCCATGGCGCCCGCCGCGCGTGAATCCGCAAAGATGTCTTCTTCGCCTTCACCGCAAGTCCAGGCGCCGCCCCCGCCATCCCTTTTGCCGCTCACCTGGCCCGCCGCCGTCGTGGGCCTCATGTTCGGCGTGTTGATGACGTACGTCCCGTACGAGTTCCGGGTGGCCTCCTTCCGGCCGCTCTACCCGTACGTGCGCGTGCTGGGCCTGACGTACCTGACGGGCAGCATCATGCTCATGGGCGCGCTGCTGTACCCGCGCGCGCCGCGCTGGCTGGACGTCACGGGGCGCGTGCTGCTGGGCGCGGCCATGGCGCTGTACTGGTGGGTGCTCAACGTCCTGCCGGGCAGCTTCACGGGCATCATCCTCTACCCGGTGCTCTTCGGCGGCGTGGTGCTGGAGGCCTGGCCCTCCATGCGTCAGCGGCCCGTGCTGCGCACCTTCGCGGCGCTCACCGGCGCGGCGTTCGGCGTGGCCATGCTGGTGGTGCCCGAACGCTTCCCGCTCTCCGTCTACGCGCACCTGGCCCCGCTGCGGCCGCTGGTGGGCCTCCTCTTCGCCGTGTGCGGCGTGGGCCTGCTGCTGCCCTCGCACCGGCTCCACCCCCGGCTGCCGTCCCTCTTCATGGGTGTGTTGGCGGTGCCCTTCGCCCTGCTCGCCTACGCGCTGGGCCGGGGCACGGCCTGGCTGGGCGCCAGCGTGTACGCGGTGCTCACGCTGGCGTGCGTCGCGCAGGCGCTCGACTGGCGTCCCCGCGCGCCGCGCACCGTGGGGTGGAAGTTGCTGCGCGGGCTGGCCTTCGCGGGGCTGGTGCCGCTGCTGGCGCTGGGCGGCCTGGCGGCGTACCTGGCGCAGAACGCCATCGAGCAGCAGGTGCGCGACGACACGCAGCGCGCCGCCGCGGGCGAGGCCGACTTCCTGCGGCGCTACCTGGACGACGCGGGCGAGTCCCTGGCGCTGATGCTGGAGTCCCCCGGCTTCCGCGCCGCCTTCGCCACGGGCACCCCCGAGCGGCTGGAGCCCTACCTGGTCAACCTGTCCGCGCAGGCGCGCGCCTTCGACGCGGCGCTCGCGGTGGACACCCGGGGCAACATCCTGGCCGCGTCCCCCGGCGTGGAGGGCTGGGACTTGAGGCCGCGTGACTTCCTGCCCGCGGCCTTCACCCATGGCGCGGAGGTGTCCCCGCCCTTCATCCGCCCGCCGGGCCAGCCGCTGGTCGCGGTGACGCACCCCTTCCGCGAGGACGGCGAGGTGCGGGGCATGCTGGTGGGCCTGCTGTCCCTGGAGCGCCTGAGCCAGGCCACCACGCCGGCGTCGCGGCGCTTCCGCGTGCAGGTGCTGGACCGGCGCGGCCTCAAGGTGCTGCGCGACACCGCGCCCGGCGCGCGCTGCTGGGGGAGGCGCACCTGCCGGACGCGCTCGACCAGGAGCTGGCGCGCCCCGGCATCGGCGTGCTGGAGGCCTTCGACACCGCCGACCGCCGCATGCTCGCCGCCGAGGCCCCGGTGGATGGCACGGAGTGGAGCGTGCTGGTGACGCAGGAGCTGGTGGTGGCCTACGCGGCGATTACGCGCATGAGCGCCGCGGTGGTGGGGCTGGTGCTGCTGGGCGTCCTCATGGCCCTGCTGCTGTCGCAGTGGGTGGCCCGCGACGTCATCCGCCGCCTGGACCACCTGCGCACCGCCACCGCCGCGTTGACGGCGGGGGACTGGGCGCAGCGCGTGGAGGTGGAGGAGGACGACGAGTTGGGCGAGCTGGCCCGCGGCTTCAACGAGATGGCGGCCCGCACGGGCGCCACCCAGGCGGAGCTGAAGGAGGCGGTGCGCGCGCGCGAGGAGTTCCTCAGCGTGGCCAGCCACGAGCTGCGCACGCCGCTCACCCCGCTCAAGGGCTTCGCCGCGCTCACCCTCCAGCGGCTGGAGAAGGGCGGCGACTTCCCGGAGCGCGAGCGGCTGCTCAAGGCGCTGCGCTCCATGGCCCGGCAGACGGAGCGGCTGACGCGGCTGGTGGACGATTTGCTGGACACCGCCCGCATCCAGGGCGGACGGCTGGAGCTGGAGCGCCAGCGCCTGGACCTGGTGCCGCTGCTGCGGGAGGTGCTGGAGCGCTTCGAGCTGCGCACCGAGTCCGGCGTCACCTTCGAGCTGAACGTGCCCGGCCACGCGGTGGAGGGCGACTGGGACGCGCTGCGCCTGGAGCAGGTGCTCACCAACCTGGTCAGCAACGCCGTGCGCTATTCCCCGCATGGCGGCGCGGTGCGCCTGTCGCTGGAGGCAACGGAAGACCAGGTGCGGCTGCGCGTGCAGGACGAGGGCATCGGCATCCCCCCGGAGAACGTGGCGGACCTGTTCCGGCCCTTCGCCCGCGCGTCCAACGCCCAGGCGCGCCACTTCGGCGGGCTGGGGCTGGGCCTCTTCATCTGCCGCGAAATCGTGGAGCGCCACGGCGGGAGCATCTGGGCGGAGAGCCCCGGGCCCCAGCGCGGCAGCTGCTTCCACGTCCGGCTGCCCCGCGGCGCCGCGCCCGCGAGGCCCGCGAGCGCGGCCTGAGCGTCCGTCAGGAGGACGACGGCTCCGGCGCGCCGTGCGCCGTCAGCCACTCCTCCGGGATGTCGCCGCGCGGCAGCTCCAGGACGAAGAGGGAGCCCTGCCCCGGCTCGCTGGTGGCGCGCACCGAGCCGCCGAAGGCCTCCACAATCTGCCGGGTGATGTAGAGCCCCAGCCCCAGGCCGCCGTAGTGCCTGTCGCTCACCGCGCGCTCGAAGCGCTCGAAGATGCGCGGCAGGTCCTCCGCGGAGATGCCGATGCCGCCGTCGCGCACGGTGAGCCGCGCGGTGAGCCCCTCCGCCTCCACCACCACGCGCACCGGGTGGCCCGCGCCGTACTTCAGCGCGTTGGACAGCAGGTTCGTCACCACCTGCTCCAGCCGCAGCCGGTCCCACCGGCCCATGACGGGCACCGGCGCGTGCAGCTCCAGCTCGCACTGGAGCTGCGAGGCGGACGGCGCGAAGCGGTAGAGGATTTCCGCCGCCACGCTGGCCAGGTCCATCTCCTCCACCTCCAGCTTCAGGCGGCCCGCGGTGATGCGCGACACGTCGAGCAGGTTGTCCACCAGGCTCGTCAGCTTGCGCACCTGGCGCTGCACCACCTCCAGCGTCTCCGACACGCGCTCGGCGGACACCGGCTGGTTGTGGGCCGCCATCCCGTCCACCTGCTTCTGGAGCAACTGCACCTTGAGGTGCAGCGGCGTCAGCGGCGTCTTCAGCTCATGGCTGGCGATGCCCAGGAACTCGTCGCGCAGGCGCACCGCCTCGCGCGCCTCCTGGAGGAGCTGCGCGTTGTCCACGGAGAGCGCGGTGCGGCGGGCCACCTCCTCCGCCAGCCGCGCCTCCTCTCCGGTGAAGTCACGGGCCTCGTCCGCGCGGAAGAAGGCCAGCGCGCCAATGACGCGCTCGCGCGCCACCAGCGGCACGCCCAGGTAGCACCGCAGGCCCAGGCCGCGCAGCATCCGCG
>JBKGHI010000356.1:0-7394 GCA_046520405.1 Myxococcus sp. 1LA
CGCAGGACGCGGGCTCGCTCGCCGAGGCCGGGGGCACCGACGGCGGGACGCAGGACGCGGGCACCTACCTGATGGCCGCCGAGTCCGACGACGGCGGGACGCTGCTGCACGGCGGCCAGTCCGTGTTCGCCGGCGCGGACGGTGGGTTCAACTACACCTACGCGAAGTCGCTGGGGGACAAGTCGGGCGGTGTGCGCTTCTACTTCTATGAGCGCGAGCGCATGGTGGCCGAGCGCGCGGCGCCGCTCATCGAGGAGGCCTACCGCTACCTGGTGGACCGGTTCCAGTACGTCCCCACCAAGACGTTCCCGTACATCCTCTACAGCAGCTACCAGGAGTTCCTGCAGACCAACCTCTTCGCCGTGTCGGAGGGCACGCTCGGCCTCACCAGCACCGGCGAGGACCTGAAGCTGACGCTGCCCTACCTGGGTGACCACCGCCTCTTCGAGGAGGTCAGCACCCACGAGCTGGCGCACCAGTTCACCATCCAGAAGGTCCGCACCGTGGCCGAGCAGGCCAAGATGTTCGGCGACCCGCTGCAGGCCATCCCGCTGTGGTTCATCGAAGGCCTGGCCGAGTTCTACGCCAAGCGCGGCATGGACCCGGAAGCGGAGATGCTGGTGCGGGACCTGCTGGTGAACCCGGACCTCTTCAAGGGCTACGCCTTCCTCGACTTCTTCTCCCCCGGGCCCTACGGCTACCTGTGGATCTACAAGGTGGGCCAGGTCCGCGTGTCCTTCCTCGAGGAGGAGTACGGTGCCGGCTTCATCCAGCGCGTGCTGGAGGAGTCGCCGCGGCTGGCGGGTGGCTCGCGCGACACGCCGTCGCTGAAGTTCGAGGAACTGCTGGAGCGGCTCACCGGCGACAACCCGAAGCGCATCTCCGCGCGCTTCGAGAACTGGCTGAAGCGCCGGGCCTTCAAGACGTACCTCGCGTCCGAGCAGTCCGCGCCGGCGTTGGACCTGCTCGACAAGGCGCCCGGCTACACCACGGCCATGACGTCCTCCCCGTCGGGGAACGTGCTGGCGCTGCGCACCATCGTCCCGGAGACGGGCGAAAGCCGCATCTACATGATGGATCCGCGCGTGCCGGAGAAGACGGTGCGGGTGACGGGTGACGGCGTTCCGGGCGTGGAGTCGCTGCACCCCATCTCCGGGCGCAGCTTCTCACTGACGAACGACAAGCTGGCGTTCGTCGCTGAAATCACCGGGCGTGATGTCATCTACGTGCAGGACTACAAGCACACGTCGGAGAAGCGCGGCGCCGACGTGCTGGTGCGCCGCAACGCCATCCGGACCGGCATCGACCGCGAGGTGGGTCTGGTGGTGGACCTGAGCCTGGGGGACCGCACCGCGTTCCGCATCGACAAGCACGGCCTGCTGGCGGCGTACTCGCCGGCCTTCTCGCCGGATGGCCGGTGGGTGGCGTTCATCGGCATCAACGACGCGGGCCTTCGGGACATCTACGCCATCGACCTCCAGGCGGGGCCGGACGGCAAGCCGCTCCAGCTCACGGATGACGTGTTCTCCGAGCGCGAGGTGACGTGGGGTCCCTCCGGCGTCATCTTCACGTCCGACGCGACGTCCCACCGCCAGTTCAACCTGTTCCGCGTGCGCCCGGACGCGCCCCGGCAGGTGGAGCGCCTCACCAGCGAGGAGCGGGACCACACGGCCCCGGTGGCCCTGGCCGACGGGCGCATCTTCTTCACCGCCTTCAACAACAGCAGCTCCGACCTGCACGAGCTGACGAAGGACGGCCGCATCGTGCGGCGCACGGACCTGACGACGGGCGTCTTCGAGCCCGGCCCCGGCCCTGACGGGAGCCTGTGGATGTTGTTCCACGTCTCCGGTGAGCGCCGCCCCGCGGTGCTGCGCCCGCCGCGCATGCTGGCGCTGGACGTCCCCGCCGAGCCGCCGCCGGAGCCGCCCAACCCGCTGGCGGTGCGGCCCCTCACGGACGCGACGAACTACGAGCCCTTCACCCGGCAGAACCTGGAGTTCGGTCCCTTCTTCGGCTTCGCGGGCGCGGGCGGCGGCGGCTTCGTGGGCCAGCTCTTCGCGGCGGCCAGCGACCGCATGAAGGACCACCAGTTCCTGCTCACCCTGGCGGTGTACGGCAGCTTCGACCTGACGGACGGCTACCTGCTCTACGTCAACGACAAGTCCCGCATGACGTGGGGCGGCGGCCTCTTCCAATCGCTGCGCTTCCGCGTGGACCGCACCTTCGAGGGCGAAGAGGGCGCACAAGATGCCTTCTTCACGTCCGGCGAGCGCTTCTTCGGCGCGCTCGGCAGCGTGCGCTACCCGCTGAGCACCTTCTTCTATGTGCAGGGCGACCTGGCCGTGGGTGGCACGCGGTACTTCCTGGACGACTACACGGAGTTCGAGCTGTTCTTCCCCGAGCGCAACGCGGCCAACCGAGAGCTGCTGACGGCCTGGAACGCGCGCAACCGCGCCATCCGCTTCCAGACGGAGCTGAGCGGGCAGATTGGCTACGACAGCCTGAAGTACCACTACGCCACCGGTCCGCTGTCGGGCAGCGCGCTCATGCTGGAGACCACGGTGGGTGTGCAGCCCTTCGACAACCAGGCCTACGGCAACGTGCGCGTGGACGCGGAGCGCTACTTCCCCATCTACGGCCGCGCCAACATCTTCATCCGCGGCGGCCTGGGCACCACGCTGGGTGGCCAGTACGCGCGCTCCTACTTCCTGTCCTCGTTCGACACGCTGCGCGGTGTGAACTTCGGCGACATCCAGTGGCTGCTCGGCCGGCACTACCTCTACTCCACGCTGGAGGCGCAGCTGCCGCTCAACGACATCATCCGGGTGGCCTTCCTCAGTGACTTGGAAGCGATTGCCGCCATCGACGCGGGCGGCGTGGGCGAAGGCACGGATGACCTGTGGAACCACCGCGTGGTGAACGGCGTCGTCGGCTTCAACCTCGCGCTGGGGCCCCTGCTGCTGCGCCTCCACTTCGCCCGGCCCTTCGACGTGGGCGCCGCGGCCGGCCGGCCGGACCCTGGCTGGGTGACGAACTTCTCGCTGGGCATCGCGGGCCTCAACGGCTTCTTCGACCAGGCCAACACCGGGAAGAGCGTTGGCCCGGCGCCGACGCCCATGTCCCCGGCGCTGATGCCCTCCCTGGGAGGCGGCTACACCGCCCCCCGCCGCTGAGGCGGCGTCAGGATGACTGCGCGGCGACGAGGGCGGCGTTGGCCCGAGCCATGGGCCCGCCCTCCATGGGGATGCGCTCGAAGTCGCCGCGCAGGGCCTTGATGGCGAACTTCTCCAGGTCGATTTCCCGGCGCGTGCGCACCCCGAGCGCGCGCAGCAGCTCCGACAGCGGGCTGAAGCCGGACAGGCTGTGCTGGAGCAACATCCCTCCCGCCACCGCGGTGAGCACTCGCCAGCGTCCGCCGTCTCGCCGGCCCAGCAAGAGGCCCAGCAGGCCCACGGCCGACGTGCCCACGGAGACCGCGCGGTGGATGTCCCACTCGCGCTCCAGCCGGGCGAGGTAGCGCGTCATCTCCGCGCGGTCCCCCTGCTCGGCCATGTACCGGACGCAGCGCTCCACGTGCTCGTCGATGCGCCGATTCACCACCAGCGGCGTGTGGACACGCACGGTGTCGGACGACGTCTGGTTCCACGATTCCATATGAGGCCCTCTCTCCCTGAAGCGGCGCGCCCCCTCTTCCCTTGAAGCTAGGACCGCCGCCGCGCCTCGTGCACAGCCCACCCGGGGAAAGAGGGCCCACCCCGCCCGGCCGCCTGCCCCGCCAGGGGGCCCCGCGCTTCTCATTCCCTCCAGGGTGGGGCGGGCAACCAGGTTGGGTAATCCGTTTCCCTTGCACGCGACGGCGCGCCCCAGTCGCCCGCGCCAAGCGTTGGGTCTCCACCAGACGGCTGCCCTGGAGGCGGGCACAAGCGTTGCTTTGCGCCGGGGTTGATGACTCGTTCTCGATTGCTGCTGTGCCTCCCGCTGCTGAGCCTCTGGGCCTGTGATGGCACCCAGGCGCCGCGGCCGCCCTCCCTCCAGGACCCTCCGGTCATGGAGGACCCTCAAGTTCCTCCCGGCGAGGAGGAGCCCCCACCCACGCAGCCGCCCCCGGTGGACCCACCGCCGGTGGACCCGCCGCCGCCCGTGCCCGAGGCGGAGCAGCCCTTCCAGATGCCGCCGGTGCAGACGTCGGTGCCGCAGTACGAGCTCATCATCCCCGACGCGACGATGCGGATGTTCGAGGCGGACCCGTGGACGGAGGAGCAGGACGGCCTCTTCCAGGCGAACGGGACGACGTACCGCGTGAAGGTGCGCCTGCGGGGCGCCTCCGCGCGCTTCTTCCCGAAGAAGAGCTGGAACGTGAGCTTCGAGGACGGCGTGCGCTTCGAGGGAAGGACCTCGCTCAATCTCGTGGCCGAGTACGCGGACGCGACGCTGCTGGCGGAGAAGATTGCCTTTGATTTGCTGGAGGCCATGCGGGTGCCCGCGTCGAAGGGCACGCTGGTGCGGCTCAACGTCAACGGCGTGTACCAGGGCGTGTTCCTGGAAATCGAGCAGGTGAACAAGGCCTTCCTGAGGGCGCACGCCTTCGCCGACACCGACGGCACCATCTACCGGTGCGGCTGGAAGGACTGCGAATTCAAGATGGTGAAGGTGCCGTACCAGGGAGACTGGGCGAAGAAGACGAACGAGTCACAGCCGGACGACAAGCTCTGGGAGATGGTGGGCGCCATCAACCACACGCCCGAGCCCCAGTTCGTCAGTGAGATGGAGAAGCGCTTCCAGTTGGAGCGCTACCTGCGCGCCATGGTGATGGACGCGCTGATGTCCAACAACTACGTGGAGGACTCGGAGAGCTACTTCATCTACGACCGCGCGGTGGCGAAGTGGGCCTATGTCCCGTGGGACCTCAACAACGTGGACTCGCGCTGGTGGTACCCCATCAGCGTGGAGGACATGAGCCAGAGCACCAGCAACATGCGCCACCCGCTGTTCAGCTTCACCCTCATCGACGCCTGGGTGGCGAAGATGTACGAGCAGCGCAAGCTGGAGACGGCCTCGTACCCCGGCTACCTGCCGGTGTTCTCCAACCTGGCCACGCGCGTGGTGATGAACCCCGTGCTGCGCGAGCGGCTGGAGGCGCGGCTGGACAAGGCGATGGACGAGCTCTTCACCACCGAGGTGATGGACGCGCACATCGACAAGCTGCACGCCCTCATCGACCCGCACATGCGCGACGACCCCTTCATGGACTACGGCCGCTTCACCGCGGGCCGCGCCTACCTGAAGCGCTACGTGCGCGAGCGCCGCTCGTTCATCGGCAGGGAGCTGGAGCGGCTGGCGCAGCAGCAGCCCACGCTGGTGCTGGAGGCCGTCCACCCGCGCGAGGGCTGGGTGGAGGTGGGCAACCGCACCTCGGCGCCCCTCAACCTGGGGGGCATGGTGCTCACGACGCAGCTTCGCGTCAGCCTGGCGCAGAGCCCCAACCACCTGCCCACGCAGGTGCGCGCCCCCATCGGCGCGGTGCTGCCGGACCAGACGGTGGCCCCGGGACAGCGCGTCCGCCTCAACGCGGCGCAGCTCGGCATCCAGATGCCCGTCAACGGCGAGATTGGCCTGTTCGACGGGCGCTCCGTGGTGGGCATGAAGGACCTGCTCTTCTACGGCGACCTGGGCGCGGGCAAGCGCTACGAGCGCGGCGAACAGGGCTGGGAAGTGCGCTGAGCACGGCGCCCCCGGCTCCCGGGGGCGCCGCTTCGTTTCACTGCCGCATGCGGACCTCCAGCGTCCGCTTCGCGCTCAGCCCCCGGTCATCCGTGACGAGAATCTCGTGCGAGCCCACGGACGGCGTCCACCACATGCGCTCGTCAGCGCGCGCCGTCCCCAGGAGGGCCCCGTCCACGAACCACGTCAGGGCGCGCTCGTGGGACGCCTCCGCCTCCAGCGGCACCTCCTGCCGCGAGGGAGGGACGCCGGGAATCAGGATGGCCACCTGCCCCGCGCCGGGAGACGATGGAGGGGGCCGCGCGCTCGCCACCGGGCTCGCAGCCGGGCGCGGCGGGCGGCGGCTCCGGCAGGCGCCGGTGCTGCTCCTCCAGCCAGCGGCGGATGGTGGCCGGCCACGTCACGTACACCCGCGTCTCCGTCTTCCGCCCCGCGCGGCACATGGGCCCCACCGTCAGCCCCGTGGCCACGTCCACCTCCACGTGCTGGTGGTACGGACAGCGCGCGGTGGGCACCGCGGAGCGCCGCGCGTAGACGTGCTTGCGCTGCACGCACGCGTCGGTGGGCAGGTGCCCCGAATAGGCGCAGACCTCCACCGAGGCCAGGTCCTCCGGAGGACTCGTCTGCTCGTCCGGCACGTTGAGGCCGCGCGGGCCCACGCCCTCCAGGATGTCGAACAGCACCGGCCCCGCGGCGTCCGCGCCCACCAGGTGCACGCTGGGCGCGTGGTTGAAGTTCCCCAGCCAGACGACGGCCGTGTGCCGGGGCCCCGAGCCCGCCGCCCACGCGTCACGGTGGCCAAAGCTGGTCCCCGTCTTCCAGTGCACCCGCGCCGGCATGCCCGTCAGCCGCCGGCGCGCCGGGAAGTCCGGCCGGTCTCGCAGGGACAGCGACTGGCGCGTCAGCCACGCCGCGCCGGGAGACATCACCTCCACCGGCGGGCCCGGCTGCTCGTCCAGGAGGAGCCGGAGCGTGGGCGCGCGCCCGTCCCCCGCCAAAGCCGCGTAGACGCCCGCCAGCTCCAGTGGCGTCAGCTCGATACCGCCCACCGCCGCGGACAGGCCATAGTAGCCGGGCTCCTGCACCAGGCTGGTGACGCCCGCCGCGCGCAGGGCGCCCAGGAAACGCTCCACGCCCACGCGCTCCAGCAGCCGCACGAAGGGCATGTTGAGGGACTGCGACAGCGCGTACTCCAGGCGCACCAACCCCTGGAAGCGGCCGTCGAAGTTGCGCGGCGCATAGCCGCCGTAGGCCGTGGGCACGTCCGCCACCAGGTGCTCCGGCCCCACCATCCCCAGGTCGATGCCCATGGCGTACAGCAGGGGCTTGAGCGCCGAGCCCGGTGAGCGCGGCGTGGCGAAGCCCACAATCTGCCCGCCGTGCTGCGCGTCGAAGAAGTCGAAGTTGCCCACCAGCGCGAGCACCTCCGCCTGCTGCCGGTCCACCACCACCGCCGTGCCGTTGTGGATGCCCCGCGGCGCCAGGCCCACCGCCGCGTCCCGCATCAGCCGCTCCACCATCCGCTGCGTGCCGGCCTCCAGCGTGGTGCGCAGCCGCGCCCGCTCCGGGTGCTGCGCGCGCAGCCACACCGCCACGTGGGGGGCCTCGCGAGGAAAGGGCGTCAGGTCCGTGGGCACCGCCGTGGCGCTCACCTCGCGCAGCAGCGCTCCGCC
>JBKGHI010000357.1:0-7307 GCA_046520405.1 Myxococcus sp. 1LA
GCCGCGATTGCCGGCACGGGGCCGCAGGGCCGCGTGACGAAGGCGGACGTGGTGGCGGCGCTGGAGGGGGGCGAGAAGAACGTGGTGGCGGCGCTCCGGCCCGCAGCAGGCGCGTCCTGCGGCGCCGCCGGTCAGCTCGGGCGCTTCGGATGAGCGCGTCCCGCTCCGGGGCCTGCGCAAGAAGATCGCGGAGAAGATGGTGCGGTCGAAGTTCACCGCGCCGCACTTCGCCTTCGTCGAGGAAGTGGACGCCACGGACCTGGTGGCCCTGCGCGCGCGGCTGAACGCGCAGCTGGCGGCGGCCGGTGAGAACATCAAGCTCAACTACCTGCCGTTCATCATCAAGGCGACGGTGGCGGCGCTGAAGAAGTTCCCGCACCTCAACGCGAACTTCGACGAGGCGGCGCAGGAGCTGGTGGTCCGCGGCGAGTACAACATCGGCATGGCGGCGGCGACGCCGGATGGCCTCACCGTGGCGGTGGTGAAGAACGCGGACCGGCTGACGCTGGGCGAGCTGGCGCGCGAGACGGCCCGCCTGGGCGCCGCGGCGCGGGACCGCAAGCTGAAGATGGAGGAGCTGACGGGTGGCACCTTCACCATCAGCTCCCTGGGGCAGAGCGGCGGCCTGTTCGCCACGCCCATCATCAACCACCCCGAGGTGGGCATCCTCGGCGTGCACCGCCTGAAGAAGCGCCCGGCGGTGGTGGGTGACCAGGTCGTCGTGCGCGACATGATGAACCTGTCGCTGTCGTGCGACCACCGCGTCATCGACGGCTCCGTGGCGGCGGACTTCACGTACGAGATCATCAAGTACCTGGAGAAGCCGGACCTGCTGTTCCTGGCCATGGCGTGAGTTGAGCGCCGTGGCGGGTCCACGCCCCTGAATGTGAAGGGGCGTGGTGGCCCTGGGGCCGGCCCGGGGAGCGCCTGGCGGCGGGGACCTTGTTCGAGGGCCGCGCGCGGGTGCCCCGAGCCGGTTAGGCTCACCCCGTATGGCTGAGAACCCTCGCGAGCTGATCCGCGCCGCGCAGTCCGCCGAGACACAGGGGGACGTGGCCCGCGCCGTGGAGTGCCTCCAGAAAGCGGCGGAGCTGTACCGCCAGTCGGGCAATCCGTCCCGCGCGTTGCAGTTGCTGCGGCATGCGCAGCGTCTGGACGGCAGCCGCGCGGATATCGCGGAGGCGGTGAACCGGCTGGAGTGGATGCCGGATCCCGCGCGCGCTGGGGCTGGGCCGGATTCGGACGATGAAGAGGCCCTGGCCGCGTCCGGAGTGGAGACCGGGCTCCTGCTGGATGTCGTCCACCGGCAGCGGCTCATCGAGGATGCGCTGCGCGAGGCGGCCTTGCTCGCGCGTGACGACACGCCCGCGAGTGCAGCCCAGGCCTGGGTCATCGAGACAGAGGTCACGGAGGATTCCCAGCGGCTCGAAGCGCAGCTCGCGCGTGTCGCGGGCGAGGGCGAGGGCGATGCCAGCGGTGACGAAGCCGAGGTTCCGTTCTCGTCACACGTCGCGAGCGCGCGTGCTCAGGGCGACCGCTCGTCCACGCTGGGCTGGAGCGTCGCGGCGCACGGAATGAACGTTCCGACCACGGCGATGTCCCCGCCAGAGTCCGCTCCGGCGGTGGCGCCCGGAATGAGCGTTCCGTCCGCGTCCCTGTCCCCGGCGGAGTCTGCCTCGGCAGGGGCGATTGGAATCAGCGTTCCGTCCATGTCCACCCTGTCGGAGGGGAACGCGGGGAACGCCAGGTGGGGAGCGCTCCAGGACGCTGGGGAGACGCGGCCTTCTTCACCAGCGCTGGAGGGCGGCGACGACGGCGGACCAGCGGGGCAGGGGGGGCTCTCCGATGCGCCGCCCCGGCGCCGCAAGGAGGCACGGCTCATCGAGCGCGGTCCCACACGTGCCGACGCGGCGCTCGATGCCTGGTGCTCCTTCTGCTGCCGCCCGCGCACGGACACAGGGGACCTGGTCGCCGGTCCCGCGGGCGCTTTCATCTGCAAGAGCTGCCTCAACGAGTCGCAGTCCCTGCTGGGTGACGTCACCCCGGTCCCTCCGCCAGCGGTGACTCGGACGGAGCGGCCCGTGGAGCCCGTCATGGGGCTCGTGGGGCAACAGGCCGCGCAGTCGCTGCTGACGCAGTCGTTGGATGCACAGGCGCGGTGTCTCCTCGTCGTCGGCCCCGAGGGCAGTGGCAAGAGCGTCTGGTTCCAGCAACTCCAGCGCGATGGCGTGGGCGCCATCACCTCCGTCGCGGACCTGGATGCAGCCGGCACCTCGCGCGTCCTGCTGGTGGAGGACGTGGACCGCCTGGATGCGACGTCGCACGCGGCACTGCGAGCCTTCCTGGCGCGGGACAGCCGCCCATCGTTGTACTCGGCGCGCGAGGCCTGGGCGCGGAGGCCCGGGGGCTCCTGCTGCGCGGGGACACGCGGAGCGTTCCGGTGCCCACCACCGCCGCGCTGAGCCAGGCGGTCCGCGGCGCCGTGCCCACGGACATCCTGGAGCACGTGCAGGTGCTCCTACCGCTTCAGGTTCCCACCCACGCTGAATTCGTGGAGATCGCCCGTCAGCGCCTGGCCCCCCGAGGGCCCGCTGTCTCCGTCGCCGAGGACGTGCTCGAGGCGCTGGCCCAGGAGGCAGGGCGCTCCCCCCGAGCGGGACACGAGCTGCATGCCCTCCTCAACCGGGTGCCCACGGGGACGTGGAGCCTGGCCCCCACCATGAAGCCCGCGTCCGCGCGGAAGGCCCGAAGGAAGCGAACGTCATGAACACCATCACCGTCTACCGGCTGGGCCGCGTGGAGTACGACGACGGGCTCGAGCTGATGCGCCTCTTCAGCGAGTCCCGCCGCGAGGGGCTCTCCGGCGATGTGCTGCTCCTCCTGGAGCACCCGCCCATCCTCACGCTGGGCCGCGCCGCGAAGCGCGAGAACATCGTCGCCAGCGACGCGCAGTTGGCGAAGGAGGGCGCCGAGGTCTTCGAGACCAACCGCGGAGGCGACGTCACCTACCACGGCCCCGGTCAGCTCGTGGGCTACCCCCTGTTCCTGCTACCGGAGAACAGGCGCGACGTGCGCCGCTACGTGCGCGACGTGGAGCGCTCCGTCATGCAGGTGCTGGCCCAGTGGGGCATCACCGCGGGGCCCATCCCCAAGTGGCCCGGCGTCTGGATTGGCGAAGAGGGCGCACCCGACGCGCGCAAGGTCGCGGCCATTGGCGTGCACCTGTCCCGCTGGCTCACCACGCACGGCTTCGCGCTCAACGTGAACACGAACCTGGACCACTTCCAGCTCATCGTTCCGTGTGGCATCCGCGAGGCGGGCGTCACGTCGATGCAGCGCGAGCTGGGCCGCGCGCTCCCCATGGCCGAGGTGGAGAACGCCATCGCCGACAGCTTCTGCGCCGTGTTCGACAGCGAGCGCGTGGATGCGCCGGAGCCCCTGCGGACGGTGAGCATCGCCGTGGTGAAGGGCCATGGCCCCGAGGCGCGCGTGCTGCTCGTCCGGCGCCGTCCGGAGCGCGGCGGCTTCTGGCAGGTCCTCACGGGGCGGCTCGAAGCAGGGGAGTCGCCCGCGCAGGCCGCCGCGAGGGAGTTGGAGGAGGAGACGGGCCTGCGCGTGCCGCTGGAGGACCTGTCCTACCGCCACGCCTTCGCCCTGGGCGAGGCGTTACCGCCCAAGCTGGTGGAGGAGAACGGCTTCGCTGTCCACGTGCCACCCGACGCGGACGTGCGCCTGGGCGCCGAACACGACGCCTTCGAATGGGTGGACGTGCCCACGGCCCTGGAGCGGTTGCCCTTCCGGGGCCTGCGGGAGACGGTGAAGCGCGCGGTGGCCGGGAAGGGCCCTACAGCTTGATGACCAGCGATTCCCGGGCGGCGATGGCGTCCGGGCGGTGCTTGCGCACCTGACGCAGCAGCCGGTCCATGCCGGCGTCGTCGCGGGACGGGTCGTGGTGGAAGAGCACCAGCTTCTTCACGCCGGCCTCGTCCGCGGCCTGCACCGCGGCCTGCCACGTGGAGTGGCCCCAGCCGGTGCGCGCCGGCCCGGTGCGGCCGTGGTACTCGTCCTCGGTGTACATGGCGTCGTAGATGAGGACGTCCGCGTCCCGGGCGAATTCGTAGAAGGCGGCGTCCATGTCGGTGCCGTGCTCCAGGTCGGTGGCGTAGACCACCGAGCGGCGCTGGCATTCGACGCGGTAGCCCATGTTGCCGCCCGGGTGGTTCAGCTCGATGGTGCGCACCGTCGCCGGGCCGAGCTCCAGCGTCTGCGTGGCGGACAGGTCCGTGTAGGAGAGCTGCGCTCGGAACACGCCGTCCGCCGTCACTGGGAAGTAGGGCGGCACCATCTGCCCGCTGAGGAGCTGCTTCACCGACTGCCGTGCCGGGACGGCCCGTAGACGGTCAGCGTGCTCGTGGGCAGGAACATGGGGCCGAAGAAGGGGAGCCCCTGCAGATGGTCGTAGTGGTAGTGCGAGATGAAGATGGAGCCCTTCACGGGCTTCTTCTTCGCCACCAGCGCGTTCCCCAGGGCGCGCGCGCCCGTGCCCAGGTCGAAGATGAGCAGCTCATCCCCACAGCGGACCTCCACGCAGGGGGTGTTGCCGCCATAGCGCTTCGTGTGTGCCCCGGGCGAGGGAATGGACCCGCGCACGCCCCAGAAGCGCACCTCGAAGGGCACGCGGGCCTGGTTGCGCGCGACGGTATTGCGCCGCCGCGCGGGGGGCTTCTCAGCCAGCCTTGGCTTCCGTGTCGTCGTCCTCGGCGAAGAGCTCAATCAGGTGCCCCGTACGCTCGCGCTTCGTCCTCAGGTAGTCGACGTTATGCGGATTGTGCTCGGTCCGGGAAGGGATTCGACGCCGGACCGGGATGCCTTCTTCGACCATCCCCGCGATCTTCAGCGGGTTGTTCGTCATCAAGTCCACCGACCGCACATCCAGGCTCCGCAGCATCTCCGCCGCGATGTCATAGGTGCGCAAGTCATCCGCGAACCCCAACTGCCGGTTGGCCTCGTAGGTGTCCAGGCCCTTGGCCTGGAGCGCGTAGGCCTTGATCTTGTTCCCCAGCCCGATGCCGCGTCCCTCCTGCCGCAGGTAGAGGACGACGCCTTGCCCGGCCTGGACGATGAAATCCAACGAGCGGTCCAACTGCTCGCGGCAGTCGCACTTCAGGCTGCCGAAGACCTCGCTGGTGAGGCACTCGGAGTGGATGCGGACCGGCACGCCCTCGTGGCCCGACACGTCCCCCACCACGAGCGCCACGTGCTCCCGCCCGTTGCGCTTGTCCCGGAACACGATGGTCCGCAGCGTGCCGCGCTCCGTCGGGATGTCCGCTTCCGAGAAGCGCTCCAGGTGCTGCGTGGGCTTACGGGTCGGAAGGACCTGAGGTGAACGAATATCCGACATGTTGAATCATCTCCAGATGCGGGCCCCTGTTTGGAGTCCTCAGGTTCGCAAGTCAAGGCGGGCTCGAACATTCGACTCGAGCCCACCACGAAGATGCTCCTCGGCGTCCTTCGTTCCTCAGGCCACCCATGAGAGCGGGAGCAGTTCTACCGCGTCCCCCTCAGTCAAGCTGCTCGCTTCGCGGGGGAAATGCAGCAGGTGGGTGGCCGCCGCAGCAGAACGCAGGGCACCGGACGTTTGTGTCGCCAGCGGACGGGCCCACAGGCTGCCTTCTCGCCAGGCAGCCGTCACGCGGACGAAGTGGGCCAGCCCCGTGGGCTTGGAAAGCCGGCCTTCCAGGCGACCTGCCACGCGACCGGGCGCCACCTGCGAATGTCCGAGCAGACGGCGAAGGGCCGGGCGCACGAAGAGTTCGAATGTCACCAGGGATGACGTGGGGTTGCCCGGAAGTCCGAAGAACAGTGTGGCGCCGCGCTTGCCCACCAGCAGCGGCTTTCCCGGTTTGATGGCGACGCGCCAGAAATGCTGCTCCACGCCCAGCGCGGCGAGGACTTCCTTCACGTAGTCGCGCTCACCCACGGACACGCCCGCGCTGGTGAGCACCATGTCGAATCCATCCAGGCGCGCCAGCGCGGCGGCCACCGCGTCCCGCGTGTCCCGGGCGATGCCCAGCCGCGTGGGAACACCGCCCGCGCGGCGGACGGCCAGCGACAGCGATGGGGCGTTGGTGTCCACGATGCGGCCGTTGGGGGGCTCGTCCGCGTGGCACAGCTCGTCACCGGTGGAGAGGATGGCCACCCGCGGCGCGCGGACCACGGGCGCGGCCTGCCTGCCCTGCGCCCAGAGGAGCCCCAGCTCGGGGATGCCCAGCGGGGTTCCGCGTGCCAGCAGCAACTGGCCTTCCCGGGCATCCTCGCCTCGGGGCCGCACGAAGTGGCCCGGTGGCGCGGCCTCCAGGATGTCGACCTGATCCGCGCCGCTCTGGGCCACGGGCCGCGTGCGCTCGCGCATCACCACCGCGTCCGCGCCCTCCGGAAGCGGCGCGCCCGTCATGATGCGGGCGCACACGCCGGGCACCAGGGCGCGCTGCGGCATCGCACCGGCGTAGAGGGTCTCCCCGACATTGAGCCGGACGGGCAGGGGCCCCCAGGTCGGCGCTGCGCACCGCGTAGCCGTCCATGGCCGAGTTGTCCCAGGGCGGGAGCGTGCGCTGTGCCGTCACGTCCTCGGCGAGCACCCGCCCCAGGGCGTCATCCAGGGGCAGCCATTCACCAGGCAGGGGCGTGCTCAGGGCCAGGATCTGCGACCGGGCATCTTCCTCCGGAAGCAATGTGGCGGAGTCGTTCATGCCCGGCTTATAGCCATGCCGTGGCTCTGTGGCTCGGCCACCGTTCGCGAACAAAGTCCGTGAGATAATCAAGTGTTAGTTTGACAGCCTACCTGATCATCGTTACAAGCAACGGTGATCGCGAGGCTTGCCTGCCCTCTGGGTGGGTCCGCCAACCCGTTGAAAGGACACGGGAACTCTCAAGGAGACTGCGTCGATGGCCAAGCCCAAGTCCGGGGCCAAGAAGACGACTCCCGCTGGCAAGGCTGGCGCAAAGCCCGCTGCGAAGAAGGACTCCGCTGCCCGGCTGGATCTGATCAAGAACGCCTCTAAACGGGTGGCAAAGGCGGCGACGAAATTGGCGAAGGCAGCATCCGACGTCACGAAGGGGGCCAAGAGCGCGGTGAAGAAGGCCGTGCAGGAGAAGGCCACCGCGAAGAAGGCCGCGCCCGCCGGCAAGACGGCCTCGGCCGCCAAGACGGCCTCGGCCGCCAAGACCGCCCCCGCCGCGAAGGCTCCCAAGGCCCCCCCGGCAAAGGCGCCTCCCGCTGCGAAGGCCGCCGCGGGCGCCAAGGCGGG
>JBKGHI010000358.1:0-7271 GCA_046520405.1 Myxococcus sp. 1LA
CCCGGCGTGACGGGCGTCAGCGTGGCGGCCGTCCAGGGCCGCGCGGCGCCCGGGTCCGTGCTCTCGGCGCCCAGCTCCTCGCGCAGCGCCAGCAGCGAGTCCTCGCTCAGCCGGCCGCGCTCTCGCAGCAGCTCCAGGGGGCCACGCTGCAGGCGGAGCGATTCTTCACGCAGGGCCGCCACCTCCTCGCCGGAGAGCAGCCCTTCGTCCATCGCGAGGAGAAGCTCCTCCTCGTACGTCTCACTCAGTCGCCCTGCCACGTGCACGGCCCCAGCATACGGGCTGGCGCGTGGCAGGGGGAGACTCCGCCGGGAGGCCCACGAGGCCGGCGGGGGGCCTCTGAGGGGGGGGACCTCCCGGCGGAAAGGTGTAGCGGTCAGCCCTTAGCCGCGCTTCCTCCGGCGCAGCCCGAGCAGGCCGAGGAGCGCCAGCCAGGACGTGGCCGGCGCCGTGCTGCAGCCGCCACCGGCGAAGGCCCGGGTGAGCTCCACCACCCACGTGTACTCCGCGGGGGTGCTGTCCACGTTGCCCGCGCGGTCCGTGGCCCGGACGCGCAGGGTGTGCTGCCCCTCGCCCACGTCATAGCTGTCACGGCAGGGCCCGAAGGCGCCCCCGTTCAGGCTGCACTCGTAGGTGACGTCCTCCTCGGACGAGCCGTAGTCGAAGGTCGCCGTCCGGTTGCCACCGCGCGAGGGCGGCGTGCGCGGGAGGTACGTGTCCGGCTCCTGCGTGTCGATGATGAACGCGCTGGGCGCGGAGGGCTCGCTGATGCGGCCCTCGCTGTCGGTGGCGGTGGCCGTGATGGTGTGCGGCCCATCCTCCAGCGGCTGGGACGGCGTGCAGGTCCACACCCCCACGTCGTTGGTCGTGGTGGTGCAGAGCACCGTGTCGCCTTCGGACACCGTCACCACCGTGCCCGGCGCCGACGTGCCGCTCAGCGGCGGCGTGGACGTGTTGAGCACCGCGCCATCGGCGGGCCCGGTGATGACCGGCGCCTCCGTGGTGCCCAGCGTGATGGTGAAGGAGACGGGCGCGGAGGTGGGGCCGGGGCTGCCGCCTGGAGGCGTGGCCGTGGCCGTGATGGTGTGCGGGCCTTCGGCCAGCGGCGTGGTGGGCGTGCAGCTCCAGTTGCCCGAAGCGTCGGCCGTGGCGGTGCAGAGGACGGTGCCGCCCTCGTACACCGTGACCGTGTCACCGGGCGTCGCCGTGCCGGTCAGCACGGGCGTCTGGGTGTCCAGCACGGCGTCCGGCGCGGGGCCGGTGATGACCGGGGGCGCGGGCGGCGTGTGGTCCACGATGAAGTCCACCGTCGTGGTCGTCTGCGGGACGTTCGGGAGGTTGGAGGTGACGACGGCCGTGTGCGGCCCTTCCTCCAGGTCCTCCGGCAGCGTGCAGCTCCAGTTGCCCGTCTCGTCGGCGACGACGGTGCACACCGGCGTGGTGTCGCCGTCCAGGTACACGTCCACGGTGGCGCCCGGCGTGGCGGTGCCCGTGATTTCGTCGCCAGCGGTGCCGCCCGGCGTCGGAGACGTGATGGCGGGGGCCACCTGGCAGATGGACAGCGCGTCCACCCGGTACGTCACCGCCGTGTCGGTGTTGTTGGCCAGGTCGCAGTCGAGGTCGATGAGCGCGATGCGCACGTCACTCGTGGCCGCCGTGAAGTCGCGGGACAGGGGGAAGCCCAGCGGCAGGGCCTCGGCGCGCGTGGCCGAGCCGGAGGCCGGCGTGTAGCCCAGCGAGAAGCCCTGCACCTGCGCGCCCGCGTTGGCGCTGACGCCGATGACGCCGGGGTACCAGTTGGTGCCACCCGAGTAGCTCACCGCGCCGGACACGTAGCGGATGCGGTAGCGGCCCGGCACACCCAGGCTGGCCTGGATGGCCGCGTCGGGCAGGACGGGCGCGTTGATGTCCGTCACCTGCGTGCAGTGCGTGTTGCCCTGGCGGGTGATGAACTCCCGCACGTCCGCCGTCTGGCACGCGGCGCCCGTCTCCACGGTGCACGTGGCCGAGCAGCCGTCCCCGTGGGTGGTGTTGCCGTCATCGCAGGCCTCGCTGTCCGCCTTGATGCCGTCACCACACGTCACCGCGCACACCGACGGGATGCCGGTGCAGCCGAAGCCGTCCTCGATGGCGCAGGTGGCGTTGCAGCCGTCGCCCGCGGTGGTGTTGCCGTCGTCGCACAGCTCACCCTCGTCGAGGATGCCGTTGCCGCAGGCGTTGGGGCTGATGCAGGTGTTGGTGTCGGGGTTGCAGATGCCGCTCTCGCAGACGCCGGACGCGTTGCACGTCTGGCCGTCCTCCAGGAGGCAGCGCGAGGAGCAGCCGTCGCCATTGTTGAGGTTGCCGTCGTCACACACCTCGCCGCCGGCGAGGACGCCGTCGCCACACGTGGTGGCGCAGGCGCTGGGCGCGCCGCTGCAGGTGTAGCCGTTCTCCACGCGGCAGCTCCCGCTGCAGCCATCGCCCGCGGTGGTGTTGCCGTCGTCGCAGGCCTCGCCGCTGTCCACCGTGCCGTTGCCGCAGGTGTTGAAGCAGACGGTGCCGGCGCCGGGGCAGCTCCAGCCCGACTCCACGGCGCAGGTGTTGGAGCAGCCATCGCCGTTGGTGGTGTTGCCGTCGTCGCACGTCTCGTCGGTCCAGCGTGCCGTTCGCCGCAGCTCTGCACGCACACGGACGGGCCGGTGGTGGGCGTGCTGCAGGCATAGCCATCCTCCACGCGGCACTCGGTGCTGCACCCGTCCTGCGAGTCCAGGTCGCCGTCGTCGCACTGCTCGCCCGGGTCGATGGTGCCATTGCCGCAGGTGGCCACGCAGGCCTGGCCCGGGGTGGGGCAGGCGTAGCCCAGCTCCAGGGTGCAGGCGTTGGAGCAGCCGTCGCCCAGGGTGGTGTTTCCGTCGTCGCACAGCTCACCCGCGTCCATCCGGCCGTTGCCGCACAGGGGCGCGCAGGTGGACGGGGCGCCCTGGCACTCGTAGCCGCGCTCGATGCGGCACGACGCGGAGCAGCCGTCCGAGTTGAAGGCGTTGCCGTCATCGCACTGCTCGCCCGGGTCGATGGTGCCATTGCCGCAGGACATCACGCAGGACTGGCCCGGGGTGGGGCAGGCGTACCCGGCCTCCACGCGGCAGCTCGTGTTGCAGCCGTCGCCGGCCGTGCTGTTGCCGTCGTCGCACTGCTCGCCGGGGTTCAGCGTGCCGTTGCCACACGTCTGGGCGCAGGTGCTGGGCTGGCCGGTGCAGCCGTAACCCGCCTCGATGCCGCAGGTGGCCGAGCAGCCGTCACCGTTGGTGGTGTTGCCGTCGTCGCACTCCTCTCGCAGGGACACCGCGCCGTCGCCGCAGCGGTCGTCGTACGCGTCCACGAACAGGTAGCGGAAGGCGTTGGGCTCGGTGGCCTCGTTCTCGTTGCACAGCTCGATGCGGTTGAGGCCCGCGCGCCACGGCGCGTTGGTGCCGAACTCGCGGAAGATGTTCTTCTGCCAGGGCTGGCCCGCCGGATCGTTGACGACGGTGGGCGTGAAGTTCTGCCCGTTCACCCGCGCGCTGTCGAACTGGTTGTCGTTGAAGGTGGCCAGCCGCAGGCGGAACTGCGCGACGTTGGTCGTCGAGGGCACCATGAAGTCCTGGTACACGCAGACGGGCTCGCCCAGCGGCGCCGCCATGAAGCGGGCTGTCTGGATTTCCTGGGGCCAGTCGTTGGCGGTGCGCGGCCCGGTGGCCGCGCCCGTGGTGGTTCCGCTGTAGAACCAGTGCGGATCGGCGGCGACCTCCGCCTCGAGCCGGCGGTTGTTCTCGTCCACGCCGGTGTTGAAGACCGTCACGCCCGCGCGGACGCAGCGGCTGGGGTTGCCGGCGCAGGCGAAGCCGGGCTCCACTTCACACAGGCGGCTGCAGCCGTCGCCCTCGAAGCGGTTGCCGTCGTCGCAGATCTCCTGTGCGTAGGACGGGTGGGAGCGGTTGTCGAACACGCCGTTGCCGCACAGGGACAGGTCGCAGTCCGCCGTGCAGTCGGAGCCGTTGCTGTCGCAGGCCTCGCCGGAGTTGACGGCGCCATTGCCGCACAGGCTCGCCAGCGAGCAGGGCCGCCCGGGCACGTGGCACAGGTAGCCGGCTTCGATGGTGCCGGTGGCGGAACAACCGTCGCCGCTGGTGGTGTTGCCGTCGTCACATTCCTCGCCGGGCTCCAGCTTGCCGTCTCCCACGAGGGAGGCGGCCTGGCTCACGAGCACGGGTTCAGTGGGGGCCGCGGCCGTGCGGGCGCCGCCCGAGTCACAGCCGGTCAGGGATGAGAGCAGCGCGAAACAGAGCGCCGCCGTCTTGAAGAAAACATGCGTTTTCATGGGGATGTCTGCCTCGCTTCTCAGTGGGTGTCGGGCGAGGGCTCGCCCTGCTGGGGCTGCACGCCCTCGGCGTCGCCGACGATCTTGAACTCCACGCGGCGGTTCTTCGCGCGGCCCTGGGTGGTGTTGTTGTCCGCGATGGGCTGGGACGGACCGAAGCCCTTGGCCTCCAGGCGCTCCCGGGCCACGCCCTTGCTCACCAGGTAGTGAACGACGGCGTCGGCGCGGCGCTGGGACAGGTCCAGGTTGTAGTCAGGGTTGCCGCGGTTGTCGGTGTGGCCCTCGACGCGCACCTTCTCCACTTCCGGGTGGGCGTTGAGGATGTTGGCCACCGTGTCGAGCAGCTTGTTGCTGCGCGCGATGATGACGTCCTTGTTGTTCTCGAAGTAGACGGCTTCGAGCAGCTGGATGCGGTTCTCGCCAATCTGCGCGAGCTGCTTCTCCTTGCAGCCGTTGTTCTTCGCCGGGCCGGGCTCGGTGGGGCAGTTGTCCAGCCGGTCGACGATGCCGTCACCGTCGGTGTCCTTGTCCGGGCAACCGCGGTTCTCCTTGGGGCCGGCCTCGTTGGGGCAGCGGTCGGCGGTGTCGAGCACGCCGTCGTTGTCGTTGTCCGGGTCGGGGCAGCCGTCCTCGTCCTGGAAGCCATCCTTGTCCTCGGCCTGGGCGGGGCACCTGTCCAGGCTGTCGGAGACGCCGTCCCCGTCGGTGTCCGGGTCATCCGGGCAGCCGTCGTGGTCCTCGAAGCCGTTGAAGTTCTCCGCCTCCTTCGGGCAGCGGTCCGCCAGGTTGGGCAGGCCGTCGCCGTCGTCGTCGCCGTCCGGGCAGCCCTGCAGCTCCGACAGGCCCTCCACGGTGGGGCACTGGTCGGCCGCGTTCTTGATGCCGTCGCCGTCCAGGTCGAAGTCCGGACAGCGGGCCGGGTCATGCGGCTGACCTTCCGCACATGCGTTGGGCGTGGAGGCCGGGGTGCCGAAGGTGAGGCCGGCGAGCACGCGGAACGACGGCGTGCCCGGCGTGCTGCCAAAGCCGGGGCCGCCCATGGCGTAGATCTCCGTGCCCGCGGGCATGGGGACGCGCACGCCCAGCAGGACCTCCATGGACTCCGGCGCGTCCGCGACAGGCAGGGTGCCACGCACCACCAGCTCCTGGCGGAAGCCGGCCAGGCCCGCGGACAGGTTGACGCCGCCGTTCAGCTCCGTGCCCAGCTCGTCCAGGTACGGCTGCGTGTTGGGAGACAGCGCATACGTCTTGGTCCGCACCAGCGCGCCCACGTCGGCGCCCACGCGCCACGTGCCGCCCAACTGCTTGCCCAGGCCGAGCCGGGGCGAGAAGACGAAGCCCTGGTCCCGGGTGAGCGTCTCCGTGCTGCCAAAGGGCAGGGCCGCGCCCAGGTGCAGGCCCAAATCCAGCGGCCCGCCGCGCTGCTCGGAGAGGATGCCCGCGCGCGCCTGGAGCCATGGGGTGCCCAGCGCGCTGGTGGACGGCGTGGAGACGCCCAGGTTCCCGGTGTCCGGTCCCCACTGGGACACGATGGGCACCTGCGCGCCGAGTTCCAGCCAGTCCGTGATGGCGTAGGCACCGCTGAGGTGGACCGTCACGCGGTTGGAGACGATGACGCCCTGCTGCTCTCCACCGGAGACGAGCACCAGGGGCTCCTTCTCATAGTGTCCGGTGAAGCCGAGGCGGTACTCGCCGCGGGACATGAGGTCGCCGGTGGACAGAACGAGGCTGTCTCGCGCACCGGGGTTGAGTTGCAGTCGCTCCAGCTCGATGCCGGGGATGCGCTGCGTCTGGGCCTGGGCCGTGACCGCCCAGAGGACGGCCAGTCCCCCAAGCCATGGGTGATGCGGATGTGAAGACAAGGGTTCCTCCCCCTCAACGTGCCGCCGGAAAAGCGCACGCGGGTGTCGCATTGCTTGAGACGCGGAGTGTTTTGCACGCAACGCGCCACGTTTGTCTCGGGGAAACCTACGGGGTGTGTGAGAGGGACCCGTGAGGTGGGTTGGGTCTGGAGCCCATGCCGTTGACGTGTCAGCGCCGTGTCCGGACGCCTCCGGACGCGTCAATGACGTGTCAGGCGGGGCTGGGGCACCGGACGCCGAGGGTGGGGTCCGGGCCCGTTCATGCGCCTTGGACGCACTGCGTCAGGTTCGGAGCAGAAACATTGCGCCGGTCCCAGGTTGTTGTCCCCACCGGGATTCAACCAAGATTCAAGGTCCTTGGGGACGCTTACGCTCAGCGCTTCACCGCTCCTGTGGGAGCAGTTCCTCGTTGGCGCGCTCGACGGGGAGGCGGGGCTGCGTCCGGAGTTGCGCTCCATCCTGCCACGCTGGCAGCGCTCGCGGTTGCTGGGCGCTCCGAGCACCGGGCAGCCCGACGAGGGGCCCAGTGTCGGCAGTCTGGCGCTCGTGGAGCGCCGCGCCCGGCTGGAGCCGGTCTGGCACGAGCTGGGCGGCATGTTGGAGATGCTGTCGGCGGCGCCCCTGCCTTCAGGCCGGGTGGCGCTGCTCGCGGACCGTGAAGGCGTCATCCTGGCGACGCGCAGCTCGGGCGGGGACTTCACCAACCACGCGGACTATGTGCGCCTGGTGGAGGGGGCCTGCTGGGACGAGGCCTCGCGCGGGACGAACGCCATTGGTACCGCGTTGGCGGAGTCCTCGGCCGTCGCGGTGGTGGGCCCGGCGCACTACGCACAGCGTCACCATGGGCTCGTCTGCTACGCGGCGCCGGTCCATGACCCGTTCGGAGAGCTGGTGGCCGTGCTGGATGTCACGGGGCCGGCGGGCGCGGCTGACCCATTGGTGCTGGTGGCGGTGGCCAGCGTGGCCCACGCCGCCGAGGCCCGGCTGCGCGAGGTCGCCTGGGCCCGGGTGGCCTCGGCGCTCTCGCTCTCCGCGAGGTCCGCGAGGATTCGCAGGCAGTCCTCGCGGTA
>JBKGHI010000359.1:0-7262 GCA_046520405.1 Myxococcus sp. 1LA
CGGCGGGGGACGCGGCGGCTCCGCGACGCGGGGCTCCACCGGTCCACTCCGGGGCACGGGCGCCGCGGGCGCGGGCTTGCCGTAGGACTCTCCCGCGATGGCGCGCGACATCTTCTCCGCCATCACGTCACTGCCCGCGAGCAGGAAGTGCTCCCGGGCGCGGCCGTACTCCCCCATCTGCGCCAGCGTGAGGCCCAGGTAGTTCTGGGCCTTCTGATGCTCGGGGGCCAAATCCGTGGCCGTCTCGAATTCGCGAGCCGCCCGCTGCAGCGCGGACGTCTTCAGATACACCAGTCCCAGGTTGACCCGGAGCGTCGGGTCCACGGGGTTGTCGCGAACCAGCATCTCGTACAGCTCGGCCGCCCTGTCATACAGGCCGAGCTTGAAGTAGCAGAGGCCCAGCAGGTTCTGGGCCTTCTCCATGCGGGGCTGGAGCTGGTGGGCACGCTCCAGGAACGGCTGGGCCTCGTGGACCTGGCCTGCGGCCAGCAGCTCGCCACCGCGGGAGAGCTGCTGGAGGAACTCGTCATCAGCGGGGCTCGTCTCCCCCCGCCCCTTCGCGCGCGTCGTCATTCTGGGATGTGGGCTCGCTGGGGCCGCTCGAGACGGCCGCCTCGCGCTCCTTGTAGTGGTAGTAGAGCTTGAGCACCTTGCGCACGTACCCCTGCGTCTCCTCGTACGGGGGGACCTTGCCGCCGTAGCGCTTCACTGCCTCGGGGCCCGCGTTGTACGCCGCGACCATCTTCACCATGTCGCCGTCGAACATGTTGGCGAGCACGCGCAGGTAGCGCACGCCGCCCTCGATGTTGTCGCGCTCGTCGAAGATGTCCTTCACGTACATGTCCGACGCGGTGGCCGGCATGAGCTGCATCAGCCCGCTGGCGCCCTTGTGGCTGAGCGCGTTGCGGTTGAAGTTGCTCTCGGTGTGCATGATGGCGCGCACCAGCGCCGGCGGGATGCGGTAGCGCAGCGCCGCGGCGGTGATGTGCGGATCCAACTCCGGCGGCGTCCGCTTGCGGCCCACCACCGGCGTGTTCTTCGTGGGAGCCTTGGTGAAGGTGCCCTTCAACGTCTTGGCCCGCTTGCTGCCAGCGGGTTGCACGTTCGTGTAGATGATGGTGCCGTCCTTCTCGACATACCGGTAGATGGCATCCGCCCCCGCCGAAAAGGGCAGGGCCAGCATGGCGGCGACGAGGAACGTGGAAGAGGCACGCATATCGGCCCACGAACCTTAGACACCCGCGGGAAAGTCCTCAAGAAAACGCCTTGTTTCCAGCACTTACAGTCGTTAAGGCTGCTCACCATGCCCCATCGGTTTGATTTCCTCGTCTTGGGCGGCGGCGTGGCGGGTCTCTCGTTCGCCCTCCAGGCGGCCCGGCATGGCACGGTGGCCATCCTCACCAAGCGCGACCGTTTCGAAAGCAACACCGCCTATGCCCAGGGTGGCATCGCCAGTGTGCTGGCGCCCTCTGACACGTTCGAGGCCCACATCGAGGACACGCTGGTCGCCGGTGCGGGGCTGTGCCACCGCGACGCGGTGGAAGTCACGGTGAAGGAAGGCCCCACCCGCGTGCAGGAGCTGGTGGACCTGGGCGCGGACTTCAACCGCCGCATCACCGGCGAGTTCGACCTCACCCGCGAGGGCGGCCACTCCGCCCGCCGCATCATCCATTCGGGCGACATCACCGGCCGCGAGGTGCAGCGCGCGCTGCTCGCCGCCTGTGACGAGGTGCCCAACATCACCTTCTTCCAGCACACGGCCGCCATCGACCTCATCCAGGACCGGCGCCTCCCCTCCTCCAGCGTGGGCCGCTGTCAGGGCGTCTACGCGCTGCTGGAGAACGGCGTCATCGAGCGCTTCCTGGCCAAGGTGACGGTGCTGGCCACCGGCGGCGCGGGCAAGGTCTACCTGTACACGTCCAACCCGGACGTGGCCACGGGCGACGGCGTGGCCATGGCGTACCGCGCGGGCGCCAAGGTGGCGAACATGGAGTTCTACCAGTTCCACCCCACCTGCCTGTACCACCCGGAGGCCAAGAGCTTCCTCATCAGCGAGGCCCTGCGCGGCGAGGGCGGCAAGCTGAAGCTCAAGAACGGCGCGTCCTTCATGGAGCGCTACCACCCCATGGGCGCGCTCGCCCCGCGTGACGTGGTGGCGCGAGCCATCGACGCGGAGATGAAGCGCACGGGTGACGACTGCGTCTACCTGGACATGACGCACCTGGGGCGCGCCTTCCTCGCCGAGCGCTTCCCCAACATCTACGCCACCTGCAAGGCGTTCAACATCGACATGGCCGCGCAGCCCATCCCCGTCGTCCCGGCGGCCCACTACATGTGCGGCGGCGTGGTGACGGACCTGGAGGGGCGCACCAACGTGCCCGGCCTGTACGCCATTGGCGAGGTCACCTGCACCGGCCTGCACGGCGCCAACCGGCTCGCCTCCAACTCGCTGCTGGAGGGGCTGGTGTTCGGCCACCGCGCCGTCCAGGTGGCCGCCGAGGAGGTGCGCAACCAGCCCGTCCCGTCCGAGGACCCGCCGGCGTGGGACCCGGGCAGCGCGGTGGAGTCGGACGAGAGCGTCGTCGTCACCCACAACTGGGACGAGATTCGCCGGCTCATGTGGAACTACGTCGGCATCGTCCGCACGGACAAGCGGCTGATGCGCGCGCGGCGCCGGCTGGAACTGCTGCGCGAGGAGATTCGCGACTACTACTGGCGCTTCAAGGTGACTCGCGACGTCATCGAGCTGAGGAACATCGCCGACGTGGCCTACCTCATCGTCGACTGCGCCAGCCGCCGCAAGGAGAGCCGCGGCCTGCACTACACCCTGGACTACCCGCACACGGACGACCACCGCTGGCTGCGGGACACCGTCGTGTCCAGGGAGCCCTGAGCGCGCATGTCCTCCCGTCCGCGACGCATCCTCGACGCGCCCTCCTCCGCGCAAGGCGGTGAAGGCCCCGGCGCCCCACCGCCCGGCCCGCCCGTGAAGGGCCCTCCGCTGCCGCGGCCCTGGGTGTGCTACGCGCTCATCGCCTGCGCGGTGTCCCTCTTCGTGGCCGAGCAGGTCCTGCCGCTCTCCCAGGTCGTCTCGAGCGAGCGCGGGCTGATGCACATTCCGCCCCTGGGCCTGTTCGGCCCCTTCGTGCAGGCGGGGCAGTACTGGCGGCTGTTGGGCGCGGTGCTGGAGCATGGCAGCCCCATCCACCTCCTCTTCAACATGTCGGTGGTGGTGACGCTCGGCTTCACGCTGGAGCGAGGCATTGGCAGCCTGCGCTTCGTCGGCCTGTCGTTGGTGACGGCGCTGGGGGCGTCCACCTTCTCGCTCATCTTCGACTTCGACGTGCCCACGGTGGGCGCGTCCGGGATGATTCTGGGCTGGGCCGGGGCCATGCTGCCCGTCGCCACGCGCGAGGGCCGCCGGGACTTGTTCATCTGGCTGGCGCAGGTGGCCGTCCTCAGCCTGCTCCCCTTCGTGAGCTGGGCGGGGCACCTGGGCGGCTTCCTCTTCGGCCTGCCCTGTGGCTTGGCCCTGCGCATGGGGCGGCAGGTCTACGCGCGCGCCCTGCCCATCCTTCTCTTTCTCTCCGTGGTGGTGGCCCTCTACGCGGCCCACCCCGAGCGGCGTGGAGGCCTGTGACATGGAAGTGCGAAGTGTCTGTGTGTTCTGCGGCTCCCGGCCCGGCGCGCGTCCGGAGTACCTGGACGCCGCCACCCGAATGGGCACCGAGCTGGCGCGGCGGGGCCTGACGCTCGTCTACGGCGGCGCCAGCGTGGGGCTCATGGGCGCGGTGGCGGACGCCGCGCTGGCAGCGGGCGGCAAGGTGGTGGGCGTGCTGCCTGGCTTCCTCGGCGCCAAGGAGCTGGCCCACCGGGGCCTCACCGAGCTGCACTCCGTGGGCTCCATGCACGAGCGCAAGGCGCTGATGGCGGAGCGCTCGGACGCCTTCGTCGCGCTGCCGGGGGGCTATGGCACGCTCGACGAGCTCTTCGAAATCGTCACCTGGGCGCAGCTTGGCCTGCACCGCAAGCCCATGGGCCTGCTGGACACGCGCGGCTTCTTCCAGCCCCTGCTTGCCATGGCGCGGCACCACGCGGAGGAAGGCTTCGTGCCCTTGGAGCAGGCCGCGCCCTTCGCCGTGAGCGCGTCACCCAGCGTCCTGGTGGACCGGCTGCTCGCGGGGCCGACGATGCCGTCCGTCGAGAAGTGGCTGAGGCGCCCCAGTCAGACGTGAGCCGCGCTACCGCGCGTTGACCTGCATGTCCGCCTTGCCCAACGAGGAGGCCATGCGGAAGGTCACCGTCTCCGTGCCGGGCGGAATGACGGGGCGCCCGTCGGACATCTGCGTGGGGAACTGAATCTCCCACCCCACCCAGAAAATCGACGTGTACGGGTAGTACGCCCGCGTCTGCATGTTCACCCGGCCCAGCCGGCGGATGCGCGACGGCGTCACCTCGCCGGCGGGCGTCACCAGCGCCAGGCGCCAGATGGAGTGCTTGTAGTCGAAGTCGGCGTAGATGAAGTCGTTGAAGTGCACGCCCAGGAAGAACTCGTGGACCTGCGCCGCCTTCGCCCGCTCCTCGGCGAGCATCTGCTCCACCTTCACGGTGGGCAGTTGCTGGAAGGCGGCCTGGCGGTGCACGCGCGCCTCGCGGAAGGACGGCGTCTGCAACGTCACGCCCGCGAACACGCGGGTGTCGAAGCCGTCGTAGATTTCCTTGCTGCCGCTGTAGCGGGCCAGGATCTTCCGGTACGAGTGCTCGGCGTGCTCGTCCGGCAGCGACGGCGGCGGATCACTGATGGCCGTGGGCGGCGTGGTGACACACCCCGCGAGCAATCCCAGCAGCGCCGCGGTGAGGAACCTGCGCTTCACGGAATGAAGTCCTTGCGGGTGAAGAGCGTGTGCAGCCGGTGGCCCGAGGCCTCCACGGCTTCACGGCCCCCCTCCAGCCGGTCCACCAGCGCGAAGGCGCCCAGCACCTTCAGGCCTTCCAGCTGTGCCCGCTCAATGGCCTTGAGCGTGGAGGCGCCCGTCGTCACGACGTCCTCCACGATGGCCACCGCCGCGCCCTGCCCCAGCCCGCTCAGGCCCTCAATCCACTGGCCCGTGCCGTGCCCCTTGGGCTCCTTGCGCACGATGAAGGCCGCCAGCGGCGCGCCGGAGAGGTAACCGGTGAGGCTCACCGCGGACGCCAACGGGTCCGCGCCCAGCGTCAGCCCGCCCACGCCCACGGCCTCGGGGGCCTCGCGGCGGATGGCCTCCAGGAACAGCCGGCCGATGAGGAAGTGGCCCTCGGCCAGCAGCGCCGTGCGCTTGCAGTCGATGTAGAAGTCCGACTCCTTGCCGGACGAGAGCACCACGCGGCGCCGCTCGAAGGAGCGCTCCGTGAGCAACTCCAAGAGCCGGGCGCGGTCACGCACGAGTGGTTCGGCCATGGCCTACAGCCCCTCCAGGTAGGTGACGAGCTCCGACGAATACCGGAGCTGCATCAGGAGCTCCGCCTTGCGCGACTCATCCAGCGCGGCGAACACGTCCGCCAGGAGCGAGAGGTCCTGATTGATGGCGCCAAGCCGCTGCGCCACTTCCTGCGCCAGCTCGTCGGCGTCAATCTCCTCCTCGACGCCCTCCGGAGCCAGGGTGTCCTCGGTGGCGAGCGCCTTCTCCAGCATGTCGCGGACAGCCGCGCTCAAGCGCCCCTGGGCCTCGAGCTCGTCCCGCTTCGCCTCCAGCACCTCCGGGCCCACCGGCGTGGCGTGAATCGCCTCCGCCAGCGACATCACCAGCGCGTCCTCGTCTGAGAGCCGCAGGTGGATTCGAGCCTGCACCGCGTCGCGCTTGAGGAAGCGCAGCGCCGCCACCCGCCGGAACCCGCAGACGAGCTGGTACCCGTCCTCGCCCGCCGGGCGGACATCCACCGGGAACAACTGCCCCAGCCGCGCGATGTCCGTGGCCAGCCCCGACACGTCGCCTTCGGGGCGGAGCTTGAACGTGTTGTCGTCCTGCACCTTCTCCAGCGGCAGGAGCACCGTCGTCACCCGGCCTGAAAGCCGCTGCTCGGGCTCGGCGAGGACGTCCTCGTCACCGGAGGCACTGTCCTCGTCGCCGGCGGCTCGCCGGTCCAGAACGTGCCCTGAGGCCGCTCCTCCAGCTTGGGCGTGGGCTGAGACTCCCCCTCGCCCGGAGCCTGCGCGGCGCGCGCTTCCGCGCTGGCGTCGGCGCCCGGTCCACTTCCGTCCTGCCCCTGGGACTCACTCACGGCTCGGTGCTCGCCCTGCGCATGAGACTCATCCTTGGCATGTGGCTCCCCCTGGCCGTGCGACGTCCCGTCGGCCTGAAGTCCACCGTCCCGCGAACCTGTCTGCTCCAGGGAGGCGTCGCGCGCGGCGCCTTCCCCTGCCTCGCCTCCGGCCTGGGACTCGCCCTGCGAAGACGCGCCGTCGGCTCGGTGCTCTGTGCCCGGCACGGAGCCATCACCCTGGCCTGAAGGCGTGCCGTCGGCCCGGTGCTCGGTGTTCTGCCCCTGAGAGTCGCCCTGGCCTGAAGGCGTGCCCCCAGCCCGGTGTTCGGTGTTCTGGGCATGGGGCTCGCCCTGGTTCGAAGGCGTGCCCTCGGACTGGTGCTCGGCGTTCTGCCCCTGGGGCTCGCCCTGTCCTGAAGGCGTGCCCTCGGTCCGGGCCACAGCGCCCTGCCCCGGCGGGGAATCGTTGTCCTGGCGCTCGCCGTGCTCCGAGGCCTCGGCCCGGTGCTCAGCAGCCTGCCCTTGCGGGGAATCGTCGCGCGGACGCTCACCCTGCTCGGGCGAAGCGCCTTCGGCCGGAGCGCTTCCTTCCGCCCGGTGCTCACCCTGCTCCGGCGGCGCGCCCTCGCGCGGCTCACCCGAAGCGTGCGGCTCGGCGCTCACGGCACTGCCCGCGACGCCGTCCTGCCCGGACGACGCCTGCGAGCCACCCTCGGGCCCAGCACCCGCCGTCCCATCCTGTCCATCAACCCTGTGCTCGGCGTCCATGGTGGCACCCCTGATAAGCCCACGCGCCCGCACCGCCAACGACTGGCGCGCGGGCGGTGCGCGCTAGCGGGTCTTCTTCTTCACCACGACCTTCTTCTTCGCGCCAGCACCCACCAGGACTGGCGTTGGCGGCTCGGCAGAGCCCGCCTGCTCAGCGGGCTCCGCGCGCTCCACGCGGGTCGGCGGAGGCGGCGGCAGCGGCTTGCTTCCCAGGCCACCCAACCCCGGACGGGTGATGGGCGCCGAAGGCCGCG
>JBKGHI010000035.1:0-54602 GCA_046520405.1 Myxococcus sp. 1LA
CAGGCCCGTGCCGCAGCCCACGTCCAGCACCGGCCCCGCGGGCTGGCCCAGGAGGCTGCGGTAGAGGACGAACTCGCTGTCGCCATCCAGCGGCTGGCGGGTGAGGGCGCGCTGGAGCACGGGGCGCATGTAGCGCTCATAGGAGCGCGCCACCCAGCGTTGCTCCATGCCGCGTTGCAGCGGGCCCGTGTCGGCGGGGTCCACGACCAGGTCGGCGACGCCTTCCGCCACCGGGTGGCTGGCGCCGCATTCCTGGCAGCGCAGCGGACCGAAGAAGAGCACCGGGGCGTCCACCTCCGGCTGGAGGACGCCACGACGGCACCGGGGACACCGCAGGAGTTGAACGAGCGCGCGCCGCATGGGGCCGGCAAGGCTACCGTCCTCCGTGCGGCGCGAGAACCCGTTTTCCGCCCGAAGCCGTCAGGCCGAGGGCTGCGTGCGAGGCACGCGCCTGTCCTCGGCGACCAGGACCGGCCAGCCGCGCGCCATGGCCTCGCGGAAGAAGGCGGCCAGCTCCCGGCGGCTGTGATTCACCGCGCCCAGGAACGGGTCGATGAGGGACTCCTCGCCCAGGCTGCGCGTGGCCGCCAGCTCCACCGGCGTGCCGCAGCGCTCGCAGCGGATGGACACCTGACGCACCAGGGCCACCGGCACGGCGTAGCGGGCGCCGCAGTCACCGCACTTCCACACCAGGGCGCGCTCGCCGGCCTCGCGGCGAGCCAGGTTCTCCAGCTCGTCCGCCAACCGCAAGAGCGCGGGCAAATCCTGGGGCGGCTGCGCGAAGACGGCGGACGGACCGAAGCCCGTCTCCGGCGCGCCCAGCGACGGGGGACGGTCCCCCTGTAGCAGGGTGCGCAGCCTGTCCTTGGCACGCATGTCTCTGAATTCGGCGCCGGTGAGGGCGCGCTCCACCGCCTCGTGGACCGGAGGCAGCTCCGGCTCGAGGCGCTCATCGTCCGGCAACGCCTGGGGGAAGTTCACCAGACGGTGCGCGGGGACTGCGAGGAATCGGAAGGCCACGGTGGCTCCATCGCATTGTGCTTCGCGGGGTGCAAGACGCGAGTTGGCAAATGTCCGCTGCTGCCGCTTGTCCGCGGACTACTGAGACCAGTCCAGCATGCGCTGCAGCGGCGCGCGAGCACCCTCGCGCAAGTCTTCCGGCATGGTCAGTTCGGGCGTGCGGTCCTTCATGCACCGCCAGAGTTTCTCCAGCGTGTTCAGCCGCATGTACGGGCACTCGTTGCACGCGCAGCCGTTGTCCGGCGGCGCGGGGATGAACGTCTTGTCCGGCGCGGCCCGCTTCATCTGGTGGATGATGCCCGCCTCCGTCACCACGATGAACTGCTGCTTCGGACTACGCACCGCGTAATCCAGAATCGCCTTGGTGGAGCCGATGAAGTCCGCGTGGCGCAGCACCGCCTCCTCGCACTCGGGGTGGGCCACCACCTCCGCCTCCGGGTACTCCACCTTCAACTGAACCAGTTTCTTCTCGCTGAAGATTTCGTGGACGATGCAGCTGCCCGGCCACAGCACCATGTCGCGGCCCGTCTGCTTCATCACGAAGCGGCCCAGGTGCTGGTCCGGCGCGAAGAGAATCTCCCTGTCTTTCGGCACCTGGTTCACGATTTTCACCGCGTTGGACGACGTGCAGATGACGTCGCTCATGGCCTTCACCGCGGCGGAGCTGTTGACGTAGCTCACCACGAAGGCGCCCGGGTGTTTGTCCTTGAACGCCTTGAAGGCCCCCGGGGGGCACCGGTCCGACAGCGAACAGCCCGCCTTCAGGTCCGGAAGGAGCACCTGGCGGGACGGATTGAGAATCTTCGCCGTCTCCGCCATGAAGTGGACGCCACAGAAGACGATGACGTCCGCCTGCGTGCGCGCCGCGGCCTGGGCCAGGGCCAGGCTGTCTCCCACGAAGTCCGCGAGGTCCTGAACTTCGCTCTCCTGGTAATAGTGCGCCAGGATGACTGCGTTCATGGAACGCTTGAGCTCCTGGATTTCCTTCGCGTAATCGACTTCGGCGCCCATGGCACCTCCTGGAGTCCCACATTTAACCGGGACTGGAAGTGCCGGCCAGGGTGCGGTTTGCCCCACTTTGCTCATGCCCGGGTGGCCGCGAATCAGGCGGGCGGCCCTTTTCCAACATCCGCCCTGTCCTCATGCTGGGGCACTCCCTTCCCCATGAGGTCCGGTAAGATGGCGAGCCGGGCCGGACGCCGCGCATGCGGTTCGGCCATTGCATCTGGGAACTTCGAACCACGGGGGGAATGTGAGGGGCCGCCGCCGGAAGGCTCGGCGGGGCGGTGGAGGCTGGCGGTCACATTCCGACCCGTGAAGTGGTTCATCCGGGGGCAGGCGGCTCTGACCCGGTGGAGGAGGACATATGACCGTGACGACGCGCGCAGTGCTGGTCGTGCATCCGGAGGCGGAGCGTCGCGGACGGCTCCGCGCCTTGCTGGATGGCTACGAAGTGCTCGAAGCCTCCAACCGGCAGGAGGCGGTCGAATTCCTCTCGAAGTCCGTTCCCGCGCTGGTGCTGACGCATCCGGACATCTTTCCCCGGTTGTTGAAGGACCTGGAGCGCTACGCGCCGCGCTCCATCCGGGCGGTCCTCTGCCCCAAGGACAACGCGCGGGCCCACCACAGCCTGGTGGACGTGGCCGCCGCGGGGCACATGTTCTTCACCCTGGAGGACGACCCCAGCCCGGCGCTGCGGCGCGCTGTCCAGGAGTTGCTGGACCTGCGCGAGTCCGAGCGCCGCGAGCCGCACGGTGTCCTGGACGCCTGCTTCACGGCGGATGGGACGACGTTCCGCGCGCGGCTGCTGGACGTGGCCACGGGCGGCCTGGGGCTGCGGCTGGACTCCAGCGTGCGCATCGAGCGGCTCACGCCCGGCACGGAGCTGGAGGGGCTTCAGGTGCTTCGCGGCGACACGCTGGTGCTGCGCGCCGGCCACGCCACGGTGCGCATGGTGCGTCCGCTGCGCGCCAACGAGGGCCACGGCTTCCACCTGGGTGTGTCGCTGGAGCGCCCGGTGGAGCACTCGCGTTCCTCCGCCGCGCCGCTGCTCAACGACTCGGTGCGCATCCGCGGCCTGCTGCGCCGCGCCGTGCGCGCGGGCGTGGGCTTCGGGCTGCGGACGCATGAGGGCAACCGGCTGGTGGACTTCTCCCGCGCGGAGGTGTTGCCGGAGGAGTCCCGCCTGGTCCTGAGCGAGCAGTCGCAGCCGGGCACGCTCTTCCACCCGGGTGACGTGGTGCGGCTGTGCCTGGACTTCGGCGGCGTGTGCCACGTGGGCACCACCGCGGTGTTGGCCTCGGAGCCGAACCAGGTGGAGGTGGCCCTGCCGCGCACGCTGAGCCTGCACCACCGCCGCAACAGCCTGCGCTTCCGCTCGTCGGCGGAGCGGCCCTTCGCGGTGTCCTTCAACTCGCCGCTGACGGGCGAGCCCATCGTCCGGCCGCTGCTGGACCTGCACACGGGCGGGTTCGCCTTTCCCTTCGACGCGGGCCGGGAGGCCTTCCCGCCGGGCCTGGTGCTGGACGACGTGATGTTGCAGTTGCCGGACGGCACGCGCTCGCGCTGCCGCGCCCAGGTGCAGGACACCGGGCAGCTCACGGTGACGGAGGAGGGCGCCAGCATGAGCCGCCCGCGCCGCTGCGGCCTGCGCATCCTGGAGCTGGCGCCAGAGGCCCGCGCCGCCATCCTGGACGCCTTCATCAAGGCGCGCTGCCCGGACGCGCGCGATGCGTCCGAGCTTCCCTTCTCCGACGTCTGGGACTTGTTCCGCTCCGCCGACGTGCGCTTTCCCGACTACCCCTTCCACGACACGGCGACGCCCGAGTCGCTGGTGGACGCGCACCAGCGCCTGGGCAACGGCATCCACGGTTTGTCCAAGGCCATCGTCTATCAGCGCGAGGGCCGCCTCTATGGCCACATCTCCGGGCTGCGCATCTATTCGCGCACCTGGCTGTCGCAGCACCTGGTGGTGCGGCCCGGCTACCACCGGCACGAGTCCATCTCCCAGGAACTGGTGGCGCTCGCGGCGGACTACGCGGAGAGCCTGGACGACGTGGAGTACCTGCGCGCGCTGTGGCGCTGCCGCAACCGGTGGACGTCACGAATCTACGGCGCCATCGCCAGCCGCCTGGAGCGCCCGGGGATGAGCTGTCTGCACGCCTTTTCTCCCTGCCGGCTCCCCGTGGACGCCGCGCTGCCGCCCCCGCGCGCCGACCTGCGCGTGCGCCCGGCGGAGACGTCCGACCTGCGCTGGTTGGAGCAGCACCTGCGCGAGACGCAGGACGTGGTGCGCCTGCGCAGCTCGGACCTGGTGGAGGGGGAGATGTCGCTGGGGACGCTGGGCGGGCGCTACGCGGACGCTCGGCTGCGGCGCTCTCGCGGCATCGCCCTGGTGGAAGGGAAGGACGGGCCCAAGGGGTTCGTCCTCATGGAGGACTCGACGCCCGGCCTCTTCTGGGCGGAATGGTACAACTCCTTCTCCCTGGTCATGGTGGAGCCGGACGCGCAGGAAGCGGATGCCGTGCGCCAGGCGCTGGTGACGCACGCGGTGGCGGACTCGGCCCGGCGGGGCCGCTCCACCGCGGAGTGCCTGGCCGGGGACGCGGACCTGCCCGCCCTGGAGGCACTGGGCTTCCACAACCTGGGCAAGGTGATGGAGTTCACCGCCCACCGCCGGCTCGTGCGTGACTGGAACGCCTACCTGCTCGCCGTCTTCGAGCGGCTGGCCGCCCATGGCCGTGGTGGTGGCCGGGTGGATGAGAAGGACATCGCGGCATGACCTACCTGATGGAGTCGGCCCAGGAGGTGCACCGTCTGCAAGCGCAGGCGAGCGCCACTTCCTACGCGGACCGGCTGAGGCTCACCGGGCTGCGGCCCGGGGACGCCGCACTGGATGTGGGCTGTGGGCCGGGCATCATCACCTCGGAGATGCTGGACGTGGTGGGGCCGCAAGGCCGCGTGGTGGGAATCGAGCCGCAGGCGGAGCACCTGACGGCGGCCCGCGCGCTGCTGGCGGGCAGGCCCAACGTGGAGCTGTTCCAGGGGGCGCTGCCGGACACGCGGCTTCCCTCCGACCACTTCGACTACGTCTGGTGCCAGTACGTCTTCGAATACCTGGGTGAGCAGGCCCCCGCGCTGGCGGAGCTGGTGCGCGTGGCGCGGCCAGGCGGGCGCGTGGTGGTGGCGGACATCGACGGGGTGGGGCTGTGGAACTGGCCCTTCCCGGAGGACCTCCAGGAGGAGAGCCAGAAGCTGCTGGCCGCCCTGCGCGCGGCGCGCTTCGACCTGCACGCGGGCCGCAAGCTGTTCCACCTCTTCCGCAAGGCCGGGTTGGCGGACGTGCGCGTGCACATCTCCCCGTTCTACGTGGCGGCGGGCGCGGTGGACGCGCGGCTCCATGAGGACTGGGTCATTCGCTTCCGGACCCTGCGCCCGCTGGCGGAGCCCTATTTCGGGGGCCCTGGCGCCTATGACGCCTTCTGTGAACGCTTCCTCGCACTCCTGGACGACGCCGACACCCTCAAATATGCGATGGTGTTGACGACCGAAGGAGTGAAGCGTTGACCGTCCCCGCGGACCTGGCATCCGCGCCATCAGCCCCCGACACGCCCGAGCTGAGCGTCCGGATGCTGCGAAGCGTGATGCTGTATTACGAGCGGACCTACGGCCGGGACCGGCTGGTGCGGGTGTGGCAGCGCGAGGCGCTGCCACTGTCGTTGGAGTACGTGGAGACGCTCACCAACTTCGTCTCCGTGGGCTTCACCGAGCGGCTCTTCGACGTGCTCGACAAGGACTCGGGTGATCCGGACTTCATGACGAAGGCGGGTCGCAGCATCGCCAGTCCGGAGGCGGTGGGCTTCCTCTATTACATGATGAAGGCGCTGGCGACGCCGCGCAGCGTCTACGAGCGCGCGCTGGAGCTGGACCACACGTACAACCGCGTGGGCGGCTTCCACATCGACACGCTGACCGATTCGCGCGTGCAGGTGCGCTACGTCAGCCGCATCCGCGAAAGAGATCGCAACTTCTGCCGCGCGCGCCAGGGCAACCTGTCCGCGTTCCCTTCCATCTGGAACCTGCCCCTGGCGGAGGTGAAGGAGCTGCGCTGCCAGGTGGATGGGGCGGACTGCTGCGAGTACGACATCCGCTGGCAGAGCCTGCCGCCCCTGGCCTGGCGCTACATCGTGGGCGGCATGGCGGGCATGGTGGCCGGCCTGCTGTCGGGCACGTTGAACCTGGCGCCGCCCATCTTCGCGGTCAGCTCCCTGGGCATGGTGGGCGTGGCGGCGGGGGCCTGGCTGGACACGCGCGCGGCCCTGCTGCGCAAGGACGAGCTGCTGTCGGAGCAGCACCAGGGCCTGCAGACGTCCCTGGAGGATTTGCAGCGGCGCAACGAGGAAATCTTCGCCGCCAACAAGGCGCTCGAGGACCGCGTGGCCGAGCGGACGCAGGAGCTGTCCGAGGCCAACACCAAGCTGGAGACGTCGCTCGCGCGGCAGCAGGAGCTGGACCGGCTCAAGAGCGAGTTCTTCGACAACGTCAGCCACGAGCTGCGCACGCCGCTCACGCTCATCCTGCTGACGCTGGAGGCGCTGGCGAAGCAGATTGAGACGCTGCCGCCCGACGTGGCGCCGCTGGTGACGAACATGGAGCGCAGCGCGCAGCGCTTGCTTCGGCTCATCAACAACCTGCTGGACCTGGCCCAGTTGGAGTCGGGCAAGGCGCGGCTGCGCTACCAGCCGCTGGAGCTGTTCGGCTTCCTCAGCACGGTGGTGCCGCCCTTCCACACCATGGCGGACCGGCAGGGCGTGACGCTGCGGCTGGAGGGCTCCGCGGTGACGCCCGTCCATGTGGACCACGAGCGCATGGACATCGTCTTCCAGAACCTGCTGGGCAACGCGCTGAAGTTCACCCAGAAGGGCGGGGTGACGGTGCGCGTGCGCGAGGACGCGTCGGACGTGCACGTCGAGGTGGAGGACTCCGGCCAGGGCATCGCCCAGCAGGACATCCCCGTCATCTTCGACCGCTTCTCCCAGGCGGACAACAGCGGCACCCGGCGCTTCGGCGGCTCGGGCATCGGCCTGGCGCTGGTGAAGGAGACGCTGGAGCTGCACGCGGGCGGCATCTCCGTGACGAGCGAGCTGGGGCGGGGCTCCACCTTCTTCGTGCGGCTGCCCAAGGGCACCGCTCACATCCGCGAGGACCTGCGCGAGCGCCGCCAGTCCGTCATGCCCGTGCGCCGGGAGCGCCGCATCTCCGGCGCCTTCCCGACGCTGGAGCCGGCGGGGCCGGATGTCATCGGCGCTTCGCCTCCGCAGGCCAGGGACCACGCGGGGCCCGGTCCCGAGGCACCTCGCATCATGGTGGTGGAGGACGACCCGGAGATTCGCGCCTTCCTCGCCCGTCTGCTGGCCCAGCACTACCGGGTGCTGGAGGCCATCAACGGCGACGACGGCCGGCAGCGCGCGCTGCGTGAGCGGCCGGACCTCATCCTGTCGGACGTGATGATGCCCGTCATGTCCGGCCTGCAGATGCTGGCTGCCCTGCGCAATGATCCGCAGACGGTGGACATCCCCGTCATCCTCCTCACCGCGCGCCAGGAGGTGACGGCCAAGGTGGAGGGCCTGGGCATCGGGGCCAACGACTACCTGGGCAAGCCCTTCAGTCCGAACGAGCTGCTGGCTCGCATCGAGACGCAGCTGCGCCTGCGCGAGGCGGCGGTGCGCGCCGCGGAGAACGAGCGGCTGGCGGCCATCGGTCTGCTGACGTCCGGCTTCGCGCACGAGGTGCGCAACCCGCTCAACGGGTTGATGAACGCCCTGCTGCCGCTCAAGGACATGCTGGCGAGCGGCGCCTCCGACCTGGAGCTGAGCAAGGCGATGCTGGAGGTGGTGGAGGAGTGCGGCCAGCGCATCCGCCACCTGGCCGAATCCCTGCTCTCCTTCACGCGGACCAGCGAGGCGCCGGTGGTGCTGTCACTGGACGCGTCATTGGATTCGACGCTCAGCGTGCTGGCGTGGAAGGTGCCGCCGGACGTCAAGGTGGAGCGGGCGTACCACTGCAGCGAGCCGGTGCGCGGCAACCCGGGCGCCCTGAACCAGGTATGGCTGAACCTCCTGGACAACGCGCTGCGCGCGGTGGGCGACAAGGGCCGGGTCCGCATCGCCACCTCCAGCACGGCGGACGAGGCCATCGTCACCATTGGCGACGACGGGGTGGGGATTCGTCCGGAGGACATGGAGCGGCTCTTCCAGCCCTTCTTCTCCACCCGCGCCGCGGGCGAGGGGACGGGGCTGGGCCTGGCGCTCAGCCGCCGCATCATCATCCAGCACGGCGGGAACATCTCCCTGGCCAGCGTTCCGGGGGAGGGCACGCAGGTGGAGGTCCGCCTGCCGCTGCGCCCCGCAGCGCCCCGCGTCTCCGGGGGCATGCCCGAGCTCGCGTCCGAGCCACGCATCGGCCGCCTGGGCTGACGCGGGACGTAAAGGCCCCGCCCGAACCCATGGCGTCCGGGCGGCGGAGGCGGGGAATTCCCTACCGGCGCAGGTGTCCTCCTGGGCACGGCCCGCGTGTCTGGTACAGTCACGCCACGTTTTCGTAGCACCTCTCCTTTCAAGGAAAGCACGGCATGCAAGGCACCGTAGCCGCGGGCGATGCCCGCAAGGGGCACCCGCGAGGGCTCTACCTCCTGTTCTTCACTGAGATGTGGGAACGCATGTCCTATTACGGCATGCGTGGCCTGCTCGTGCTCTTCCTCACGAGCAAGGTCAACGGAGGTTTTGGCTGGTCCGCCGCGGATGCGCTCAGTCTCTATGGCACCTATACGGGCCTGGTGTACCTGACGCCCATCGCCGGCGGTTACATCGCGGACCGCTTCATGGGGCAGCGCCGGGCGGTGGTGCTCGGTGGCGTGCTGATGATGATAGGCCACCTCGTCCTGGCCCTACCCAGCGTGACGATGTTCTACGCGGGCCTGGGCTTCCTCATCATCGGTAACGGCTTCTTCAAGCCGAACATCTCCACCATGGTGGGTGGGCTGTACGCGCCCGGTGACGGCCGCCGCGACAGCGCCTTCACCATCTTCTACATGGGCATCAACCTGGGCGCCGTGCTGGGCAACTTCATCTGCGGCACGCTGGGTGAGCGCGTGGGTTGGCACTGGGGCTTTGGCGCCGCCGGCGTGGGCATGCTGCTGGGCCTGATTGCCTTCCTGTCGCTGCAGAGCAAGCTGCTGGGGACGGTGGGCCTGGTGCCGGAGCGGATGGCCGCTTCCGCCGAGGCGAAGCCGGGCGCCCCCGAGAAGCCGGGCTTCAGCCGCGAAGAGGTGGACCGCATCGTCGTCATCTTCATCATGGCGCTCTTCGTCGTCGCCTTCTGGACGGGCTTCGAGCAGGCCGGCGGCCTGATGAACCTCTACACGGACGCGAAGGTGGACCGCAGCATCCTGGGCTGGGAGGTTCCGACGACCTGGTTCCAGAACTTCAACTCCGTCTTCATCGTCACGCTGGCGCCGATTTTCGCCGGCCTGTGGAGCTGGTTGGCCGCGCGGGGCAAGGACCCGAGCATCCCGGTGAAGATGAGCCTGGGCCTGCTGTTCCTCTCCGCCGGCTTCCTCTTCATGCTGGGGGCCTCCAGCGAGAGCGCGTCGACGGGCAAGGCGGCGGCGTGGTGGGTGGTGATGGCCTACCTGCTGCACACCATGGGTGAGCTGTGCCTGTCCCCCGTGGGCCTCTCCATGGTGACCAAGGTGGCGCCGGCGCGCATCGTCTCGGCGATGATGGGCGTGTGGTTCCTGGCGAACGCGGCGGCCAACAAGCTGGCCGGCGTGTTCGGCGGCTACTCGGAGAAGCTGGGCGAGTTCAGCGTGTTCCTCTACATCACCGTGGGAACGGGCATCGCCGGCGTGCTGCTGCTCGTCGTGTCGCCCATGCTCAAGCGGATGATGCACGGCACCGACGAGGTGAAGCCCTCCGCGCCCCCCTCCGAACAGCAGGGTGGCTCGGTGGCGGCGGCCTGAGCCTCCGCGCCCCGGCGCCTCCTGGAGGAATGACAGACGCCGGTGTCTCGAAAGGGGCGCCGGCGTTTGTGTTTCAAGGGGGGAAGCCGCCGCGCCGTCAATACGCGCGCGCGTGGAGGTACAGCTGCAAGCTTCGCAGGTGCCGGCCCCAGTGCGCCTCGAAGCCGAAGCGGAGGTGCCAGAGCGCATCTGCCTCGCTCGTGTTCTCCCAGCGGAAGAGGACATCCTGCAGGTCCATCGCGATGTCGGTGAGGTCGTCGATGGCGTCGCCCGTGCTCACCTCGGACTCGCCCACCGTGTCCGCGATGTGCAAGGCCTCGTTGTAGAGGCCAAGGGCGGGGAAGAGCGGTGAGATGCGCGCTCGAAGTGCCCTGGCGTCGGCGCCGGGCGCGTCGGGATACTTCGCGTCGTCGAACGGGGCGGTGGCGAAATGGCAGGCCATCGCGAGCCGGTCCAGGGCCGCGCGCAGGGCTCCCTCGCGGTCGTCGAAGCGCTGCCGCGCGTCGAGCACATCAAGGAAGCCCTTCACGGCCTGGAGGATGTCCACCCTGTTCATGGCGTCGCTCCGCGCGGCATGCGCACGACCACCCCGTCTGGCGCGCGCATGCCGAGTCCTCCGGGCACTGCGCCTACGCGGACTTCGCCGAGCCAGGCGTCACGCCCGCGGCGTTGCGTTCCTCGGTGGGGATGGCGCGGACGTCTGGTAGTAGTCGCGCACCACGTAGCGGCGGGCCACCAGGGCCATGCCCACGGCGGCCAGCAGGGCGAAGCCGGCGTAGAAGAAGAACTGCCCGGAGCCCGTGAAGACGTTCAGCTTGGAGGAGATGGCCACGGCCACGTTGGCCAGCGTGTTCGTCACCAGCCACACGCTCTGGATGGTGCCCTTCATCTCCCGCGGCGCCTGCGTGTACGCGAACTCCAGGCCCGTGGTGGACATCAGGATTTCGCCCAGCGTCAGCACGATGTACGGGAGAATCTGCCAGGAGATGTTCAGCACGGTGCCGTTCTCCATCGTCACCTGGAAGATGCCGGCGATGATGAAGGACAGCGCGCCAATCACCAGGCCCAGCGGCATGCGCCGCAGCGGCGTCAGCTCCCACCCCGCGCGCTGGAAGGCCGGGTAGACCACGGCCGTCAGGAAGGGGATGAGCAGCATCACCAGCAGCGGGTTGACGAACTGCATCTGGCTGGCCTGGAAGGTGAACGGCCCCACCTGCGGATCCATGGAGCGGGCCTGCACCACCCACGTGGACGCCTTCTGGTCGAAGAGCATCCAGAAGAAGGGCACGAAGGGGAGCAGCAGCCCGCTCACCTTGAACACCGCCTTCACGCCGTCCACGGCCTCCTCGGGGTGCTCCTTCTTCGCGCCGTCCAGCCAGCTTGCGCCCTGGCCCCGGTTGCGCAGCGCGCTGACCACCACCTTGAAGAAGCCGTGCGGGTTGGCGCCCGTGGCCGGCACCCGGACGTACTTGTGACGGCCCAGCCAGAAGATGAACGTCGCGATGAACATCAGCACGCCGGGGATGCCGAAGGCCACCGACGGCCCGAAGTGCTTGAGCAGCAGGGGGATGAACAACGACGCGAAGAACGAGCCGAAGTTGATGGTCCAGTAGAAGATGGCGAAGACCTTCTTCACCAGGTGGCTGTTGGACTCGTTGAACTGGTCCCCCACCATGGCCGCCACGCAGGGTTTGATTCCGCCGCTGCCAATGGCGATGAGCGCCAGGCCCGTGAAGAACCCGGTGGCGTTGTGCTCGAAGACGGCCAGGCAGGCGTGGCCCAGGCAGTACACCAGGCTCAGCCCCAGGATGATGCGGTACTTCCCGAAGAAGCGGTCCGCCAGGTACCCGCCGATGAGCGGGAAGAAGTACACGCCCGCCATGAACGTGTGCATCAGGCTCTTCGCTTCGGCCTCCCGCAGCGCGTTGTCCGGCACCTGCGTGCGCAGCAGGTAGTCGATGAGGAACACCGTGAGGATGTTCCGCATCCCGTAGAAGCTGAAGCGCTCACACGCCTCGTTGCCGATGATGAAGGGGATTTGCGGCGGGAACTTGTTGTTCTGCGCGGCGGTTGCCTGGGCCATACGACGGGGTGCTCCCTGGTGACGAAAGGTGGGGGCTCCTAGATTCCGAGAAGCCGCACCCTACCCAACGAAACGCCGGGACTCCACCGAACGGCGCCTGCTCGCCCCGCCGGGCGATGACGCCCTGGCCGCACCCAGGCCGGAAATCTCCCGCCCGGCTGCCTGCGTCATTCCGGTGGGCGTGTGTCTTTATTGATACAACTCAAGTTGCCTGGCTGGGTTTGACAGGCATTGGAATATCCCTATCATTTCCCGTGATGTCTTTCCTCCAAGGTGGTGCGGGGGGATGGGGGTGAATGAAGGCACCCCGTCCCCCCGCTCCATTTTTCCTGGAAGACATTGCGCGGTGCGTCGTGTCAGCCGCGAGCGCCCTTCTTCAGGGGCGCCGCTTCCTCCACGCGCACGCCCACGCGCGCCCTGCGGGCCTTGGTGAGCACGTGGCCCAGGTAGCGGCCGGTGTGGCTTCCTTCGACCTGGGCGACCTCCTCGGGCGTGCCGGCGGCCAGAATCCTGCCGCCGCCCGCGCCGCCTTCCGGCCCCAGGTCGATAATCCAGTCCGCGCTCTTGATGACGTCCAGGTTGTGCTCGATGACGAGCACGCTGTTGCCCGCCTCCACCAACCGGTTGAGCACCGACAGCAGCTTGCGGATGTCCTCGAAGTGCAGGCCGGTGGTGGGCTCGTCGAGGATGTAGAGGGTGCGGCCGGTGGCCACGCGGGCCAGCTCGCGAGCCAGCTTGATGCGCTGGGCCTCGCCGCCGGACAGGGTGGGGGAGGGCTGTCCCAGGCGGATGTAGCCCAGGCCCACGTCATGGAGCGTCTGGAGCACGCGCATGATGTCGCGGTGCGCGGCGAAGTGCTCCATCGCCTCGCGCACGCTCATGTCGAGCACCTCGGCGACGTTCTTCCCCTTGTAGCGCACGCGCAGGGTGGCTTCGTTGAAGCGCTTGCCGGCGCACACCTCGCAGGGGACGTAGACGTCCGCCAGGAAGTGCATCTCCACCAGCTTCACGCCGTCACCCTCGCACGCCTCGCAGCGGCCGCCCTTGATGTTGAAGCTGAAGCGGCCCGGCCCGTAGCCGAACGCGCGCGCCTCGGGCGTCATCGCGAAGACCTCGCGGATGTTGTCGAAGAGCTTGGTGTACGTGGCCGGGTTGCTGCGCGGGGTGCGGCCAATGGGGCGCTGGTCGATGTCGATGACCTTGTCCAGGTGCTCCAGGCCGTGCACGGCCTTGTGCTTGCCGGGGGCCTCGCGGCTCTCGTAGAGGTGCCGCGCCAGGGCGGGGAACAGGATTTCGTTGATGAGCGTGGACTTGCCCGCGCCGGACACACCGGTGACGGCCGTGAAGACGCCGAGCGGAATGTCCGCGTCCACGTTCTTCAGGTTGTTCTCCTGCGCCCCCTGAATGACCAGCTTGCGCTTCGGGTCCGGCTTGCGGCGCTCCCGCGGAATCTCAATCTCCTGCCGCCCGGAGAGGTACGCGCCGGTGGAGCTGGCCTCGTTCGCCATGACCTCCGCCGGCGTGCCCTGGGCCACCACCTGGCCACCCAGCTCGCCCGCGCCCGGCCCGAAGTCCACCAGCCAGTCCGCCTCCTCCATCGTCTCCTCGTCGTGCTCCACGACGATGACGGAGTTGCCCAGGTCCCGCAGGCGCTTGAGCGTCAGCAGCAGCTTGCCGTTGTCGCGCTGGTGCAGGCCGATGGAGGGCTCGTCCAGGATGTAGATGACGCCCGTCAGCTCGCTGCCCATCTGCGACGCCAGCCGGATGCGCTGGCTCTCACCGCCCGACAGCGTGGACGCGGTGCGGTCCAGCATCAGGTAGCCCAGGCCCACGTCCACCAGGAAGGACAGGCGGCTGCGAATCTCCTTCAGCAGCTCGGTGGCGATCTTCCGCTCGTGCGCGGACAGGGCCATGTCACCCAGGAAGCCCAGGGAGTCGGAGATGGTCAGCCGGCTCAGCTCGACGATGCTGCGCCCGTGCACCTTCACCGCGCGGCTCTCCGGCTTCAGGCGCTCGCCCTTGCAGGAGGGGCAGGGCTTGTCGCTGAAGTACTTCTGGAGCTCGGTGCGGCGCGCCTCGGAGGTGGTCGTCTTGAAGTTGCGCATCATGCGCTCGACCAGGCCCTCCCACTCCATCTTGTACTTGCCGCCCTCGCCCCACGCGACGGTGAAGGACTTGCCGCTGGCGCCGAACATCAGCGTGTCCTTCTCGCGCTTGGTCAGCTTGGCGTAGGGCACGTCCAAATCAATCTTGAAGGCCTTGGACAGGCTCTCCACGAAGTCGGCCGTCCAGCCCTCGCCGCGGTTCATGCTGCCGGCCCACGGCTCGATGGCGCCATCCCGGATGCTGCGCGAGGTGTCCGGGACGATGAGGTCCGGGTCCATCTCCGGCTTGGTGCCCAGGCCGTTGCAGTCCGTGCACATGCCCAGCGGGTTGTTGAAGGAGAAGGACGCGGGCGTCAAATCCCCGAAGGACAGGCCGCACTTGGAGCAGGCGTTGAGCTCGCTCATCACCCGGTCGGAGGCGAGCGTGCCCTTCTCGTCGGTGATGATGAGCGTGCCCTTGCCCTCGCGCAGCGCCGTCTCCACGGAGTCGGTGAGGCGCGTCTTCACGTCCGGCTTGAGCACTACGCGGTCGATGACGAGCGCGATGTCGTGCTTGGACTTCTTGTCCAGCTCGATGCGCTCCTCCAGGCTCTTGAGCGCCCCGTCGATGCGCGCGCGGGAGAAGCCACGCTTCTGGGCCTCGGCGAGCAGGTCCTTGTGCTCGCCCTTGCGGTTCGTGACGAGCGGCGCCAGCACCTGGAGCTTGGTGCCCGCGGGCGCCTTGAGGATTTCATCCACAATCTGCTGCGCGCTCTGCTTGCCCACCTTCACGCCACAGTTGGGGCAGTGCTGCACCCCGATGGAGGCGTAGAGCACGCGCAGGTAGTCATGCACTTCCGTGACGGTGCCCACCGTGGAGCGGGGGTTGTTGCTGGCCGCCTTCTGCTCGATGGAGATGGTGGGCGACAGGCCACGGATGGTGTCGTACTTCGGCTTCTCCATCTGCCCCAGGAACTGCCGGGCATAGGCGGAGAGACTCTCCACGTAGCGGCGCTGGCCTTCCGCGTAGAGGGTGTCGAAGGCGAGCGAACTCTTGCCCGAGCCGGACACGCCGGTGAAGACGACGAGCTTTTTCTTGGGGATGTCCAGGGAGACGTTCTTGAGGTTGTGCTCCTTGGCGCCTCTGAGGGAAATGACGTCGGGCTCGGACATGGGCGGGCGATCTACCACTGAATAGGCGTTCCGGTAGTGAGGAAACACGTCGGAACCGCAGTGGATGCAGGGGAACGTCCTGGGTTGCGCGCCGCATCCCACATCCGCCGACTTCCCAGGCGGGCAGGCGACGCTCGACTTCTGGCATCGGGTAGCGGCCGGGGGGCTGACCCCTTGAGGACGCTTGGCTGCCTGCCCCTCCCGGGCGGAGGATTCGTCTGTGTGGCACCTGCGGTTCCTGAAGGAATTTCAGGAGTGTCCTGTGAAAGGACACCCGCATTTCCCGTCCGGGCTCTGGCTTTTCCCTGGGAGGCCAGAGGGTTGCCGCGTCGGACCGCGGCCCTCCACTCTGTGGGCGGACCGGGCACCGGGGTTGCAAAGGGCCCCCCGCTGAGCCGCGAGGCGACCCAGGGTGTGTTCCTGGCGTCTCTCGGTGTGGTGGGGAGGATGTTATGCGCGGGGCGTTCGGGCTGGTGGCGTTGGTGGCGGCGATGGTGACGGTGGGGGCGTGTGAGCGGCCCGCATCACAGAAGGCGAAGAGCGCCTTCGTCGTCCGGCCGGAGATCGTGGATTTCGGTCCCGCGGCGCTGGGCCATACCAAGACGTTCAAGCTGCGAATCGCCAATGCGGGGCGGGCCTCCTACCGGGTGGAAGGCGCCATCTCCAGCGTGCCCAACGTCGACATCCCTCCCTTCGAGCCCTTCGTCCTGTCCGCGGGCGGTGAGCAGGACATCGAAATCCACTTCAACCCCCAGGTGGAGGGGGAGGTGCAGGGCATGGTGGAGATCCTCACCGACGCGGAGGTCGGCGGGCGGGTGCCGGTGTCCGGCCGCGGGGTGAAGGCCTTCATCGAGGTGTCTCCGGAGGCCATCGACTTCGGCAACGTGGCCATGGGCCTGGTGGAGATGCGCGAGGTGACGGTGCGCAACCCGTCGGACGTGGACAGCCCGCTGACGTTGTCGGTGCAGGGCGCGGACGCGGACCAGTTCACCGCCGGGCAGGGGCTGCCCTCCAGCCTGGCGCCCGGCGAGGAGCGGGTGGTGCCGGTGGCCTACGCCCCGCGCCGCCTGGGCGCGGCCGAGGCGGCCTTGCACGTGGTGGTGTGTGACGGGTGTGCGGCGGCCGTGGTGCCGCTGACGGGCAACGGCGTGGCCTCCAAGCTGGAGGTGACGCCGCTGCGCGTGGACTTCGGGCGCGTGGCGCTGGGGGCCACGGCGGAGCAGGTCATCACCGTGCGCAACCAGGGCTCGCAGCCGCTGAGCTTCTCGGGCTCGCAGCTGGTGGACAGCGTGGACGGCGTCTTCCGCATCGCCAGCGCGCCGGTGGTGGCCAACGGCCTGCTGGCGCCGGGCGCGTCGGTGGAGCTGCGGGTGGCCTTCACGCCCACGGCGGTGGGCAAGGTGCGTGAGGGCCGGGTGGAGATTGGCGTGCGCGAGCAGGGCTCCAGCGCGCCGGGCCCCAAGGTGGCGCTGGCCGGCGAGGGCGGCGGTTCGTGCGTGACGGTGCTGCCCCGGCGCCTGGGTTTCGGCACGGTGGCGGAGGGCATGACGGCGACGCGGGACGTCACCGTCTACAACCGCTGCCGCGAGGACGTGAGCGTGAGCGACCTCCAGTTGGACACACAGCAGGGCGGCTACTTCACCCTGGCCCAGGCGCCCGCCAGCGTGACGGTGCCCGCGGGGCAGAACGCCAAGGTGAGCGTCACCTTCCGGCCCAGGGCGGGCGTCACGGACCTCAGCAAGGGGCAGCTCTCCATCACGGTGCGTGACAACGGCTCCTCGTCGACGGAGGCGGTGGAGCTGGACGGCCGGGGCCGGGTGTTCGCGCCGTGCCAGTACGCGCTGCCCCGGCAGCTCGACTTCGGCAAGGTGCCGGTGGGCGCGGAGGTGGCGCTGGGGGTGACGCTGCGGAACACGGGCACGGAGGCGTGCTACCTGTCATCGATGCAGCTCGCCCAGGGCTCGGATGCCGTCTTCACCGCGTCTCCGGTGCGCAACGGCGTGCTGGAGCCGGGCGCGAAGGCGACGCTGCTGGTCCGCTTCAGGCCGTCCGAGGAGGGCGGCTTCTCCGGCCTGGCGGAGGCCTGGGTGAACAGCCCCACGCAGGGCCACCCTCTGGTGGAGCTCCAGGGCGAGGGCGTGGTGGGGTGCTTCGCGGTGCAGCCCACCACGTTGGACTTCGGCGTCTCCAAGCTGTCGTGCGCCCCGCGCACGCGGGAGCTGGTGGCGGTCAACTCGTGCGTCGGGCCCGTCCAGGTGAGCCAGGTGGCGTTCGACGCGGAGGCGGGCGAGTACGCCGTGACGGGCGGCGGCAACGCGCCGTGGACGCTCGGGGGCCAGAGCACGCAGACGCTGACGGCGACGTACGCGCCGGTGGACGAGGGCACCGACGCGGCGGCGCTGCGCTTCACCCTGGCGGATGGCTCCGTCTACACCGTGGGCATGGTGGGGCAGGGCGTGACGAATGCGGAGCGGACGGACCGCTTCTTCCAGGAGTCGCAGGCGAAGGTGGACGTGCTCTTCGTGGTCGACAACTCGGGCTCCATGATGGAGGAGCAGCAGAGCCTGGGGCAGAACTTCGCGGCCTTCCTGAGCGCGGCGAACGTCGCCTCGGTGGACTACCGCATCGGCGTCACCACCACGGGCCTGGACCCGTCCCCGGGCGGCTGGTCCGAATGCCCGGGCGGCGCGCAGGGGGGGGAGAATGGCCGCCTGTTCCCCGTGGATGGCTCGCGGCCGCGCATCATCACCCCGGCGACGCCGGACGCCGCGGGCGTCTTCGCCAACAACACCCGCGTGGGCGTCTGCCATTGGAACGAGCAGGGCCTGGAGGCCGCCTACCGCGCGCTGGCGGACCCGCTGCTCTACAACAACGATGACCCGCGCACCCCGCAGCTCGAAGACGGCAACGGTGGCTTCCTGCGCGATGATGCCCGGCTGGCCATCATCTTCGTGTCGGACGAGGAGGACTTCAGCACGCAGCCGGTGTCCTTCTATGAGACGTACCTGCTGGCGCTGAAGGGCAATGACCGCTCGAAGCTGAGCGTCAACGCCATCGTCGGGCCGGCGGACCTGTCCCGGTGCCCCACATCCAGCAGCTCGGGCAGCCGCTACATCCAGTTGGCGGAGGCCACGGGCGGCGTGGTGGACAGCATCTGCACGCCGAACTGGGCTGGCTCGCTGGAGAACCTCTCCGACAGCACCTTCGGCGCGAACCGCAAGTTCCCGCTGACCGAGACGCCGGAGGACCCGGGTAGCATCGTCGTCGATGTGGACGGCGTCCGGGTGACGTCCGGCTGGCAGTACGACGCCCGTGAAAACGCCATCCTCTTCGACCGCGCCACGGCGCCGGAGGCGGGTTCGTTGGTGGAGGTGACGTACCCGCTGGGCTGCGGCTGAGTCCTCGCTGGGACGGTGATGCCGGCGGGCGCCTTCTTCAGGAGGCGTCCGGCGGCATCAGCGCGTTGAGGGCGGCGTAGGTCATCCCGCCCTGTGTCAGCGGCTCGGAGCGTCCGTTCGCGAGGAAGCCCGAGACCAGGGCCGAGGCCTGGCTCAGGAGTGTCACGGGAATGGAGGTGCCCGCGGAGAGCCTGCGGACACCCAGGCGCCGCAGCTCCTGGGCGTCGGGGAGGCCCGGGCGGACCATGGCGTTGACGGGGAGCACCGTTCCCGAAGCAATGGCCTGGAGCCCAGCGGCATCCACCAGTCCGGGCACGAAGAGGCCATCCGCCCCGGCGGCGCGGTACTGCTCGGCCCGCGCCAGGGCCTCCTGTTGCCGCAGCGCCTCCGGCACGAGCCCGCGCAGGTACACGTCCGTGCGCACGTTGATGAAGAGCCGGACGCCCAATCGCGTGCTGGCCTGCCTCACGCGGGCAATCTTCTCGCACAGCGCGGCGGGCGGGCCGCTCCCGTCCTCGATGTTGATGCCCACGGCGCCCGCGTCGATGAGCCGTGCGGCCGCATCGCCCACGTGGGCCGGGTCATCCGAGTAGCCCCCCTCGAAGTCGACGGTGAGCGGCACGCGGATGACGCGGGTGATGGCGCTCACCGTGGAGAGCAGCCGCTCCAGGGGCAGTGCATCCCCATCCGGGTAGCCGTGTGCCCAGGCCACGCCGGCGCTCGTGGTGGCGATGGCCTTGGCGCCCAGGCTTTCGATGAGCCGTGCGCTGCCCGCGTCCCAGGCGTTGGGCAGGATGAGGAGGTCGGGGCCCTGGTGCAGGGCGTGGAACGTCTCGGCGCGATGGGGCGTGTCAGGGCGCATGTGAAGTCACCTCTCGTGTGGAACAGGTCCGCGGCTTCACGCCACGGAGCGTGGAGCATGTTGGCGCTCGTGGTCGAGCAGCCACTGCTTGCGCTCGAGTCCACCGCCGTAGCCCGTCAGCGACGCGTTGGCGCCCACCACCCGGTGGCACGGCACGACGACGCCAATGGGGTTGGCGCCGTTGGCCATCCCCACGGCGCGCACGGCCTTGGGGCGCCCGATTCGCTGGGCCAGTTGGCCGTAGCTGGTGGTGGTGCCGGCGGGGATGTCGCGCAGCGCGCGCCAGACCTCCCGCTGGAAGGGCGTGCCCGCGGTGGCCACGGGCAGCGTGTCGATGGCGTTGATGTCTCCGCGCAGGTAGGCCTGCACGGCGGCCGTCCTGCCGAACGGGTCGCTCGCGGGCTGGAGCACATAGCCGCTGGCGCCGTAGTGGAGCCGCAGCAGCCGGAGCATCCGCTCTTCATGGTCCTCCCAGTCGAGCGCGCGGAGGCATCCCGCTTCGTCACAGACGACCAGCATCGAGCCGAGCGGAGTGGGAGCGCGGTCCATGAGCAAACGCAGCGGTGGGGGCATCGTCATCTCTCCGAGGGGCAGGGGTACGCGGAACGCGGAGCAGGGGCGCGGGGCGGGCGGCGTCGGCGGCCCAGAGGTGCTGCGCGGCATAGGCGCGCCAGGGGCTCCAGGCCTCGGAGCGGTGGAGCGCTTCATCCGGGGAGGGCCGAACGCCCTGGGCATCGGACAGGGCGCGCAGCAGCGCGACGTCGGCGGAGGGGAAGGCATCCGCCTCGCGCACGGCGCGCAGCGCGATGTACTGCGCTGTCCAATCACCGATGCCAGGGATGCGCTTGAAGCGTTCGACCGTCTCTTCCATCGTGGCGCGAGGTTGGAACAACAGCGGGTCCGCGACGGCCGCGGCGGCCAGGTTCGACAGCGTCCGGGCGCGGGCGGCGGGCATGCCGAGCGACCTCAAGTCCTCGCGCGCCAGTCTCTCCGGCCGGGGGAAGGTGTGCGTCAGCCGGCCGTCCCCCGTCGATTCGACGCCCACCGGTTCGCCGTACGTCGCCACCAGCCGCGCGCCGAGCCCGCGCGCCGCGGTCAACGTGACTTGCTGGCCCAGCACCGCCCGGATCGCCAGCTCGAAGCCATCCCAGCCTCCCGGCGCCCGCAGCCCGGGGCGCTGGGCCACCAGCGGAGCGAGCACCGCGTCGCGGGACAGGTGCGCCTGGATGACCTCCATGTCCGCGCCCACGTCGAAGACGCGCCGGACCTGGGCCACCACCGTGGGCAGCGCCTGCACCGCGGGCAGGCGAAGCTTCGCGAGCAACCCATCCCGCCCGGAGGCTCGCGTGATTTCAACGGCGCCCTGACCGCCCGGGGTTGTCACCGTGCGCCGGTAGCGCCCCGCCTCGACGTGCTCCAGTCCCGGAAGGGCCCGGGCCTCCAGGTGCGCCAGCATCGACTCCCAGTCATAGGGCGGCTGGTAGGGAATGAAGAGCGTGACGCCCGCCGCGGCGGTGGCCACCGGGGCCCGGCTCCGGCGGAGCGCGCTGGGTGGCCGTCCATACAGGGCGCGGAACACGTCGTTGAAGCGGCGGACGCTGTGGAACCCCGAGGCCAGCGCCACCTGGGCCATGGGCAACGTCGTCTCGTGCAGGAGCTGCCGGGCGAACAGCACGCGCCGCGTCTGCGCCACGGCCACGGGCGAGGCCCCCAGGTGCTGCTGGAACAACCGCCGGAGCTGCCGGTCTCCCACGCCCAGCCGGTCCGCGAGCTCCGACACCCCGGCGCCGTCCTCATCCAGCCCGCCCTCGGCGATGAGCGCCAGGGCCCGGGCGACGGTGTTGGAGGTGCCGCGCCAGAAGGCGAGGTCCGGCGAGGTCTCCGGGCGGCAGCGCAGGCAGGGCCGGTAGCCCGCCTCCTGGGCCCCGGCGGCGCTCGGGTAGAAGGTGCAGTTCTCGAAGCGGGGCGTCCGGGCCGGACAGATGGGCCGGCAGTAGATGCGCGTGGTCCGGACGGCGGTGAAGAACCGTCCGTCGAAGCGGGCATCTCGGGTCTGCATCGCGCGGTAGCACGCGCTGGGGTCCAGGCCGTTCATGGGGGGCAAACTCCCATACGCGGTGGTCGCTGTCTGGCTGCTTTCGGACCTCAATGGCACGGTGGGGGGCGTCGTTGGAAGGTGGGGTTGGGCGGGGTGCGTCATCCACCGCGCTCGCGGGATTGGCCGCCAGGAGAGGTTGCGTTCTGTCAGCCATTGGCGACATGGGATGAACTCGACTCGACAGGGCAGGGGGGCGCGTGCAGCCTTTCAAGCAAGATGCCGGAACCCCTACTTGTCGCGGCCGTGGGCGACATTCATGGCCGCTTCCATCGAGTGGAGACGTGGCTGGACGCGTTGGAGCAGGCCCGTGGCCGCCGGGTGGACCTGGTGTTGGCGGTGGGCGACGTGGAGGCCTTCCGCCGGGCGGATGACCACCGGCGCAAGGCCGCCAAGCGCGCCATGCCCGCGGAGTTCGCGGAATACGCCGACGGGCTCCGGCAGGTGAAGCGGCCGCTGTACTTCATTGCCGGCAACAACGAGGACTTCGAGGCGCTGCACGACCTCCAGCAGGGCGGGAAGCTGGCGCCGAACGTGACGTACCTGGGGCGCGCTGGCGTCCGCGAGCTGTGCGGCCTGCGGGTGGCGTACCTGTCGGGCATCCACGCGCCGCGCTTCATCGACCAGCCCTTGAAGCCTCCCGTCACGCCGGACATGGTGAAGCAGGCCGGTTATTTCCGCACGCCGGAGGTGGAGCAGGTGGCGGCGCTGCGCGACGTGGACCTGATGCTGGTCCACGAATGGCCGCGGGGCATCGTCCAGCGCGCGCGGGAGGAGAACCCGTCACCGCCCAGGCCGCTGCCCTCCTATTGGATTGGCAACCCCGTGACACGGCGGCTGGTGGACACGGTGCTGCCGAAGTGGATGCTGTGCGGCCACTCGCACAAGGGCTTCGCGGTGACGCTGGAGAGCCCGGGGCGGCCGGCCACTCGCATCGCCTGCCTGGACCAGGCGGCCCGGCCCCAGGAGTCCGTCTTCTGGTTGGAGTACGAGGACCGCCAGGCCCTGCGTGCGGGGTGGGGCGTGTCGGGCGCGGTGTCGTGGACCGCTGGCCAGCGCTGGGACATGAACTCACTGCCGCCGCTGGCAACGGAAGGCGGCGCGGACGGCGCGCCCGCGGAGGTCGGCCTCTGAGGCGCGCCGTCTGTCGCGGGTCAGCTCAGTAGCAGATGCCGGCTTCGTCGTCCCAACTGCAGCCCTTGAACGTACAGAGGTACTGGTCCCGGATGGCGCGACAGTTGATGGACGTCGGCGCGGACTGCTCCACGCTCGGGCTCTTGTCGATGCAGACCCGCGCTTCGACGGCGGGGTCGGAAATGGCCGCGGCGGGGGCGATGGCAATGGCGGCGATGACAGCCAGCAGGGACTTCTTCAACGTGGACATGGGAACTCCAGTCGAGAGGCGCATGCCCCGGGTATGGGGTTCCCGATTTTACCTCTTTTGCTGGCCTGCTTTCCACTGAGGCTGCCCGGGCGCGCGGCCCACCGCGGCCTCTGGGGCACAGCGCCTAGAAGGAGCCGGAGATGCCCATCATCCGCGCGCTGGCCACGGGCGTCATGTGGAACTGCCCGGCCTGGGCGTTGGGCGTGGCGTTCCCCTTCCGGCCATGGAGCAGCATGGGCACGGCGAAGCCGACCGCCGAGCCCAGCAGGGCGCCAGTTGCCACGTCCGTGAGGTAGTGCTTGTCGGCGCCCATGCGCAGCAGGCCCACGGAGGTGGCCACGGGCACGCCCACGGCCCAGATCCACGCCTGATGCTTGTAGCCACGCATCGCGGCGACGGTGCCCGCGGAGACCACCAGGGAGAAGGCCAGGTTGGTGTGGCCGCTGTAGAAGGACAGGTTGTTGTCGTTGGGGTGGTCGGTGAGGCCCTTCTGGTCCTCGGACAGCACGTGCACGAAGGGCCGCTCGCGGCCAGCGATGAACTTCACCGTCTGGTTCGCCAGCGAGGCGAACACCGCGCTCTGGACGATGATGGTGGCGTCCTGGGCGAAGTAGCGCGACGGCGCACCCGAGCTGTTCCCCATGGCGTACTGGATGCCGAGCACACCCGCGGGCAGCGCGGCGAAGCCGATGATGTTGCTCCAGTTGTGGGCCCGCTTGCGGGCGTCGGGCGTCGACCCGGCGAGGCCTCGGCCCCAGCGGTCCAGCCGGTTGAGGCGGTCCGTCCCATCCGGCGCGCGGTCGCACCAGCGGCACTGCGCCGGAGCCAGGCTGTCCTTGAGGAACGTCTCGCTGGAAATCCACAGCACGCCCGCCGCGCCGGTGAGGATGCCATCCCGTGTCCAGTCGAACCGGAGCTCATGGAGCCGTGGCTCGTCCGTGCCCTCCTGGGCGGCGGCGGGGGAGGCGGGGACGACGGCCAGCAGGACGGCAATGGCAAACGCTCGGAATGGGAGGCGCACGGCGGGCAGCATAGGGGCGCAATCCCGCCTTGTTCCAGCACCGTGTCCCGCGACTTCATGCGTAGACTCGGTTCCGCCTGCCTTTGGAGGCATTTCCCTCATGCAACTGGCCCCCGCGTCGGACCTGCCCCTGCGTGCCCTCTCCACGCTCTTCGCCCGTTCGTTCGAGGGCTACTTCGTCCCCGTGCCGGACGTGCCCACCCTGTTCGACGCGCGCGTGCGCAGCGAGCACATCTCGCTGGAGGAGAGCCGCGTGGCGCGCGTGGACGGTGAGCCGGTGGGGCTCGTGTTGATGGCCCGACGCGGCCGGGAGAGCCGGGTGGCGGGCATGGGGGTGGTGCCCGCGTGGCGCAATCGCAAGCTCGGCGGTGCCATGCTGCGTCCATTGCTGGATGAAGCCCGCGCCCGCGGTGACGCCCGAGTCGTCCTGGAGGTCATCGAGCAGAACGCGCCCGCGGTGACGCTCTATGAACGCCTGGGCTTCCAGCGCGTGCGCCGGCTGGTGGGCTTCATGGGAACGCCAGAACCCCTGGCCGAGGCTCCCGCGCTGGAGGAAGTAGACCCGTGGGACTGCGCGCGGTGGTTGCCGGAGGGGCTGCCGTGGCAGCTCGCTCCCGCGACGGTGATGGGGCTGGCGTCTCCGGCCCGAGCGTTCCGGCTGGGGCCCGCGGTGGCGGTGGTGGCGGACGTCGCGCCGCCCACGTTGGTGCTCCGCTCCATCGGCGTGGAGCCCTCGGCGCGAGGCCAGGGCGCGGGACGCATGCTCTTGAGGGCCCTGGCGGCGCGGTGGCCCGGCAAGGCGCTGGCCGCGAGCGCCATCGTTCCGGAAGGACCCCTGGCGCGGTTCCTCCTGGGCTCGGGGCTGGCCACCACGCCGCTCACGCAGCTCGAACTGTCGCTGCCCTTGGCGGCGCGGGGTTGAGTCAGGACAGGCGCCCCGCGTGTGTTGGGGCGCTTCGGAGACGGGCCCGCCGCGGCGCGCATCCGGTCGGCGGCGCGTGCGCGGGGGGCAACCCGCCGGGCCTCACGTCGTGCTCCGGACTTCGCGCGGCTATCGGCGGAGAAGCCGGGAATACGTGGTCGGCGACCGGGCAGGCGCGGAAATGACCTGTGCGGCGGGCCCGGAATGGAGCATGAAACTCACCCGCCCGGTCGTTCTAGAATCCGCCCCGCATGCCCTTCCGTTCTGGCCGCACCCTCCACGTGTTTCCCGACGCCGGCCGGCGTCAGGCCGCGTTGCGGGCGATGGGCGACGCCAGCGGGCTGAGTGTGGGGGCACATCTGCTGACGTGGGAGGAGCTGCTGCACGCGCTGGGCGGCGCGAGGGAGCTCAACCGGCGTCCGTGCCCGGCGGCGGCGGCGCGAGCCGTGGTGGCCTCCCTGGGATTGGAGCTGGGGCCCACGCCGTTCGGCGACTACGTGCGCGAACCCGCCTTCGCCGCGCCGCGCTGGACGTGGTGCTGGACCTGAAGGCCGGGCGCCTGTCCGCCCGTGAGCTTCAGGACGCGGTGGAAATCCTGCCGCAGGAGCGCAGGACGCGGGTCCGGGTGATTGCGCGCCTGTACCACCTGTACGAGCAGCGGATGGCGGAGCTGTGCCTGGCGGACCGCGAGGACGTCATGCGCGGCGCGCGCGAGGCGCTGGGCCGGGGCGCGTGGCCCGTGGGGTGGGAGGGCCTGAGCACGCTGGTCCTGCACGGCGTCTACGACGTGCGCCCCTCGGGGTTGGAGCTGCTGCTGGCGCTGGCGGCGGCGTGTGAGTCGCGGCGGGTGACGTTGCGCGTGGAGACGCCGGTGGGTGGCTCGCCCGCGGCGGACGCGGCGCTGACGGCGCTCTTCCGCGCCTTCGAGAACCGCGGCGACGCCATGACGCACGTGGACCTCTTCAAGGCGGACGTCACCTTCGAGGGCCGGCCCTTCATCGACCTGGGGCGCCACCTCTTCTCACCGCGAGCCCCGCGCGACGTGCTGAAGGACGCGGTGCCGACCCTGAGTGTGTGGAGCGCGGCCACGGCGCGCGACGAGGCGCGGCTGCTGGCCCGGGACGTGCGGCGCCTGCTGGCCGAAGGCGTGGCGCCCGGAGACATCGCGGTGGCGTACCGCGAGCTGGGGCCCGAGGCCGGTTGGCTCAAGGAGTCACTGGGGGAGCTGGGCGTGCCGGTGCGTCTGCCCTGGGGCGAGCCGTTGGGGCTCGCCGGGCCCGTGCGGCTCGCGTTGGACCTGCCGCTGCTGGTGGAGGATGGCTTTCCGGCCGACCGCGTGGCGGACCTCATGGCCAGCCGTTACGCGCCCACGCTGTCTCGCGGCGCCCGGACGCGCCCGCGAGCTTCTTCGCCCAGGCCGCCGTGCGCGATGACCGGCTGGGCGCGGTGCGGGGCCGGGGCGCCTACGACGTGCGGCTGGATGGCCTGGCGCGCCGGCTCCTGGCGCTGAATGGCACGCGCAACGCACCGGACAGCACCCGCGTCCACGCCGTGAAGCTGCTGCGTGAGCGCTGCATGAAGTTGGTGGAGTCCTGCCGCCGCATCCCCGAGGAAGGCACCGCCGTGGAGTTGCTCGCGGCGTGGTGGCAGGTGGTGGAGAAGCTGGGCCTCGTGGATTCCGAGGGGGCCCTGGAGCCTCGTGAGGAGGGCGGGCTGGGCGCGCGCGCGGCGGATGCTCGGGCGCGGGACGATGCCGCGCGCGAGGCGCTCCGTCTGCGCGTGCAGGGCCTGACGCGGATGATGAAGGCGGTCGGCGGCGGACCGAAGATGCGCCGGCGCACGTTCGGCCGCTGCTGCCGCGAGCGATGGCGGACCGCGCACCTTCCCCCGCGAGGCCCCGTGGCGCCGCCGTCGAGGTGCTCGACGTGGCCGAGCTGCCGGGGCGCTCCTTCCAGCACCTCTTCCTGGCGGGGCTGACGGAAGGCCGCTTCCCCGGACGTGACGCGCCGTCTCCGCTGCTGGCGGACGCGGAGCGCGCGGCCCTCAACAAGCACCTGGGACGCGACGTGTTCCGGCTCACGGGCGGCGAGTTCGACGAACGCGCGGCCTGGCGTCTCACCGAGGACCGCCTGCTGTTCGCCAGCGCGCTGGCCGCCTCGGAGGCGAGCGTCAGCCTGTCCTTCGCGGTGGCGTCCGCGGGAGGCCAGGAGCAGGTGCCGTCCGCGTTCCTGGAAGAGGTGCGCCGGCTCACCGCGCTGAAGTGGGAGCCACGCTCCCTGTCGCCCATCCCCAAGTTGGACGAGGTGCTCACCGAGTCCGAGCTTCGCCGCTGCGTGGCGCTGGAGGCCCTGTCCCAGCCGAAGCTGCGCGTCACCGAGCCCGACGCCGCGGCCAGGATTCTCCGGCGCCGCTTCGAGCCCGAGTCCTGGTACGCGGGCGCGAGAGAGCTGGCGGAGGTGGAGGTGGAGCGCCTCTTCTTCTTCGGGAACAAGACCGCGCAGCCCGGGCCCTACTCGGGCTCGGTGGACGTCAACACGCTGCGCGAATCCCTGCGGGAGACGTTCCGTTTCGACATCACCCGGCCGCTCTCCGCTTCGGCGCTGGCGCGCTTCGGCAACTGCGGCTTCCAGGGCTTCCTCTCGTACGGGCTGAAGGTGGCTGAACCAGACGTGCCGGGCGAGGAGTTCGACGCGCGTGGCCGAGGCACCTTCTGGCACAAGGTGGTGGAGGAGGTCTTCGCGGCGCTGAAGGAGAAGCAGCTTCTGGGCAAGGCGCCCGAGGAGGTGCCGGACGAGGTGCTGGATGCCGCGCTCAAGGCCGCCATCAAGGACTTCGAGCGCGTGCACCACGTGGGGCATCCGGAGCTGTGGAAGCTGGCGCACGAGCGGGCCCGCGCCATGGCCCGCCGCATCCTGGTGGACGAGCGCCGGGGCTTGCCCTTCGACGCGATGACGCCAGAGAACTTCGAGTTCCGCTTCGGCCCGGCGGCACGTGACGACAAGTGGAGCAACGTCGTGCTGCACGCGGGCGAGGAGCCCGTGTACTTCGAGGGCACCATCGACCGGCTGGACACGTCGGGCGGCGAGGTGGGCGTCATCGACTACAAGTCGGGCCGGTTGGACAAACGCTCGCTGAAGGAGCGGTTGCTGACGTCGGATTTCCAGCTCCCGCTGTACCTCTACGCGGCCCGTGAGAGCGGTCACTCGAACGCGCGGCAGGCCGCGTGGTTCTCCCTCCGCACGGGCATGGCCATCCGCCTGTCCGAGGTCATCTCCGACGCGGAGCTGGACGAGCTGCTATCGAAGGACCCCGAAATCCGCGCGAAGGTGGCGGAGAAGGAGGGCCTCAACCTGCCCAACGCGGTGGAGGCGCTGGTGGGGACGCTGCGTCAGGGCAAGTTCGCCGCGCGGCCCCAGGACTGCGGGACGTGTGGCTACCGCGCCGTGTGCCGAATCACCGAGCGCCGCATGACGGAGGAGGGTGGATGAGCGCCGAGCCGTCCCTCCTCGCGCTGGAGCGCAACCTCGCCCTGATGGCGGGCGCCGGCGCGGGCAAGACGTACAGCCTTGTCACCATGACGCTGCACTTGCTCGCGGGTGCGCGTGAGGCCGGCGGCCCGGTGCGCCCGGCGCGGCTGTGCATGCTCACCTTCACGGACAAGGCCGCCGCGGAGATGCGCTCGCGCGTCCGCCAGCGCCTGGATGCACTGGCGCAGGGCGAGACGCGCCTGGACCAGGAGGAGGAGCTGCGCGCCTCGCTGGCGCGGCTGGACAAGCCCTTCCCGCTGCCGGATGCGTGGCGTCAGCTTCGCGAGGAGCTGGGCGCGGCCACGGTGGGCACCTTCCACTCGCTGTGCGGCCAGTTGCTGCGACGAGCGCCGCCCGCGGTGGGCATCGACCCGAACTTCGAGGTGCTGGACTCGCTGGAGGCGACGGGGCTGGTGCAGGACGTCTGCGAGCGCGTGGTCCTGGACGCGCTGGAGGCGGGTGATGCGCAGGTGCGGGAGCTGTGCCGGGAGCTGGGCTTCTCCGGCTCGGGGTTCTCGGACGGCCTGGTGGCCGCGCTGGTGTCCGTCTACGGCAAGCTCCGCGAGGAAGGGCTGCGCGCGGAGAAGGCCGCCGTGAGTGACGCCGCGGAGGCACGCGCGGAGCTGGACGCGTCGATTGCGCGGTGCAAGGAGCTGTGCGGCGAGGCCCGGGGCCTGGACGCGAAGGGCGAATGGAGCCGGCTCTTGGGCGGGCTGGAGCGCGCGCTCAACGGCATGACGGCGGAGAACTTCGGCGAGGGCGAGCGCTTCCCGTGGCTGCGGGCCTGCTTCAAGGCGGACGGGCGCAACTTCTCAAGGCTCAGCAAGGGCGCGGGCGCGCCCGTGAAGGACCTCTACTGGCGTGTCTTCGGCAAAAGCGACGGCTCCGTGCCCCGGCTGGACGACGCCTGGGCCGCCTGGCGCTCTGCGCCGTTCGAGGTGACGTTCCGCGAGCTCCTGACGCGCGTGGAGGCCCGTCACGACACGGAGTTGTCGCGCCGCAACGTGCTCGACTTCACGTCGTTGCTGGTGAAGTCGCGTGACCTGCTCCGGGAGCACCCGGAGTTCCGCCGACAGGCGCAGGAGCGCATCGGCGCACTGCTGGTGGACGAGTTCCAGGACACCAACCGCCTCCAGTTGGACCTGGTGTTGCTCCTGGCGGAGCAGCGCGAGGGCGGCCCGCGCGAGCTGGCACCCGACGTGGACCTGGTGAAGGCGCTGCCGCTGGAGCCCGCTTTTCTGTGTGCGGTGGGTGATCGCAAGCAGTCCATCTACGAGTTCCGTGGCGCGGACGTGTCCGTCTTCTCCGTGCTGGCGAAGAAGCTCGAGGACGAAGGGGGCACGCGCGGCTTCCTCCAGAACAACCGCCGCTCCGTGCCCGGCCTGCTGTCGTTCTTCAACCGCACCTTCGCGGGCGTGCTCGTCGCCGCCGACGCCGGGAACCCTCGGCCCTTCGAGGTCATCTACGTCCCGGAAGAGGATGATCTCGCCGCGGTGAGGCCGTCCCTGGCGGAGGGGCCTGTCGTGGAGCGGTTGCAGTTGGAGGAAGCGGCGACCGCGGCGGACCTGCGATGGCTGGACGCGGACGCGATTGCCCGCCGGCTGCGATGTCTGCTGGCGCCAGGGGCGCCGCCGTCGGTGGCGCGCGAGGACGGCGAAGGGCTGCGTCCGGCGCGGGGCGGCGACGTGGCCATGCTCTTCCGGACCTTCACGCACCTGGAGGTATACCGGCAGAGGCTCATCCACCACGGGGTCCCGCACCGCGTGTTGCGCGGCCGCGGCTTCTATGGCGCGCAGGAGGTGCTGGACCTGGCCTCGCTGCTCGCGCTGCTGGCGGACGCGGAGGACGCACTGGCCTTCGCCGCGGTGCTGCGCTCGCCCCTGGTGGGCCTGTCGGACGCATCGCTGTTCCTCCTCGCGGGTGACGCGCCCCTGTCCCTGGCGTCGCCCCGGCTGACGGACCCGGAGGTGTTGGGCTCACTGTCCGAGCGCGAGCGGCAACGCCTGGAGCGTTTCCTCGCCGCGCTCCCCGGACTGCGGCGCGAGCGTGACCGGCTGGGCGTACGCGAGCTGCTGGTGTCCGCGCTGGATGCGACGGGCTATCGGGAAGCGCTCGCGGGCTCACCCTACGCGGAGCAGGCGAGCGCCAACGTGGAGAAGCTCCTGGCGCTGGCGTCGCGGCGCGACGAGCGTGGCACGGGCGGCTGCGTGGCCTTCGCGCGCGAGCTGCGGATGCTGGCGGAGAACGACCCGACGGAGGCCCAGGCGGACCTGCTGGACGCGGGCGACCCTCGCGCGGTGCAGTTGCTGACCATCCACAGCGCCAAGGGCCTGGAGTGGCCGGTGGTGGTGGTGCCTTCGATGGGCGCCCGTCGGCGTGTGACGTCGGGCCGGGCCCACTTCGAGCGCACCCACGGCATCTCCCTTCAGCCGTGGGTGCCGGATTCGCTGGAGGATGACTACACCTCCAGCCGCTTCGACGCAGTGCGCGCCGAGCTGAAGGCCCGCGAGGACGCCGAGTACCGCCGCCTGCTCTACGTCGCGCTCACCCGCGCCAAGGACATGCTGGTGCTTGCGGGCGGCGCGGAGCCGCGCGGTGGCAAGGCCTCCTGGTGGCACCAGATCGACGGGCGTCTGGACGTGGACGCGGAGCTGCGCCGCCTGGTGGAGGACCTGGACGTCGACACGCTTCCACCTCCCGCGGACCCGGAGCCGCCGGGACCGGAAGCCTTGCGCCTGGCTGAAGCGCGCGTCGAGGCCGCGCTGCTGCGCGTGCGCGGTGTACGGGCCCCGCAGGCCGAGTCGCTGGGCGCCGCGGTGGCCACCGCCGAGGCGTTGCAGGACTTCATCGCCTGTCCGCGGCGCTTCCACTACGTGCACCGGCTGGGACTGCGCGGCGCGGCATGGCCCTGGGAGGTTCCGCCCCGGGGCGCGCCGCCGCTGGTGGAGCCGGACGGCTGGATTCCCGCCGAGCGCCCCGAAGACCTCGCGCAGCGGCTGCTCCGCGGCGTGGACCTCCGGCTGGCCGCCCCGGATGTGGACACTTCCGAACGGCAAGCCCACCTTGAGTCACTGTTGCGTGACGCGGGCGCACTGCCGGACGAAGAGGGCATGGACGCCGTGCTGCGCACCGTGGAGCGCTTCCTGGCGTCGGCGTTCGCCCGGGACCTGGCGCAGGCACCGGCACAGACGATTCACCGGGGGCTGCCTTTCGTGCTTGCCCTGGAGGGTGGGGTCAGCGTCGAGGGGACGGTGGACCTGCTGTGGGAGTCCCCGCAAGGGGAGGCCGTGGTGGTGGCCTTCAAGCATGGCGGACGCCATCCGCTGGGAGCGGCCGCGTACACCTATGAACTCGCGGCGCTGGGGCTGGTGGCTCGGCACATGGTGCGAGAAGGGGTGCCGGTGCGGGTGGGAGTCGTCTTCCTCCGGGAGCCCCAGCCGGAGCCCGAGTGGCTCTCCGGGCCGAGGGGCCTGGAGGACGCAGCGGGGCGGCTCGCGGGAGCGGCACGGGCCGTGGCACGCGGTGAATCCAGGGGTGAATGGGATGGGAGGGAGAAGGCAGCCTGCCAGGCCCTGCATTGTGGCTTCGCGGAACACTGTCACCCGGCCCCCCGCGCGTGCTAAGCGGCGGGCACCATGCCGAACGTCGTCGTCATCGGAGCGCAGTGGGGAGATGAGGGGAAGGGCAAGGTCGTTGACCTGCTCACCGAGCACGCCCAGGTCGTCGTCCGCTTCCAGGGCGGCAACAACGCGGGCCACACGCTGGTGGTGGGCGGGCAGAAGACCGTCCTCCATCTGATTCCCTCGGGCATCCTCCACCCTGGGAAGACGTGTGTCATTGGCAACGGAGTGGTGGTGGACCCCGCCGTCCTCGTTGGGGAGATTGACGCGCTGAAGGCGCGCGGCTTCCTCAAGGACGACGCGCAGCTCCTCATCTCCGACAATGCCCACGTCATCTTCCCGTGGCACAAGCTGCTGGACAGCTTCCGCGAGAAGGCCCGCGGGGGCAGCGCCATTGGCACCACGGGCCGGGGCATTGGCCCCGCGTACGAGGACAAGGTCGCCCGGCGCGGCATCCGCGTGAGGGATTTGCTCAACGCGGACCGGCTGCGCACGCGCATCGAGGCCCGGCTGCCGGCGGCGCTGGATGAGCTGAAGGACCTGTGCGCGCAGGCGGGCGCTCCGGTGCCGCAGCTCGAGGTGCCGCAGGTGCTGGCGGAGTTCTCCGCCCTGGGTGAGCGGCTCAAGCCCTTCGTCCACGACGCCTCGCTCTACCTCTCCGGCCAGGTGCGCCGCGGCGCCCGCATCCTCTTCGAGGGCGCGCAGGGCACGCTGCTGGACGTGGACCACGGCACGTATCCGTTCGTGACGTCCTCCAACTGCGTGGCGGGCAACGCCGCGGTGGGCTCGGGCCTGGGGCCCACGGCCATCGACAAGGTGATGGGCATCAGCAAGGCCTACACCACGCGCGTGGGCGGCGGTCCGTTCCCCACGGAGCTGAGCGACGCCATCGGCGACCAGCTTCGCAAGGTGGGTGACGAGTTCGGCGCCACCACCGGCCGGCCCCGCCGCTGCGGCTGGCTGGATGGCGTGGTGCTGCGCTACGCCTCGCGCGTCAACGGCCTGTGGGGCATGGCGCTCACCAAGCTGGACGTGCTCAGCGGCCTGAAGACGCTGCAGATCTGCACCGCCTACGAGCTGGACGGCCAGAAGGTGACGGAGCTGCCCGGCGACTACGAGGACCTGGCGCGCGTCAAGCCCATCTACGAGACGCTCCAGGGCTGGGACGAGCAGATCGCTGGCGTGCGGACCTTCGACGAGCTGCCGGAGAACGCCAAGCGCTACGTGCGCCGGGTGGAAGAGGTCAGCGGCGTCCCGGTGGTGTGCGTCTCCGTGGGCGCCGACCGCGGCGAGACGGTGCTGCTCCAGAACCCGTTCCGGAGCTGAGCCAACGCCAGGAGCCGCGCCGCTCGCGGGCGTACTGACGCGGCCCTGGTTTTTCTGCTACGGCTTCCGGGTCGACACTCCGGGAGCCGTCATGGTCGTCTTGCGCAGGTTCGTCATCGCGCTGTCCGCGGCAATGCTGCTGGGAGCCGCGGAGCCATCCGCCGCGGCGCGGGCGGCCTTCCTGCGTGGAGAGTCGGCTCTGTCGCGAGGCCGATGGGACGACGCGGCCGCCGCCTACCGGGAGGCCCTGGCCGAGACGCCCGGCTACCCCTCCGCGCTCAATGGCCTGGGCAGCGTCCTGTTCCGCAAGGGGCAGGTGCAGGAGGCCCTCACGCACTTCCGCGAGGCCACCCAGACCGACCCGGGCTTCAAGATGGCCTGGTTCAACCTGGGCTATGCCGCGCGCAAGGCGGGGGATGCGGCCACTGCGGCGAAGGCCTACGAGCACTACACCCAGCTCGAGCCCGGGGACGCGGATGGTTTCTACGGACTGGGAGAGAGCTACCGGCAGCTCGGTCAGAAGGAAAAGGCCATCCCCGCGTACCAGGCGTACATCGCCCGTGAGCAGCGCAAGGGGGAGCAGATCTGGGTCCGCAAGGCGACCGAGCACCTGAAGGCCATGGGCGCCGAGCCCCTGCCGGCCGTCGCCGCGCAGCCCCCGACGCCGGAGCTTGCGCCGGTGCTCGCGGTCTCCTCGGCCCCCGCGGCGCAGACGGACCCGGCGGAACGGGCGGAGCGGACGTCCAACCCGGCGCTGGCGGCGGCGCGCATCCGCGACGGTGACGCGTTGATGAAGGAGCGGCGCTACCGCGAGGCGGCCTTTGCCTTCCTTGATGCGTCGCACGCGGACGCTGGGCACGTGGAGGCCCTGTTCAAGCTGGGCAACGCCCTGGCGGTGCTGGGCTACTATGGACAGGCGGTGGCGCAGTGGGAGCGGGCCACCGTGCTCACGCAGGACGCTGCCATCCGGCAGAGCGCGAAGGAGAACATCGAGCGCGCGCGCGGGAAGATGGCGCAGGCCGGTGCCTCGCCCCAGGCCGCGGGACAGGCTCCGGGCTCCGGTCCCGTGGCGGACACGACGCGCGCACAGGCACGCCGGGCGTATGAGCAGGGCGTGCAGCGCATCTCCAGCAAGGACTTCACGGGCGCGCTGACCAGCCTCACCCAGGCCATCCAGCATGAGCCCATGTTGGCCGTGGCCTATGTCGCGCGTGGCAGCGCCAACATCGGTCTGCGCCGCTACGCGGAAGCTGCGGCGGATTACCAGTATGCCCTGGAGCTGGAGCCTGGCTCGGCCTCTCCGCTTTACGGGCTGGCCGAAGCTTTCCGCGCCATGGGACGGCCGCTGGAGGCACGCGGCTTGTACGAGCGCTATGCCGCTTCCTCCGCCGCGGACGCCCGCCCTCAGCTCCAGGAGGAATCCCGACAGAAGGCGGCGCGACTGCGTTGACCGGCAGGCAGGAAGCCTGAGGGTAGGTGGACCGTGTCAGCCCCAAGCATTAGCTTCCATGAATGACCGGGCACGACGCGGAATCGAACGGACGGCAGGTCTTCAGGCCCCGACGGGTCCTCGCAGCGGCCATGGCCGCCGCGGGCCTGCTCTGGATCACCGTGCTGGTGTACCTCTTGCGGTTCTTCGATGAGGTCCCGCTCAAGACCTTTCTCTCAGCGGGCTTCTTCGTCCTCTTCTTCGCGGTGTCGCTCATGTACTACGGGCGCACGCGCATCGTCGTGGATGCCCGTGGCATCACGTATCGCGGCATGGTGCGGACGCGGCGCTTCAACTTCGCGGACATCCGCAAGCTGGATGTCCTGCCCGGGCCTGTGACGGTGTACGCCATCCGGAGCAAGGCGGGGCTCGTCCACTTCACCAGCTTCTTCCTCCACCACCAGCAGCTCGCCCGGCTCCTCGTGGAACGCGCGGGGCTGGGGCCCATCCCCGGTTGAGCCGCCGTCACGGCGTTTCGGTCAGGTGCCCGTCGCCAGCAGCCAGGTGATGGCGACGCCCGCGGAGGCCGCCACCGCGCTCAGGCCAATCAGCCACCACTCGCCGCGCGGTTTGGAGGCACGGGGTGGCGCGTCCTGCGTGGGCTCCGTCACGGCTTCGGTGGGGAGAGGCGGAGCCGCGTCGGCGGCAGGCGCCTCTTCGACAGGAGGCGGGGCAGGGGGCGGGGGCTCTTCCACCGCCGCCTGGAAGCGAAGCAGCGAGCGGCCCATTTCAATGACGTCGCCATCGGCCAGGAGGACCTGGCTGTCGACGCGCTGACCGTTGATGAAGACGCCGTTGGGGCTGCCCTGGTCTTCCAGCGTGAAGCCCTTCTCACCGTGGATGATGCGCGCATGGGTCCTGGACACGGCCCGGTCTCTCAGGCGCAGGGCCACCTCGCTGCCTCGGCCGATGTCCGTCTGGGCCTCCGCGAGCGCATGGACGCGCCCCACATCCAGGCCCGTGAGGCAGGTGAGGGTGGCCGCGCGTGACGGCGCCGGTTCATCCGTTCCGGTCAGCAGGCCCTTGAGGAGTGCCACGGTGCCCACGCCGCGCTCACTGAAGGCCTCCTGAAGCACGCGCAGGCCCATGTCGTCGGGCAGGCCGAGCGCCTCGCCTGGGAGCACCAGCCTGGGCACGCCCGGGGGAACGAGCACGCCATTGACGGAGAAGGTGCGCGCGGCCTCGACCATCAGCCGCTGCGCCTCGATGCTCAGGCTGAGCAGTCCCGGGGGAAGTCCCTCCAGGCGGATGTGGTCGTCCGGGCCTCCGCCCAGGAGGTGGACGCCCTCGGCGAGCTCGAAGGGGGTGGTGGAGCCCAGGTGTTCGAATTCGAAGCGCATGGGCCCACGCGGGAGCAACCCGCTGGCCGCCACATGGGCACGAGGTTCCGCGGACTTGCTGGCCGCGTGCGTCCCGGTGGCGTCAGCCAGCGTCCGGGACGCGGGACGCCGCCGGGGAACTCAGGCGGCGCGAGGCGTCTCCGTGGCTGGCGGCTGGCCATCACCCGGGCGCAGGCGCGCGCCGGGGTACACGGCCACGGCCGAGCCATCCGCGACGAAGGCGGAGCTGGGCTTGCCACGCAGGAAGGGAACGAACCGCGCGCCGTACATGCCTTCCACGTCGACATCGAGCGCGGTGTCATCCACCTGCCACACGGACCAGCGGGGATGCTCCACGCGGTACTCCGCGCAGCCGCCGTCCCGCTGCGCCGTATAGCCCCAGTAATGCTCGGTGATGAACTCCGCCTCCGAGCCCGGCTCACTGGCCAGCGGCGCTCCTCGCGTCGTCGCGGACAGGTGTTGCCACCGCCCATCCGCCTTCCACGCGTACTCGACGCGGCCGGGCGCGCCGTTCTCCGCCCCCGTCATCTCCACGACGTGCCGCATGGGCAGCGCGACGTACGGCTCGTTGTAGAGCACGCGCGCCACGGTGGCGATGGCCAGGCGTGGGACGAGCTCCTTCACGAACACGACGCCCCGGCGCCAGCCTTCGGGACCCAGGTGGCGCACGTAGAAGCGCAGGTTCACCTCGTCGAAGTGACGGTGGAACGGCACGGCCAGGCCGCGCACGCGCGTGTCGAGGAAGCGGAAGCCCACCATGCTGGCGAAGGTCCGCCCCTGCCAGACGTCGAGTTCCGTGCCCAGGGGGACGAGGGGTCGGAGCACCTCCGGGTCCACCTCGTAGTTGAGCATGACGAGATACCGCCACTCCGCCGTGAGGAAAGGGCGCATGCCCGGGTCCTAATGCGAGGCTGGCTGCGAAAGCCAACCTGTCTGGCGGAAGGCGTGTCTCCCGCTCACCCTTCGCAGAAGCCGGCGTTCTGCGGTGGGGTGCGCTCGACAAGGGGCCAGGTGCCCGGGCACGCTGGATGCCCAGGCACCGATGGCCGCGTCGCTACCAGGTCGCGCCGATGTTCAGGGTGCCCGAGTAGCTGCCGCCGCTGCTGAAGTTCCGGTCGCCAATCGTGACGTCACCGGGCGGGACGTTCGCGGCGAATTGCTGGTCGAGCAGGAAGCTGTACTGGACGCGAGCGTCAGCGGTGAAGCTGCCCATGTGGACGCGCAGGCCGCCGCCCACGGGGATGTTGCCCACCGTGTCATCCGCGAAGGCGAGCGTGGGCGCCCGCACGTTGTACCGGCTGATGCCCACGCCGCCCAGGACGTAGGGCTGCACGGGCGCGGCGCCCAGGCCCAGCGTGGCCACCGCGTGCGCGCCGTTGCGCACCAGGTCCGGTCCGCTATTGGAGCTTGTCAGCACGCGCTGGTCGAAGTTGTTGATGGCGCCGGAGTAGCCCAGCTCGATGCCCAGCACCTTCGTGGGCTTGATGGCCACCGTCACGCCGTAACCCAGACCCGGGTTGATGTCGGAGCCCAGCGCGTTCGTATAACCCTCGACACCGCCGCCCACGAGGAATGTGAGGCCTCGCATGTCCGCGGAGGACTCCAGCCGCTCCTGTGCCATGGCGCTCCCCGCTCCCAGCACACCCACCACCGCCCCCACCTTGAGTAGAGTCTTCATTCGCGCCTCCCTAGGGCCTGAACCGCCGGTTGAGGCGAGAAGATGGGAGCCACCGCTCGGCATGACAATTGCCGGCACTGTAGGCCGATGCCGACACCCTGGCTGCCTGCTCGCTCACCTCGCGACGAACCCATCTGGCGCGAAGCCCGCTAGGATGCGCGGCCCCGATGCGCCTCCCGTCCTTCGCTCTCGCTCCGTTGTTGGCCGTCACCTGCCTTGCCACCGCCTGTCGTGATGAGCAGGCCGGCCCGCGCCAGCAGGCGCCTCGCATCCCCGCGCCCACCCAGCTTCGCGCCCTGGGCGCCGCGCCCACGGACCTCACGTTTCGGAGCGGCGCGACCTTCGCTGGCGGCGCGGTGGTGTATCTGGGCTCCAAGGTGACGCCGGAGAAGGCCGCGCCGGGCACGCAGGTGCGGCTCGCGCATTACTTCCAGGCGGTCCGCGCGCCGCCGGAGGGCTACAGCTTCTTCGTCCACGTCGTGGACCCGGCCAGCGGCGGCATGCTCACGAACGCGGACCATGAGGTTCAAGGCGGCGCCGCGCCGCTCGCGTCATGGCCGGTGGGCAAGGTCATCGAGGACGTGCACTCGGTGCCCATGCCGGGCACGCCCGCGCGGGTGATGCTCGGCTTCTGGCGGGGGAACTCCCGGCTGCCAGTGGATGACGCCAACGCGCAGGACGGCTCGCAGCGCATGTTGGGACCTCAGTTGGGCGGCGCCGCGCAGGAGCTGCCCGAATACTCCGTCCCGCGCGTGAGCCAGCCGCCCACCATCGACGGCGTGCTGGACGACGCTGCTTGGAAGCAGGCCCGGCCCGTGGTGCTGCGCCGGAGCTTCGACGGCAGCGCCCCGCGTCTTCGCACCGAGGCGCGGCTCGTCCATGACGGCGCGTTCCTCTACGTGGCCTTCGACCTGGATGACCCGGACGTGTGGGGCACGCTGCGCAAGCGCGATGACCCCATCTACGAGGAGGAGGTGGTGGAAATCTTCCTCGACGCCAACGCGGATGGGCGCACCTACAACGAGCTCCAGGTGTCACCGCACAACGTCATCTTCGATGCGTACTTCCCCGCGCGGCGGCAGGGCATGGACCGCTCGTGGGATTCGGGGATGAAGTCCGCCGTGAAGGTGCGGGGCACGCTGGACAATGCCTCGGACCGGGACGAGGGCTGGTCGGTGGAGATGCAGATTCCCTTCGACCGCCTGGCCGAGGTCCCCCACATTCCGCCCAAGCCGGGTGACCGCTGGCGCTTCAACCTCTACCGGCTGGAGCACCATGACCGCCGCACGGTGGAGGGGCAGTCCTTCTCGCCCCTCTTCGTCGGCGACTTCCACGCGCTGCCGCGCTTCGGTTGGCTGGTCTTCGAGTAGCGGCGTCCGCGCTCACGCGTGGGGACTGATGTCCCAGTGAGCGTCCGCCACGGAACGCTCGGTGGGGTCCCCCAGGAAGCGGAGGAAGCCGCGAAGCTCCATCGTGTCGATGAGCTCCTCGGCCTCCAGCTCCGAGAAGCCCCGCATGTCCACGAGCAGGTTGCGCATCACGGATTTACCGCGGAGGTACCCAATGGGTTCTCCGGGGCCGAGCGCGTTCTTCAGGTCGGCGGTGAGCTGCTGGAGGTCGAGATCCTCTGGAATCATCGGCTCCAAGGTGTGGATGGGGGTGTGGCTCGTGCAACCGGCACGGCTTCAGGGGAAGGCTCGTCGGGCAGGAAGGGGAGCAGACGGACGTCCTGGCCATCGCTTTCCACGGTGACGGCGCCATGCAGATCCGTGCGCCAGCATTCGCTTCCCATGGCACGGTAGCGCGCCTCCACTTCGGCGTGAGGGAAGCCGTACCGGTTGCGCCGGCCCACGCAGAAGACGACGTGCCGTGGCCGTGTGCGCTCCAGCAACGTCTCCGTGGAAGACGTCCGCGAGCCATGGTGCGGCGCCTTCATCACCGTCACCGGCCCTAGCCGTTCCGCCAGCTCGGCTTCGCCTTCGGCCTCCACGTCACCCGTCAGCAGCACGGTGACGTCGCCGTGGCGCACCAGCAGCACCACGCTCCGGTCATTCGCGCCTTCCAGCAGCGCGCGCGCGTCTGGCCCCGGAGGCCCGAGCACCTCGAGTGTCGCCTCGCCCAGGCGCAGGGGCGGGTGGCCCACCTCGACCTCCTCCACGAGCGCCGTCCCCGCGGCGGCCACCACCTGCCGTGACAGCGGGCCGTCCCCGTCGCCCGCGGGCATCCACAGCCGCGCGGTGGGAAGCTGCTTCAGCGCGGACGCGAGCCCCAGCGCATGGTCCGGGTGGGGATGCGACAGCACGGCCAGCGCCAGCCGGGAGATACCCGCCTGCTTGAGGTACGGCAGGATGAAGCGCTCCGCGGGGTCCATGCCGCCGGGGACGCCGCCGCCATCCACGAGCATGTGCTCACCGCCGGAGCTGACGACCACGGAGTCGCCCTGGCCCACGGAGAGGAAGGTGACACGCAGCCCGGGCTGCGGCGTGAGCATGGGGGCAAGCATGGCGGCGGCGACGGCCGCGGGGGCCAGCAGCCCGCCCAGCCGCCAGCGCCCCGTCCCCAGCGCCCACGTCAGCAGTCCCGCCGCATAGAGCGCCGACAGGAGGCCCAGCGACGGCACCTCGACCGAGGCCAGGGGCGCAGCGGCGAAGAGCCGGGTGATGACCAGCAGCAGCTCGGAGGCCCACGCGCCGGCCCACAGCACGGGCGTTGCCAGCGTGGGGACGACGACGAAGAGCGCGGCGCCTCCCGCGGCCAGCCCCGTGAGCAGTCCACACAGGGGGAGGGCGACGACGTTGGAGATGAGCCCCGCCAGGCTCACCCGGCCGAACGTCGCCGCGACAATGGGCAGCCCCGCCAGTGTCGCCGCGGCGCTGGCGCACAGCGTCTGCGCCACCGTCTCCTTGGCGTGTCCCCACCAGCGGTGAACGCGGCGAGGCTCGGCCGGGTCGGGCTCGGCCAGGGGCAGGGCCTCACGCAGCGGCGGCGAGAGCAGCACGAGCCCGAAGACGGCGAGGAACGACAACCGCAGCGACAGGTCGGCCACGCTGGACGGCGCCCACGCCACCAGCACCACGGCCGCGGTGGCCAGGCCATTGAGCCCGTCCGCCCGCCGCCACAAGGCCAGCCCGAGGAGCACCACCGTGGCCATCACCGCCGAGCGCACCGCGGGTGGCTGGTTGTCGGTGAACACCACGTAGGCCCAGACGAAGGGGACCGCCGCGGGCGCAGCCACCTGCCGCGCGTCCAGCATCCGCCACCGCTCGCCCGTGCGCACCACCAGCCGTCGCAGCACCGCGAGCGTCATCAACGCCAGCGCCGCCACATGCAGCCCGCTGACACTCAGCACGTGCGCCAGCCCGGCGCGAGAGAAGGCCTCCTCCCACGAATCATCCAGCGCCGCGCGTTGCCCCGCGGCGAGCGTGAGGAACAGCGCCGCCGCATCCTTCGACGGCGACACGGCGTGCACCGCCGCCGCCAGCCGCGTGCGCGTGTCCTCCAGGGCCACGCGCCATGCCGGGGCAGGGGAGAGCACCAGCAGCCGCCGCGAGTCCATGCCTCCGGTGAAGGCCACGCCCTGCCTTCGCCGCGCTGCCCCGAAGTCCTTCTCTCCGGGGTTTGACGGCGGCGCATCCGGCATGAGCTTCGTCTCCGCCCGGATGCGCTGGCCGGGCAGCAGCGGCGGTGGCTCGCCACGCAGCGACAGGTTCATCCGGAACCGGACGGGCTCCAACGGCTCAGAGGGAAAGCCCGCACGTGCGACGGCCACCCGCACGCGCGTCGTCCCGTCGAAACGGTCCACGCGCTCCGCTTCGCCCTCCACGATGACCGGGCGTCCTCGCGCCAGCTCCGCCGGCACATCCACTTGGGATTCCCAGTGAGCCAGCCCCGCGCCAGCGGCCCAGAGCGACGCCAGCACGGCGAGATGGGCACCAGGCAGCCTGCCAAGCGCCAGCCCGAGCGCTCCCAGCAAAAGCCCACAAACGAGAAATGGTTCGACTGATGCGCTTGTTACCGGGGCGCAGAGTGCTCCGAGTGACAGGCTCAGGGCGGGAAAGAAGAGAGGACGCGCGCCCAGGTCGCGCCAAGCATGACGTTCCATCTTCCAACCCCCACCCGCCGCCCGTCACACTGGTGCACACATCTGCCGACACCGCGTGTAGAAACCGACAACGTAGTCGGGCGCGTCCTGGGTGGTCAAGGCGATATCGTTGCCCGTGGATGTGGTTTGTGGTAGTAGTGCCCGGCTGAAAGGCCGGGAACGAGTCTTTCAAGGAGGCAGTGAGTGCAGACCAGCTTCAAGACTGGTGACAAGGCGGTCTACCCGGGCCAGGGCGTCGGTGAAGTGATGGGTATCGAACACACCGAGGTGGCCGGGCAGCGCCAGTCCTTCTACGTGCTGCGCATCCTGGAGAACGGAATGCGGATCATGATCCCGATCAACAAGGTCGGGTCGGTCGGTCTCCGGGAGATCATCAGCGAGGAGGACGTCAAGCAGGTCTACTCCATCCTCAAGGAGAAGGACATCTCCGTTGACTCCACGACGTGGAACCGTCGTTACCGGGAGTACATGGAGAAGATCAAGACGGGCTCGGTGTTCGAAATCGCCGAGGTGCTCCGCGACCTCTACCTCCTGAAGGGCGACAAGGACCTGTCCTTCGGTGAGCGCAAGATGCTGGACACCGCGCGCTCGCTGCTCATCAAGGAGCTGTCGCTGGCCAAGGACTGCTCCGAGGAAGAAATCGAGTCGGACCTGAAGAAGATCTTCAACCTGGCCTGATTCGCGGGACTGCCGTCCAAGACTCGTCGCCCCGGGTTCCCGTGCAGGGAGCTCGGGGCTTCGTCTTTCCACGCCACATCATGTCCGCCCATGAGTGAGCTGTCGCCGCAGTCTCCTACCGAAGAGGCACGCGCGCGCCGCATCGCCGAGCTGGAAGCCCGGCTGTCACGCCGCCGCGTGGGCGTGCGTCCCGTGGCGGCGCTCATGGCCATCGCCGTGGGCCTGGCGCTGCTTGGCATGCAGTGGAAGGACTTGTCGTATTTCCTGTCGCCGAGCGTGTCGCTGACGTTGGGCGCGGAAGGGGCGTACCGCTTCGAGGCGCTCGTCTCCAACCGCTACGCCCAGGTGCACGGCGTGCCCACCGTCCGTGGCGCCTATGAGCGCGCGGACGGGGCGCTGTACGTCCTCGTGGGGCTGCGGGATTCGCCCTTCGTGGTGCGCCGTCTCGCGCTTCCGGGCGAGCAATGGACGGAAGGCCGCCCGCCGCCGCAGCCCGACCAGCGCCCCTTCGCCGTGCGGGGTCGCCTGCTGGCGCAAGAGGACGCCTCCCGTTACGGCGATGCGTTGGCCCTGATGGAGCGCATGGGCGAACTGCAACCGCACGACGGCCGACTGTGGCTCCTCATCGAGGGCGAGCGTCCCGGCACGGACCGGGGCCTGCTGCTGGTGTCCCTGGCGCTGGTCAGCTTCGTGGTGCTCAACGCGATGCTGCTCGTCAGGGGGCTGAAGCGCCGGTGAGCCGGCCGAGCTGTTCACGGGCCTCCCGGTTGCTGGTGTCGTGCTTCAGCGCCTGCTCGAAGGCGGCGCGCGCCGCGTCCACCCGGCCCGCGGCGGCATGTTCGGCGCCGACCTGGACGTGGAGCCGCGACAACTGCTTGCGCAGGGGCGGGCCGTGCTTGCTCCAACCCTGCGCCAGGGCGTCATCCACGGAGAGGGCGAGCGATAGCTGGGCAATGGCCTCCGGGAGGTCCTTCTTCGCCAGCGCCTGGCGCGCCGCCGCCTCGGCCGTCTCGAAACGGATGAGCTGCCCATGCAGGGCGGTGAGCTTCTCGGCCTGGGCCATGTCCCTGGCCGCCGTCACGTCGCCTGCCTCGTAGCGGCGAAGGACTTCGGCCTCTTTCGCGGAGGCATTGCTGTTGGGCGCGGTCGCCGTGTCGAGGTTCCCCGTCGTTCGCTGGGACGAAGCCGTCGGTTCGGTGCCGCGGACGCGCCGCGACGAATTCGCCGCCGCGTCCGAGCTCCCCGTCGCGAGCGCGCTCGCGGAGGGCGGGCCTGGCGGCTGCCGCTGCATGTTCGCCGCGCGGTCATTCGTGGGGGACACCGTGACGGGACGGACCTGCTTCGTCGTTCCCCGGGCCACGTTCAAGGCGCTGATGCCCGTGGCCTTGGGCGGCAACGGAGGAGCGGCGGCTTCCGAGGACGGAGGCTCCATCGAGGGAGGCGGGGGCTCCGCCGTGTCCTGCGCGGGATGCGTCTCCGCCGCCACGTGAGCGGGCTCGCCGGACACGCTCACCGTCGGTGAGGCGGGCGCTGCATCCCGGGGGACCGCTGGAGGCGGGGGCATGGGCGCGGGCTCCGAGGTGCTGGAGACGCGCATGGAGAGCAGCGCGATGAGCGCGGCCACGCCCGAGCCCAGCGCCGCGGCCCCCAGGGCGATGCCTAGGGAACCCAAGGCCCTGCGCGAGGGCGGTTTGTCGTCGGGGAGGACGACGGCGGGCACGCCGAGGGCGGGGGTTCCACCAGGGCCGCGCAGGCGCAGCAGGGCGTTGCCGAGGGAAATCTCGTCCCCCGGCATCAGCTCGACCTCGGAGGCGATGCGGTGGCGGTTGAGGAAGGTGCCGTTCTGGCTGCTGAGGTCCTTCAGAAAGAAGCGGTCGCCCCGGCGGTTCAGGTGCGCGTGCCGGCGGCTGATGGACGGGTGCTGCAAGCGGAGGTCGGACGAGGAGGACCGCCCGATGACCAGCGCCCCCTGCTTCACGGGCACCAGTTGCCCGGCGCCGGGGCCCCGCTCGACGTAGAGGAAGGCAGGCGCGTAGCCGGGGTCCGAGTATTCGTGGGAGGTGTCGAAGCGGGAGGCGAGCTCCCGGTCGCTGTTGGCGCGCCCACCCGGCCCCGGGCGCCGGCTGCGGCGCGAGCCCGCGGGGAACTGGGGAACCGCTGGGGGCGCGGGTCGTCAGCCTGGAGCGGATCCACCTCGTCGTCGTCGAAAGGCAGCTCCACGTCGGAATCCTGGGGCGCCTGCGTACCGGGCGGGCGGGGCGGCCGAGGGGGCCGCTTTGGGTTCTGTGGAGCCATGATGCCCATTCTCCCAGATTGGGGGCGGCGACGAACCCCTCGCGAATACTGGCCTGTTCGCGACCCGAGACTCTAGAGTGAGGGACACACCCACGCCTATGGACCCAAGAGGATTGCCGCACGTGACCCCGCCCGCCATCCGGCTCTTCAACACGATGACCATGCAGAAGGAGCTGCTGCAGCCCGCCACTCCTGGCGAGGTGGGGGTCTACGTCTGTGGTCCTACCGTCTACAGCTACATCCATATCGGGAATGCCCGTACCTTTACCTCCTTCGACGTGGTGGTCCGCTACCTGCGTCACCGAGGCCTGAAGGTCCGGTACGTCCGCAACTTCACGGACGTGGACGACAAAATCATCAAGGCGGCCGCGGAGACGGGTGAGGCCCCCGTGGCGCTGGCGGCCCGCTACGTGGAGAGCTTCCGGGAGGACACCCGGGCGCTCCACCTGCTGGAGCCGGACTTCACGCCGAAGGTGAGCGACCACCTTCCCGAAATCATCGGCATCATCAAGAAGCTCGTGGACAAGGGCCACGCGTACGCCTCCCAGGGGGACGTGTACTTCTCCGTGAGCAGTGACGCGGACTACGCGAAGCTGTCCAAGCGCAACCTGGACGACCTGTGCGTGGGGGAGCGCGTGCAGCCCGGAGATCAGAAGCGCGAGCCGCTGGACTTCGCCTTGTGGAAGGCGGCCAAACCGGGTGAGCCCGCGTGGGACAGCCCCTGGGGCCCGGGCAGGCCGGGCTGGCACATCGAGTGCTCGGCCATGAGCGCGAAGTACCTGGGTGAGACGTTCGACATCCACGGCGGCGCGCTGGACCTCATCTTCCCCCACCACGAGAACGAAATCGCGCAGAGCGAGTCCGCCAACGGGGTGACCTTCGCCCGGTACTGGATGCACTGCGGCTTCCTGGACCTGGAAGGCGCGAAGATGTCCAAGTCGCTGGGCAACGTGGTGCGCCTGCGCGACGCGCTGACCAAGGTGGACCCGGAGGCGCTCCGCTTCTTCTTCCTCTCCACGCACTACCGTCACCCGCTGTCCTTCTCCGGCAAGGCGCTGGCGGACGCGGAGACGCGCATGGAGTACTTCTACGAGACGCTCCGCAAGGTGGACGAGCGCATCTCCGGAAAGGAGTTCGCCAAGGGGCCCCTGCACGGTGACCCGCAGCGCTTCTTCACCGAGTTCGAGTCCGCCATGGACGACGACTTCAACACCGCGGGCGGCCTGGGCTCGCTTTCGGGGCTCTTCGGGCTGATGAACGAGCTGACCGACAAGCCGCCGGTGAAGGACAAGGCCCTGGTGGGGCGCACGCTGCAGGCGCTGCGCGAGGACGTACGCAGGGTGTCCAGCGTCCTGGGCCTCTTCGAGGACGCGCCGGATGCGTGGCTGCTGCGCCGCCGCGAGCGCGCTGTGCGCGAGCGGGGCATCGACGTGGCGGACGTGGAGCGCCTGCTGGGCGAGCGCACCGCTGCCCGCGCGGCCAAGGACTTCGCCGCCGCGGACCGGGTGCGAAGCGAGCTGAAGCAGAAGGGCGTGGAAATCATGGACACGCCCGCTGGCACGACGTGGAAGGTGGCGCCAGTCCAGGGTTGATGCAGGGCTTCGGGTGGCCCGGGCTTCGTGTTAGGGCTCGGGACACCATGATGCGCTCGCTGCCCCTGCTTTTCGCTCTCTGCTCCGCTCCCGCGCTCGCGCAGCGCGTGCCGCTGACGACGCCCGCGGAGAAGACCGCGTCCAGCGTCATCGCGCCGGAGGTGCTGCGCGCGCACGTGCGCTTCCTCGCGCATGACCTGTTGGAGGGCCGCGGTCCCGGTACGCGCGGGGACGCGCTCGGGCAGGCGTACATCGCGACCCAGTTCGAGGCGCTGGGGCTCAAGCCGATGGGCACGGACGGCTCGTACCTGCAGCCCTTTGACCTGGTGGGTGTCACCAGCCGTGCCCAGGAGATGTCGTTCGCCGCGCCCCAGGGCCGGGTGCAACTGAATTTCCACGACGACTTCATCGCCGTGTCCGGCGTGCAGGCTCCCGAGGCGAAGCTGGAGCAGTCCGAGCTCGTCTTCGTGGGCTACGGAATCCAGGCGCCCGAGTACCAGTGGGACGACTTCAAGGGGATGGACCTGCGCGGCAAGACGCTGCTCATCCTCAACAACGACCCGGAGGATGACCCGCAGCTCTTCGCCGGGAAGACGCGGCTCTGGTACGGCCGTTGGGACTACAAGTACGAGCAGGCCGCGAAGGTGGGCGCGGCGGGCGCCATCATCATCCACACCACGCCGAGCGCGGGCTACCCGTGGCAGGTGGTGCAGACGTCGTGGACGGGAGAGCAGTTCGAGCTGCCCGCCGCGGAAGGTCCCCGCCTCCAGGTGAAGGCCTGGACGACCTCGCAGGCCACGGGCCGGGTGTTGCAGCTCGCGGGCAAGGACCTGACCGCGTTGCTGGCCGCGGCGCAGAAGCGCGACTTCCAGCCCGTGCCGCTCGGGGTGACGGTGACGACGCGCCTGACCAACACGGTGCGCCGCAGCCCCACCGCCAACGTGCTGGCGCTGCTGCCCGGCAGCGACCCGAAGCTGTCCCAGGAGGTGGTGCTCTACACCGCGCACCATGACCACCTCGGCAAGAAGGAAGGCGGCAAGCCGGGCGAGGACACCATCTACAACGGCGCGCTCGACAACGCGTCCGGCGTGTCGGCGATGCTCAACGTCGCCAAGGCGTTCAAGGCCCTGCCCAAGGCGCCGCGCCGCTCCATCCTGTTCGCCGCCGTGGCCGCCGAGGAACAGGGCCTGCTGGGCTCCCAGTACCTGGCCGAGCACCCGCCCGTGCCCCACGGCCGCGTGGCCGCGAACATCAACATCGACGGCGCCAACATCCACGGCCGCACCCGCGACATCACCGCCATTGGCCTGGGCAAGTCCAACCTGGACGCCACGCTGGTCTCCCTGGCGAAGACGCAGGGACGGGTGGTGAAGGCGGACCAGCTTTCGGACCGGGGCTTCTTCTACCGTTCGGACCAGTTCAGCTTCGCCAAGCGGGGCATTCCCGCCGCGTACTTCGGCAGTGGGATGGACTTCATTGGCAAGCCGGAGGGCTGGGGCAAGCAGCAGCGCGAACTCTGGGAATCAAGGCACTATCACCAGCCGTCGGATGAACTGCGCCCGGACTGGGACTTTTCCGGCGCGGTGGAAGACGTCCGGCTCTTCTTCCTGCTGGGGGCGCATGTGGCCCGGCAGCCGGACATGCCCCGCTGGAACAAAGGGGATGAGTTCGAGGCCGCCCGGCTGCAGTCCCTGGAGGCGTTGAAGGGACAGGACACTTCGAAGTAGCGCGGTCACGAACATCCGGCCTTCCCACCCGCGCGGTGTTAAGTCTCGCGGGTATGTCGGACTTCCAGCTCGTCAGCGACCACAAGCCCGAAGGCGACCAGCCGAGGGCCATCGGCGAACTCACGCAGGGTGTCCTGCGGGGCGACCGCTACCAGACCCTCATGGGCGTCACCGGGTCGGGCAAGACGTTCACGATGGCGAACATCATCGCCAACGTGCAGCGGCCCACGTTGGTGATGGCCCACAACAAGACGCTGGCCGCCCAGCTCTACGGCGAGTTCAAGGCGCTCTTCCCGAACAACGCCGTCGAGTACTTCGTCTCGTATTACGACTACTACCAGCCCGAGGCCTACGTCCCGTCGACGGACACCTTCATCGAGAAGGACTCGTCCATCAACGACAACATCGAGCGGATGCGCCACTCGGCCACCCACTCGTTGCGGACTCGGGATGACGTCATCATCGTCGCCAGCGTGTCCTGCATCTACGGCCTGGGCGCGGCCCGCAGCTACGTGGACCTGGCGGTGCGCGCGGCGGTGGGCGAGGAGATGGGCCGCGACGCCTTCATGCGCAAGCTGGTGGAGGCCCAGTACAAGCGCAATGACCTGGACTTCCACCGCGGCACCTTCCGCGCGCGCGGCGACACCGTCGAGGTGTTCCCCGCCTACGAGGAGGAGCGGGCCGTGCGCGTCAGCTTCTTCGGCGACGAGGTCGAGCGCGTCACCGAGTTCGACCCTCTTCGCGGCGTGACGTTGGGCGCGCTGGAGAAAATCGTCATCTTCCCCGCCAGCCACTACGTGGCCGAGGAGGACGTGCGCCGGCGCGCGATTCAGACCATCCGCGACGAGCTGACCGAGCAGCTCCAGACCTTCAAGCACGAGGGCAAGCTGCTGGAGGCGCAGCGGCTGGAGCAGCGCGCCATGTTCGACCTGGAGATGATTGAGCAGGTCGGCTACTGCAGCGGCATCGAGAACTACTCGCGGCACTTCTCCGGCCGCGCGGCGGGAGAGCCGCCTCCGTGCCTCATCGACTACTTCCCTCGCAACCTGCTGGTGATGCTCGACGAGAGCCACCAGACGGTGCCGCAGATTGGCGCCATGTATCGCGGCGACCGCGCGCGCAAGGAGACGCTGGTGGGCTTCGGCTTCCGTTTGCCCAGCGCCCTGGACAACCGCCCGCTCAAGTTCGGTGAGTTCGAGGAGTTGGTGCCGCAGGCCATCTTCGTCTCCGCGACGCCCTCCGAGTACGAGCTGCAGAAGTCCCAGGGCGTGGTGGTGGAGCAGATCATCCGCCCCACCGGTCTGACGGACCCGGAGGTGGAGATTCGTCCCGTGGGCAACCAGGTGGACGACCTGCTGGAGGAGGTGCGCCAGCGCGTGTCCCGCAGCGAGCGCGTCCTGGTGACGACGCTCACCAAGCGCATGGCGGAAGACCTCACGGAGTACTTCGCCGACGTGGGCGTGCGCGTGCGCTACCTGCACTCGGACATCGACGCGATTGAGCGCATGGCCATCATCCGTGACCTGCGCAAGGGCGAGTTCGACGTCCTGGTGGGCATCAACCTGCTGCGCGAGGGACTGGACATCCCCGAGGTGTCCCTGGTGGCCATCCTGGACGCGGACAAGGAGGGCTTCCTGCGCAGCCACGTCTCCCTCATCCAGACGATTGGCCGCGCCGCCCGTAACGTGAACGGCCGCGTCATCATGTACGCGGACAACGTCACCGACTCCATGAAGAAGGCCCTGGAGGAGACGACGCGTCGCCGTGAAATCCAGCGGGCGTACAACAAGGAGCACGGCATCACCCCGCGCTCGGTGAAGAGCAACATCACCGACCTGTCCGAGCACGCCGCCTACGAGGCGGGAGACGTGGGCGCCCTGCCGATGGCGGCCGAAGGCGAGGACGACGTCCTCCAGCCGAAGGAAATCAAGCGGCTCATCGAGGAATTCACCAAGGACATGCTCGCCGCCGCGGACGAGATGCAGTTCGAGAAGGCGGCCGAGTACCGGGACCGGGTGCAGCTCCTGAAGGACATGGACCTGGGGCTCAAGCCGGCGTCGCGCTCGCTGCTGCGGGCCCCGGCGAAGGCCGCGGAAGCGGAAGCCCCGAAGAAGGGCCGGGGGCGCGGGGGCGGAGGCCGCTCCACGCGGGCCCGGAGCCGCAAGTAGGCGGGGGCCGTCATGGACGCGAAGCTCCTGGAGAAGCTGGACGCACTGCCCACCGAGCCCGGCGTGTACCTGATGAAGGACCGCCGGGGGCAAATCATCTACGTGGGCAAGGCCATCAACCTGCGCAGCCGCGTGCGCTCGTACTTCAACCGCACCGGTGACACGCGCGTCTTCGTGTCCCTGCTGGACCAGCTCCTCGGTGATTTGGAGACGGTGCTGGTCAGCAACGAGAAGGAGGCGCTGCTCCTCGAAAACGAGCTCATCAAGAAGCACCGCCCGCGCTTCAACGTCCTGCTCAAGGACGACAAGCAGTTCATCTCCCTGCGCCTGGACAAGAGCCAGCCCTATCCCCGCCTGGAGGTGGTGCGGAAGTACGAACGCGACGGCGCGCGCTACTTCGGGCCGTACTCCAGCGCGGGCGCCATCCGCGAGACGCTGCGGGTGGTGAACCGCTTCTTCCGCCTGCGCACCTGCACCGACCACGTGCTGGCCAACCGCAAGCGGCCCTGTCTGCTGCACCAGATTGGCCGCTGTCCGGCGCCGTGCGTGTACCCCGTTCCCCAGGAGGACTACCACCGCAGCGTGGACGAGGTGGTGATGTTCCTGGAGGGCAAGGCGGGGGAGCTGGTGGAGGGCCTGCGCCTGCGCATGAAGCGCGCCGCGCAGGAGATGAAGTTCGAGGAGGCCGCGCGGATCCGCGACCAGCTCAACGCCATTGAGCGGAGCCTGGAGCGCCAGAAGGTCGCCACCACCGACTTCAAGGACCAGGACGTCTTCGCCTTCCACCGGGAAGGGGACCGCATCCTGTTCTACGTCCTCTGGGTGCGGCAGGGCCGGCTCAACGGCGGTCAGGCCTTCCCCTTCGGCAGCCAGGAGTTCCCCGACGAGGAGCTGCTCGCCTCGTTCGTGAACCTCTACTACGACCAGGGCAGCTTCGTGCCGGAGGAGGTGCTGCTGCCGCTGGAGTTCGAGGACGGCACCGGGGGCCTGGAGGCCCTGCTCGGCGAACGCAAGGGTGACCGCGTGCGCGTCATGGTGCCCAAGCGCGGGGAGAAGCATGAACTGGTGAAGATGGCGGCGAAGAACGCCGAACAGGCCTTCGTGGAGCGCCGCCGCACCAAGGACGAAACGGACACCGTGCTGTCCCGGCTCCAGCAGCGCCTGGGCCTGCGCAACTTCCCGCGCCGCATGGAGTGCTTCGACATCTCCCACTTCCAGGGCTCGGCCATCGTCGCCTCCCAGGTGGCGGTGACGGACGGGGACGCGGACAAGTCGCGTTACCGGAAGTACAAAATCAAGACGCTGGAGAAGCAGGACGACTTCGCCAGCATGTACGAGGTCATCTCCCGCCGGCTGAAGCGGGGCCTGGAGGACAACGACCTGCCGGACCTGCTCGTCATTGACGGCGGCAAGGGCCAGTTGGCCAGCGCGCACGCGGCGATGAAGGACGTGGGCGTGGATTCAGTGGACGTCGTGGGCCTGGCCAAGAGCCGCGACCTGGAGGTGTTCGACCGCGACGCGGAGAGCGCCCGGAGCCCCGAGCGCATCTTCGTGGTGGGGCGCAAGGACCCCATCGTCCTGGGCCAGAACTCAGCGGAGATGTTCATGCTCACGCGAATGCGGGACGAGGCCCACCGCTTCGCCATCACCTTCCAGAAGCACGTGCTGCGCAAGAGCCGGGTGCGCTCGGCGCTGGAGGACATTCCCGGCGTGGGTGATACGCGGCGCAAGCAACTGCTCCGTCATTTCGGTTCGCTCAAGCGGGTGGGGGAGGCCTCCATCGAAGAGCTCGCGGAAGTCGTTGGACCGGCCATGGCCGAACGCGTCCATGCGGGCCTCCACGGACATCCAGAAGAGGATGCGGAGGATCCCGTACGGGAGGCTTCCCTTGACGACGCGAGCGAACCCGTGAACGAAAAAACGCAGGGAGGGTCGCCACCCGGGGCAGCGTGATTAATTTCCGCTGCAGACCTGGTGGGAAGTGCGCTGGAAGCGCGACGTTCCTGGGGTTTTTCATTGCGACTGGGCTCGGCGCTGAACTATAGCGGTTGACGATTCCGAGCACGTTTCACAGAGGGCGAGGGACCGACATGAGGCTGTATCCGAAGGTGATCCCGATCATCTCGCGCGAGGCCATTCAGCAGCTCATGCAGGACGGGGACATCGAGGTGGAGCCGATGCGCGTGGCTGATGCCGAGATGGACCTGTCGGCCATCATGCGTGAGTACCTTGCGAACGAGGAGCGTGTGAACCAGGCGACGCGTGAAGCGCTGGAGCGTCGCGGCTACGACTATTCCAAGTTCAACCAGGTGAAGCGCGAGATGGCGGACGTCCGCGGCTTCAAGATGGGCGACGAGGGCATCGAGTACGTCATCAACCAGATGATTGAATTCCTGCTCATCAGCCGGAACGTCGAAGAGGTGTACTCGGCGGATAACGGGCTGCGTCAGAAGATCTTCGCCGTCATGAAGCGTCACCTCGACGTGGACGATGAAATCGACAAGGAAGCGCGCTCCCGCCTGAAGCACCTGCAGGAAGGCACCAGCGCTTTCGACATCGAGTACAACAAGACGGTCGAGCAGATCCGCCGGGCCCGCGGCCTCATCTAGTTCTCAGGGGTGGGGCGTGCCGTTCCCCGCTCCGCTGCCTACCTTGTGAACCAAGGAGGCAGCGTCGATGGCGGGACCCTTCACCACGTACCTACTGTCCGGTTTGCTGGCCGCGGCGCCAGGCGGGTTCACGTTCGAGGGCCGGGAGGCCAGCGCGAGAACCGAGCAGCCGGACGGTTTCTTCGTCCAAGGCTCATTGCCCTTCACGGACCTGGCCGAGACCGGCACGGGGAGCGCGTCGCTCACGGTGGAGGACCGCGTTGACCTGCCCGGCGCCACCTTCGGCGACAAGGGGACGCTGGAAGCGTCCTTCCGGCTGGGGGCCACCGAGTATCGCGTCGAACTGACGCAGCCGGGCTTCCCTCCCGAGCAGGCGCGCCAGCAGGCGGTGTCAGGCCCGCTTCCTCGTCCGCCGCAGCACACCATTGGCGGGGGCGTGCTGCTGGACGTGCCGCTCTACGGTGACAGCGGCCTGGGGTGGTCGGCGATGACGCGCACGCACGCCGCGGTGGCGGTGTGGGGCGTGGGCAGCGTCTGGCGCAACGGGCAATTGCTGACGGATACGGCCTTCGTCCATGCGGCGGCGCTGGCCGCGGGCGCGTACGCGGATGACGACACCCACCGGCTCCTGCGGCAGGCCCGCTACGACGACACGGAGCTCGTGGTGCTGGTGTGGAACCTGCCGCCGCAGGCCGAGCCCCGGGGCTTCATCCAGTTCGTGTTCGAGGATGTGGCCATCGACGTGGGGGGCGTGGCGGTGCGCTCGCGGCCCTTCGTGGAGAACACCGGTGGCCCGCCGTTGAGCTGGCAGTCGCTCACGCCCGTTCCGCCTTCCGCCACGGTGGGGGCGCCCGTCACCGCGTCGCCGCCGCCCGCGCCGTCCGCCTTTGGAGGCAGCGGCACGGCCGGGGTGGACGGCACGGTGGCGACGGATACGGGGGCTGTCACGAGGGTGGTGGTCCCTGCGACGTCTCCGGGCGGGCTGGCGGCGACTCCGACGCCGAGCGCGACGGTACCTGGCGCGCCCGTGACGCCGGTGTCGCCAGAGATCATCAGTGGGAGCTTCCCGACGCCCACGCCGGTGACGAACGCGCCGGTGACGTACTCCGGGCAGCTTCCGGTGACGCCGGTGGAAGGGACCACCGTGACGGTGGGGGCCGCGCCGGGGAGCACCTCGACGGGCAGGTTCGCTCCGCCGCCCGCGGTGTCCACCTTCGGCTCGTTCACCGTGCAGCCCCTGGCGCCCGGTTCGTTCGACGCGTTTGTCGGCACGGGGCAGTCCAGCGCGGGCATCATCGCCACCGAGCCGCCGCTGAACTCGAGCCCGGCCACACCGCCGCCGGGGCTGCTGAGCACGCCCGCGCCGTTGAACGCGGGCCCGCCGACGCCG
>JBKGHI010000360.1:0-7199 GCA_046520405.1 Myxococcus sp. 1LA
CTGCTGGCGCGCGCGCTGGTGCAGGCGGGCCAGGCGGACCATCCCTTCTGGAACGTCCCTGCGCCGCACGCTGGGCGCGTCGGACCCGCGGCTGGCGTCCTTCGCCAAGGGCCTGGACTCCACGCTGTCGCAGAAGGTGGCGGAGGCCAAGGCCCCGGCGAAGACGCCGGAGGGCTTCACCCCGGTGCAGGTGGTGGCGCCCGCGGGCAACGCGCCGGAGTCCTCCACCGCCGACAACCGCCCGGGCGGGTAGGGCGCGAATCCCCAGTCTTTCTCGCGAGTTCCACCCGGCCAGGCATGCCTCCCTGGCTGGATGGCGGACGGGCGTACGGCACCCGGGAAGAAGGCCGCTTTCTGGCTGGGTGTCAGTACCCACTGCTATAGGTGGGAATCAAACCCGGCGGGTGCGTCCGGGTCGTAACCGGTCCTTGGTGGACCGGTGCTCGTGAGAAAGGAATGCAGTCATGGCTGGAGGCGTGAACAAGGTCATCCTCATCGGCAACCTCGGGGCGGACCCGGAGGTCCGGTTCACTCCCGGCGGTCAGGCGGTCGCGAACTTCCGCATCGCCACCAGCGAGAGCTGGGTCGACAAGAGCGGCCAGAAGCAGGAGCGGACCGAATGGCACCGCATCGTCGTCTGGGGAAAGCTCGCGGAGCTCTGCGGCGAGTACCTGAAGAAGGGGCGGCAGTGCTACGTCGAGGGCCGCCTGCAGACGCGTGAGTGGACGGACAAGGAGAACCGGAAGAACTACACCACCGAGGTGGTGGCCAACGCCGTGACGTTCCTCGGCGGTGGTGGGCGTGACGCCGGAGACGGCATGGGTGGCGGAGGCGGGGGCGGTGGACGCCGGCAGTTCTCCCAGCCGCGCGGGGGCGACAACAACGACTACGGCCAGCCCCCCCCGGACGACATGGGCGGCGGCCACGGTGGCCATGGCGGCGGCGACGACGACATCCCCTTCTAGGCCCGGCTGACGTCAGCGCGGCCCCTGGAAATGAAACCGGCCGCTCCCCGGAAGTCTCGGGGGCGGCCGGTGTGCTTTTCGCGCGCAGGTTGCGCGGGCCCGGACGCGCCGGGCCCGGCTGCCATCACGGAGGGGTGGCACCCACGGGGCTGAAGGCGGAGCCCGCGTTGTAGAGCGCGTAGATGACCGCCCAGCTCATCGCCGTGAGGAGGAGGAAGAGGATGATGACCACCGGCTCGAACTTGCGCATGGAGCGCTCGCTGGAGAGCAGGCCCCAGCCCATGGCGAAGCCCTGGAGGCCGTTGGCCAGGTGGTACGAGGTGCCCAGCGTGCCCAGCAGGTAAACGACCAGGGTGGGGACGTGGTAGCGCATCTCCCGGGCGATGTCGTCGAACGCCTCCGGGTGCCCCAGCACCAGCCGCGGGTAGAGGAAGGCCAGCCAGATGTGGGCGCCCAGGAAGGCCAGCACGCCCACCGCGCTGAGGCGCTGGAGGATGTACTTGAGGTTCCCGTAGTTGTTGTAGCGGACGTTGTTCGGCTTGAAGCTGAACAGGCGTACCAGGCCCCAGCCGGTGTGCATCAGCAGCGGCAGCAGGACGATGATGAAGGTGAAGACCTGGGAAAGCGGGTTGGCGTAGGTCGTCACCGACTTCTGCCAGGCATCCGCGCCGTTGAAGGCGGAGAGGTTGTCCCACAGGTGGTTGAAGACCCAGACGGACAGGGGGACCACCGCGAGGAACGAGCCCAGGCGGGACTTGAGGAGCGGTGTCTTCGTCGTCTCTACGGCGGCAGCGGCTTGGGTGCTCATCGAATCTCCAGCGGCGGCGCGCGGGCGTCTTGCCGCGTCCACGGTCGAGGCAGGTGACAGTCGGACGGCGGTTTATAGCCGTTCCAGTGCCGGGGCTGGATTTCTTCCGCATCCCGGCATGCCAGCACACCCACACGGAGGCATAAGGCTGACCTTATGCGTCACCCCGGGCCCCACTGCTGCCCGCCTGCCGGGCGCCGGGGCCGCCGCCTTCTGTCGTTGGCGGGCAATGCGGGCTCGGGCACGCTAGTTGCCACCGATATGTCCGACGAGCTTGTCAGTGGAATGTTGAAGAACACGGACCTGCGCGTGGTGCTCGCCACCACGACGGAGCTGTCCCGCAAGGCACGCGCCACCCACGGCACCGCGCCCGCCGCGGCCGCGCTCCTGTCGCAGGCCCTCACCGCCGCCGCCCTGATGGGGGCCCTTCAGAAGGGCGACTCCCGCATCAACATCCAGGTGGAGTGTGACGGGCCCCTGCGCGGCCTCTTCGTGGATGGGGACACCACCGGTCTGGTCCGCGGGTACGTGAAGAACACCTACGTGGAGTACGTCGGTGGGGACGGGCAGTACCACTGGCGTCCGGTGCTGGGGAACAAGGGCTTCTTGTCCATCCTGCGGGATTTGGGCGGCGGTGAGTACTACCGCTCCGCGGTGGAGCTGGAGGCCTTCGACCTGGCCGCCGACCTGGAGCGCTACTTCCGGCAGTCGGATCAGCTCCCGTCGCACGTGCTGCTGGCGCAGCTTCCGGAGGGCGGGGAGGCGGAGCCCCTGGGGCACGTCGCGGGCCTGCTCGTCCAACCGCTGCCGGGCGGTGACATGACGGCCTTCGCGGAGCTGGGCGAACGGCTGCGCCGCGACTTCGCGCCCACGCTCCAGGCGCGCAGCGCGGAGGGGGCCACGGCCGTGTTGCGCGCGCTGCTGCCGGAGCCCGACTTCGAGGTGATGTCGCGGTACCCGCTCCGCTTTGGTTGTTCGTGCAGCAAGGACCGCGTGCTGCGCGCCCTGCTGGCGATGGGGCGTGAGGAATTGACGGACCTGTTGGAGAAGGAAGGACAGGCGGAGGCGACGTGCCAGTTCTGCACGACGCGATATGTCATTCCTGGCGACGAAATCCGCGGCATGTTGGAGCGCGGCGCCATTTGACTTGCTCGAGGCGCGACGGTACTTGCCGCGCGCCATGAGCTACTTCACGCAGTTGCTTGAGGGCGGCTACGAAGCCGTCCACTTGTTGAGTGATTCCAAGACGGGTCTGCGTGCCATTGTGGGCATGCACAACACACGGCTCGGTCCCGGGCTGGGTGGCACCCGTGCGCTGTCCACCTATACCAGCGAGGAAGAAGCCGTGGCGGACGCCCTCCGCCTGGCGCGCGGAATGACATACAAGGCCGCGCTTGCTGGGCTGCCCCACGGCGGCGGCAAGGCGGTCATCATGCTGCCGCGCGGCGGCTTCGACCGTGAAAAGCTTTTCGAGTCCTTCGGCCGCGCGGTGGAGTCCCTGGGGGGGCGCTACATCACCACCGAGGACAGCGGCACCAGCCCCGATGACATGGAGCATGTGCGCCGGCACACGAAGTATGTCGTTGGCCTGAAGGAGCGCAGCGGGGACCCGTCGCCGGTGACGGCGTATGGCGTGGCGCGCGCCATGGAGGCCACGGCGAAGCACGTCTTCGGCAGCGCGGACCTGAAGGGCCTGCGCGTCACCGTGCTGGGTGTGGGCCATGTGGGCATGTCCCTGGTGAAGGAGCTGCACCAGCGCGGCGCAAAGGTGTGGGTGAGCGACATCAACCCCGCCAGCGTGCAGCAGGCCGTGACGCAGTACGGCGCCACCGCGGTGGAGGCCGACGCACTGCATCGGATGGAGGCGGACATCTACGCGCCCTGCGCGCTGGGCGGCGCCATCAACGACGCCACCCTGCCGCTGCTGAACGTGAAGGCGGTGTGCGGCGCGGCCAACAACCAGTTGCTCACCTCGCGTCACGGCGAGCAGTTGGCTCGGCGCGGCATCCTCTACGTGCCCGACTACGCCGCCAACGCGGGTGGCCTCATCAACGTGGCCCAGGAGTGGGCGGGGTACGACCGGGACAAGGCGTACGCCCGGGCCTCCCACATCTACGACACCATCGACGCGCTGCTGGCGCGCTCGAAGGAGTCCGGCCTGCGGCCCGAGCAGGTGGCGGACCGGATGGTCGAGGAGCGGCTGGCCGGCTGAGCCCCTGAGTCCGCCGCGCGTGTGTCGCGGCGTGACAAAGGCGACGTGTGGAGTGTGGCCGGATGTGGCCACCGTGCGGCCCTCGGAGTATGACGGGGCCGCACACACCCCAGCCGGAGTTCACCGCCGTGGCAACCAAGCGGCAGAGCAAGCCCAGCGAGAAGGCCTCTTCGAAGAAGACCCCTGTCCCGGCCTCGGCGCGGAGACAGGCGGAGAAGCTCGTCTCCATCCCTGACGACCTCGTGCTGGCACCGCAGGTGGAGGCGCCGCGCCAGCCCACGGGGAAGGACCAGTCCCGGGGCCGCTCCGCGAGCAGCGGCGTGAAGGAGCTCACCTGGAAGGAGTTCGACCGCGCGGTCCAGCAACTGGCGGGCTCCATCCAGGAGACCTTCGAGCCCCAGGTGGTGGTCGGCGTGGCCCACGGCGGCGTCTTCGTGGGCGGCGCGCTGGCGGGAGCGCTCGGCTGTCCGTTCTTCCCCGTCCGCATCAGCCGGCGAAGTCGGGACCGGGGCAGCACCAGCGCCGCGCCTCGCACGTCGAAGACGCCGCAGCTCGCCGGGGAGATGCCCGCGGAGCTGAAGGGCCGGCGCGTGCTGATTGTGGACGACGTGGCCTCCAGCGGTGACACCCTGGAGCTGGCCACCGCCCTGGCGCGCGAGGCCGGCGCGAAGAAGGTCGCCACCGCGTGTCTGGTGACCAAGCCCGGTGGCTTCTCGCCGGACTACTCCGCGCTCTCCACGGGCTCGCTCATGGTCTTCCCCTGGGATTACGACCTCCCCCAAACTGGCGGAAATTGGCCCTCTGACGAGTGAACTCGTAATCCCGGGGCCGTAAAGGGAATACGAGTAGGGACACCTCACCGCCCCCTGTGCGGTACCAGCTTGAGGCCGGGCTTCGACAGCTCGCGTAGCTCGGCCTCCCGCTGCGCCTCTGCCTTCCACAGCGCTTCCATGCGCTCCCGGTTGCCCACCGCCCGCCCACGAAGGGAGTTCAGGTAGGCCGTGGTGGTGGCCGGGTTCTTGTGGCGGAGCCAGTCGTGGATTTCATCCAACCCAAGCCCCATGTCGATAAGGCCCACCGTGAAGGTGTGCCGGAAGACGTGCCATGCGTCGCCACCGTCAACGCCCTTGATGCGCTTCGGGAAGTCGGACGGACTGACGATGCGGCACACCTCGTTCATCAACCTGTTCGTGTGGTCAATGAAGTACGGGAACAGGTACAGCTCCCCCGCCTTGCCGGTGAACTCCGCGCCGCTGATGCCGTGCGGGTGCGCCATCCGCCAGTGAATCGCCTCTCGGAGTAGCTGGGCCGTCTCCGGATGGAGCTGGAGCACTGCCGCGCTCGTGTCCGTCTTGAGGGGCGACAGCTCCACGGTGGTGGCCTGCCGTTGGTGGCTGATGCGGAGGGTGCCCGCGTCAACGTTCACGTCGCAGGGACGCAGCCCAAGCGTTTCCTGGAGCCGCGTGCCGTGGCGCCGCTTCATGGAGAAGAACGCGCGGGCCAGCGGGTCCGGCGCTGCCTCCAGCAGCTTCGGGTATGTCACCCCCGGCTTCGCCAGCGCGCGCGGCGCCGGCATCGGCTCCGCCCAGCGTGGGACGCGCCCGTTGGCGAACGGGTTGACGAGCAGCCGCCAGGAGTTTTCCCCCTCCACCTCACGGCAGAACTCGTAGACGTGGGAGAACACCTTGCGGTGCTGGTTCGCCGTGCTGCGCATGATGGAGCCGCCGAGCACCCGGTCATTCAGGTACGTCAGCCAGTCCGCCGCGCGAGGGTGCGTCACCCCCAGCGCGCCGAAGTGCTCCAGGGAGTGGCGCAGCATGGACCGCCGTGTCTTGCTCGTCCCGGTGCGTTGCCGCGTCAGGTACTTCGCGTCGTAGAACCGCACCAGCTCCGCCCACGAGGGTTCACCGAACAGGGGGACCTGCTCCGCGAGCGGTTGGTCTTGTGTCTCCATGACCACCAAAAGCGAGAGGCCCCGCGTCACACCGGGCAGGGTGTAACGGGGGCCTCCCATGACCAGCGCCACCCCGCCAAGGGTGGACGTAGGCCGAACGCCTTCCTAACACGTTCCGGGTCTGCCCACCCGCAACGTGTCGCGGCCTCGTGCTGCATTGGCGCGCAGCACGAAACCCCTATCTTGGTCAACAGCCTTGCTCGCTTGGGACTCAGCCGTCAACTCGGGGCGGTAAATACCGCCCGGGAGGGACGCATTGCGGGCGGCATGCCAGACAATCGCTACGTAGAAACCGAGGGGTCAGTCTACCCCTGCCGACTACCCATCCAGGGTGATAGACGCATGGGGCGGATTCGTGTTTTTCCGGCCCAACATGCGAAAGCGGAAGACCATAACTTTCCTGATGTGCATCCTGACCACCCTCATGCTGGGTTGCTCCAGCAGCGCCACGGGCACCGCCAGCCGCCGCGACATGGGGCGCCGTGACGCCTACGCGCTGGCGTCCTGCACTGACACCGTCTCGTGCTGCGTTCAGCGCAACCCAGGAGTACCCGAAGCGTGCGGCCTCACGGCAGCCGAGGCCGCCGCTTACGTGGGGACCATGGATGCCGCCATGAAGCGAGCGAACGAGAAGGCAGAAGAGGAGGACGATGCCGAGGGGTGGAAGGAGGAGTGCAAAGAAACCTACGTCCAGTGTCGAGACGAGAAGAATCCCGTGTGGGAAGGCGATTGCTACGCCTGCTTCCGTTACTGCGAAGGCCAACACGAGTGGCCTGCCGATATGTGCAAGCCGCGCAAGAACAAGAAGAGGAGATAGGGCATGTCCGAACCGCTCGACTGGAACCCAATCCGGGCGCTTGCTCGGCGCGTACTTCGCGAAGGACAGCCGCTCTCCCTGACTGACGACGTGCGCGAACTCCTCCTTCGTTCGGCAAGAGAAGTTGCAATCAGTGATGCGGATGCCACGCGTGCCCTCGCGTCGGATGCCGACGCGCTACAGCTCCTCGAAGAGATATCAAACCGAATCAGCAAGGGGTCACGGCGCCTGACGCGCACCATTACCGCAGTCGTGCGGTGTCGGGATGCCGGGGACCTGGATGGCGCTCGCCAGCTACTTCACGACGTGCTCACCGTCGAAGTGGTGCCGCTCTACCAGGAAATTCTGAACACGTATCTAGAGTCCCTAGACGACGAATCCTAGAAAGCAACGGGGGCGCGACTGACGCCGCGCCCCCGCCGTACTCAGGTGCCGCCACCAGC
>JBKGHI010000361.1:0-7085 GCA_046520405.1 Myxococcus sp. 1LA
CAGCGCGGGCTCAGCGGAGTCCGGCTGGGCCGCGGCGACACGCGGGCAGGAGGAGGGCGGCGGCGAGCCCAAGGGCTGCCACCGCGGATGGAAGGGGCACGGCGAGGACCTCGCGAAAGGGAGGCGTGCGGCGGGATGGGCGTGTCCCGCATGACACGCGGGCACGCCCGTCCTGGCGGACGCGAGCGAACGAGACGGCGGACGCGACCTACGCGAGGGGGAGTATGGGGACGTGGAGGATGTCACCCACGTCGGCGGACGGCGGTTCGGCCTTCTCGTAGGCGACGCGCAAGGGCCGCGACACGAGCAGCACGAAGGGAGGCGGCGGGGCATGCGCGGCCACGGAGCGCACGTGGCCACAGCAGGTGCAGTCGATGCAGTCCGGGGCGCACTGGCCCTGGTCGTCATCGTCCGGGCAGCTCTGCGTGCAGACCTCACCCACCGCGCCGGTGAGGGTGGGCATCAAGCCCCCCAGGCCCGGGGCGAACAGGAACAGGCAGACGAGGAGCCAGATTCGAAGCACGCTGGCGGCCTTCTACCACGTTTCCCAATGCAATGCGTGCGAGGGGCTCACACGGAGCGAGCCTCCTCGCATTCCAGGGTGGGTGACTGTCAGGAGATGCCCTGGCGCAGCCGGCTCCAGTCGAAGTTGGGCGCCGGGTCGTTCTTGCGGCCCTTGGGGACCGCCACGTCCGCGTGGCCCACGATGTTCTTCAGCGGGATGTTGTGCTGCTGCTTCAGGTAGCCGGTGAGCTGGGTGAGCGACTTGTACTGCGCCTCGGTGAAGGGCGTCTTGCCGCTGCCGTCGTTGACGATTTCGATGCCGATGGAGCGGCTGTTGATGTCCGAGGGCACGCCGTGCAGCTCGCCCTTGCCCGCGTGCCAGGCGCGCTTGTCGTCACCGACGAGCTGATAAATCTTGCCGTCGCGGTCCACCATGTAGTGCGCGGACACCTTGCTCTGCGGATTGCGCATCCACGACAGGTCCCCCGCGCCATTGTTGGTCGCGGTGTGGTGCATGACGATGGTGTCAATCTTCGTCCCGCCGCGCGAGTTCTGGTTCGGCGAGGGCGCGTTGATGACCGCGGGCTTGGTGAACGTGCCGCCCGGCGTGGTGGGCGTCGTGGGGCCGGGGCCGCTGGAGCCCAGCGCCTTCTTCAGCGCCGCGTGCGTGAGGTCGCCGTAGTAGCCGGTGGTGGGCAGCTTGTTGTCCGCCTGGAACTTCTTCACCGCCGTTTCCGTCTGCGGACCGAAGGTGCCGGGGCCGGTGTTCACCTGCGCCCGCGTCAGGTAGCCCACCTTCACCAGCGCGTCCTGGAGCTGCTTCACCTTCGGACCCGTGTCTCCCTTGCGCAGTCCCGCGGGCGGAGCGGAGACCGCGGCGGCGGCGGCAGTGGTGCGGGACGCCTGCGCCGGGTTGGCGCGGAACACGGAGGAGAGGGAGGGCAGACGCATGAGGAATCCAGGGGGAGGGGTTGGATGCGGCGTGAATCCGCCCGGATTATCGGCGCCGAATCCCCGGGAGTTGCGTAACTCCCGGGGTCAAACAGGACTGTCCGAGTGCAGCCAAGTTGCACTTTTTCAGGCTGTTTGTGGTTTTGCGGGCAGCGGTGGCTCACCCGCGCCTTCTTCGGGCTGCTCCTGGGGAAGATGGCGCCGCTTCCAGAGGGCGAAGATGGCCGGATACACGGTCAGCTCGAGTAAAAACGACGTCACAAGGCCGCCCACGAGCGGCGCGGCGATGCGCTTCATCACGTCCGCGCCCGTGCCGGTGCTCCACAGCACGGGCAGCAGGCCGATCATGTCCGTCATCACCGTCATCAGCTTGGGACGGATACGACGCGCCGCGCCATCGACGATGGTCTCCGTCAGGTCGGCCATGGAGCGCAGCCGTCCCTCCTGGTCCGCCTTTTTATGGGCCAGCGTGAGGTAGAGCAGCATCACCACGCCCGTCTCCGCGTCCAGCCCGGCCAGGGCGATGAGCCCCACCCACACGGCGATGCTCATGTTGTAGTCGAGCAGGTACAGCAGCCACACCGCGCCAATCAGGCTGAAGGGCACCGCGAGCAGGACGATGCCCGTCTCCACCACGGACTTGGTGCTGAAGTAGAGCAGCAGGCACACCAGGAGCAGGGTGACGGGAATCACCACCTGGAGCTTCTCGGTGGCGCGCTCGAAGTACTTGAACTGGCCGCTCCACTCCACGCGCACGCCGGGGGGCGTCTTCACCTCGCGCGCCACCGCCGCCTTCGCGTCCTTCACGTAGTCCGCGATGGGCCGCTCCGTGTCCACGAAGACGTAGGTGACGAGCTTGCCGCCCTCGCTGCGAATCATGGGCGGGCCCTGCACGAAGCGCACGTCCGCCACCTGGGTGAGCGGCACCTGCGCGCCGCCCGGCGTGGGGACCAGCACCTCCTTCAGCAGCTCCGGGCTGTCGCGGTACTCCCGCGCGTAGCGCACGTTGATGGGGTAGCGCTCGCGGCCCTCCACCGTCTGGGAGACGTTCTCCCCGCCGATGGCGCCCATCACCACCTCGTTGACGTCCCTCACGCCCAGGCCCAGGCGCGCGGCCTCCTCCCGCTTCACCTCGATGTCCACGTAGAAGCCGCCGGTGGAGCGGTCCGCGAACGCGCTACGCGTGCCGGGCACCTGGGCCACGGCCTTCTCAATGGCGACGGCGGTCTGCTCCAGCGTGTCCAGGTTGTCTCCGAACACCTGGATGCCCAGCGGGCTGCGGATGCCGGTGGCCAGCATCTCCGTGCGCGTCTGGATGGGCATCCAGAAGATGTTGGGCATGCCCGGGTACTGGAGCATGTCGTCCATCTCCGCGAGCAGGGCTTCCCACGTCAGGCCCTTGCGCCACTCGGACTTGGGCTTGAGCACCACCGTCGTCTCGAACATGGACAGGGGCGCCGGGTCCGTGGGCGTCTCCGCGCGGCCCGCCTTGCCGAAGACGCTGACCACCTCCGGGATGCGCTTGAGCTGCGCGTCCATGGACTGGAGGATGCGCGTGGCCTCGGTGATGGACATGCCCGGCGGTGACGTGGGCATGTAGAGGATGGCGCCCTCGTTGAGCGGCGGCATGAACTCGTGGCCCAGCCGCAGGAAGGCCGGCACCGTCAGCGCCATGGCCACCACGGACAGCGCCACCACCGCCTTCGCGTGCCGCACCACGAAGCGCACCACCGGCATGTAGAGCGCCACCAGCCAGCGGTTGATGGGGTTCTCATCCTCCCGGCGGATGCGCCCGCGGATGAAGAGCACCGCCAGCGCGGGCGTCAGCGTCACCGCCAGCACCGCGGCGAAGCCCATGGAGTACGTCTTGGTGTACGCCAGCGGCTTGAAGAGCCGACCCTCGGCGGCCTCCAGCGTGAAGACGGGGAGGAAGGCGACGGTGAGCACCAGCAGCGTGCCAAAGATGGAGGGGCCCACCTCCTGCATCGCGGCGATGATGACCTCGCGCCGCTCGCCGGGGCGCCCTTCCGCCTCCCACGCCTCCAGCTTCTTGTGGATGTTCTCCACGATGATGATGGAGGCGTCCACCATGGCGCCAATGGCGACGATGATGCCGCCCAGGCTCATGATGTTGGCGGTGAGCCCCTGGTAGTACATGGGGATGAAGGCGAGCAGCACCGCCACGGGCAGCGTGAGGATGGTGACCAGCGCGCTGCGCGCGTGCATCAGGAAGAGGAAGATGATGAGGCTGACCACCAGCATCTCCTCCACCAGCGCGCGGCTGAGCGTGCTGATGGACTCCTCGATGAGCCCGGAGCGGTCATAGGTGACGACCAGCTCCACGCCCTCCGGCAGGCCCGCGCGCACCTCCTCCAGGCGCTCCTTCACCGCCTCGATGACGGACAGCGCGTTCTCCCCGTAGCGCATGACGACGATGCCGCCGGCCACCTCGCCCTTGCCGTCCAGCTCCGCCACGCCCCGGCGGATGTCCGGCCCCAGGCTCACCATGGCCACGTTGCGCACCAGCACCGGCGTGCCGTCCTCGCTCACCTTCAGCGGGATGGTCTCAATGTCCTGGGGCGAGCGGATGTAGCCGCGTCCGCGGATGACGTGCTCATGGCCGGCAATCTCCATCACCCGGCCGCCCACGTCCTCGTTGGACTCGCGGATGGCGCGCGTCACCTCGCCCAGCGTCACGCCGTAGGCGCGCAACTGGTTCGGGTCCACCTGCACCTGGTACTGCTTCACGATGCCGCCCACGCTGGCCACTTCCGCCACGCCGGGCACGCTGGACAGCGCGTAGCGCACGTTCCAGTCCTGGAGGCCGCGCAGGTCCGCCAGGGAGTGCTTGCCGCTCTCGTCCACGAGCGCGTATTCGAACACCCAGCCCACGCCGGTGGCGTCCGGCCCCAGCGTGGGTGTCACGCCCGCGGGCAGGCGTCCGCGCGCCGTCTCCATGTATTCGAGCACGCGGCTGCGCGCCCAGTACATGTCCGTGCCGTCCTCGAAGATGACGTAGACGAAGGACATGCCGAACATGGACTGGCCGCGCACGGCCTTCACCTTCGGCGCCGACAGCAGGGACGAGGAGATGGGGTAGGTAATCTGGTCCTCGACCAGGTCCGGCCCGCGCCCCATCCACTCGGTGAAGACGATGACCTGTGTGTCGGACAGGTCCGGAATCGCGTCCAGCCTGGTGCCGCGAATCGCGTGGACGGCCCACGCCGCCAGGCCGCCCACCAGGAGAAGGGTGAGGAACGGGTTGCGCGCGCACGCGCCGATGAGGCGGCCGATGAACCCCTGTCCACCGTTCTCAGTGGGCTGCATGGCTGCCTCCGAAGGAGTCCGTGGCGGAGCGGATGCGGCTCTCCGCCGCGATGAGGAAGTTGCCGCTGGTGACGACGACGTCCCCGGCTGACAGGCCCTCCGTCACCTCGTAGGTGCCGTTGCCCTTGAGGCCGAGCTTCACCTCCTGGGGCCGCAGCCGTCCCTCGCCCAGGTCCACGAACACCAGCCGGCGCGGGCCGGTGTAGATGACGGCCGAGTCGGGAATCTGGAGGCGCGCGCCACCCTGCAGGACGAAGCGGACGTCCGCGTACATGTCCGGCTTCAGCTCCAGCTCCGGGTTGGGCAGCTCGATGCGGATGCGCCCGGTGCGCGTGGCGCCTTGCAGGGACGGGTACACGTAGCCGACGCGGCCCGCGTACTTCTTCCCGGGCAGGTAGGGCAGGGTGACCTCCACGGGCTGGCCCGGCTTCACGCGCGCCAGGTCCTGCTCGTACACGTCCGCCTCCACCCACACCTTCGCCAGCGGGGCGATGCGGAACAGGCGCTCACCGGCCTTCACCGCCGCGCCCTCCACCACGTTCTTCTCCAGCACGTAGCCGCTGGCGGGCGCCAGGAAGGGCATGTTCTCCACCGGCTGGCCCCGCTGGGCGACGCGCTCGATTTGCGCCGAGGACAGGCCCCACAGCTCCAGCCGCTTGCGCGCCGCGCCCACCAGCGACGCGTTGGCCGCGCTCTGGCTCTGGCGCGCCAGCAGGTACTCCTGCTGCGCGGCGTAGAGCTCCGGGCTGTAGAGGGTGAAGAGGACGTCGCCCTTCTTCACCGGCTCGCCCGTGGCGTTGACGCGCAGCTCGTGGATGTAGCCGTCCAGCTTGAGGGTGACGTCCACCAGCGACTTCTCGTCGAAGGTGACGCGGCCCAGGGCGCGCAGGGACAGGTCCATGGGAGCCTCCGTCACCGGCGCCGTCTTCACGCCGATGCGCTGCCGCCGCAGGTCGTCCACCCGGATGATGCCGCTCTCCAGCTCGGCGCGGCTGACGGGCGTCAGGTCCATGCCGCAGATGGGGCACGCGCCCGGGCCGTGCTGCTTCACGGACGGGTGCATGGGGCAGGTGTAGTGCGCGATGTCGCCTTCACCGTGCGCGCCCGTGGGCGTGGCCGCGCGCCACTCGCTGGGAGTGCCACACGCCAGCATGCGCCGGCCCATGTAGGGGTTCTCCAGCTTCGGCTCGCGCTGGAGCCACTGGTTCACCCCGTCCACCATGGGGCATTCGAAGACGTGCCAGCCTTCCTGCAGCCGCGGGTCGGCGGTCGCCAGGGAGATGAGCGCCTCGCTCACGCGCGCGAAGTGCGGGCGCGCCGCCTCGGCGTCCTTCGCCGAGGCCAGGTGGGACGCGGCGTCCGCGCCCTGCTGGAGCCAGACCGTCAGGGGCGTGCCGTCACCCGGCGTGGCCTCGGCGGCCTGCTGGAGTGCGTTTTTCAGCTCCCCGGCCCGGGCCGCCAGTCCTTCCATGGCGTCCTGTGCGAGCAGGGCCCGCGTGGCTTCGTAGGCTTCAAAGGCCGCGCGCGTGTACTCCAAGGCGGCGTCGGGCAGGGGCATGCCCGCGCCACCGTGGGCGTCATGCGTGGCGGGCGCGGTGCCGGTGTGCGACGTGGCGCCGGAGAACCAGGCCGCCAGTGGCTTCCAGGCCACGGCGACGAGCACGGCGAGCGCCAGCAATCCCATCCAGGGCGCGATGCGGCGGCGATTCGAGGGGCTCATCGCGTCTCTCCGTTCCGGGGCAGGCCCGGGGTATGGCCCAGGGCACGGTCCAACTCCGCCCGGCGGCGCTGCACGTCCGCCAGGGCCGTCTGTTCACGCAGCTCCACGCGGCGCAGGTTGCGCTCCGCTTCAATGAGGACCTGGAAGCTGTTCTTGCCGCTCTCGAAGCCCGCGCGGGCGGCGGCCACCTGGTCCTTCGCCGCGGGGACCATCCGCTCCTGGAAGAGCGCCACCACGCGGCGCGTCTCCTCGGCGCGCGAGCGGGCCTGCTCCACCTCGACGCGGATGTCGTCGATGAGCTGCTCCTCCTCCCGGCGCAGGCGCTTCAGGCCCGCCTCCGCCGCGCGCACGGCGGCCTTCCGCTTTCCGAAGTCGAGGGGGATGTTGACGGTGACGCCCGCCATGAACTGGTGGGGCGTGTCCATCCACATGGAGTTGTACTCCCCCATCACCATGAGGTCCGGGTAGTAGTCCCGCTTCGCGAGCTGGACGGCGGCCTCGCCTCCGCCCAGCCGCGCCCGCAGGCCCTCCAGCTCCGGGCGCAGGCGCAGCGCCTCGTCCTGCAGCCGCTCGGCGGGGAGGG
>JBKGHI010000362.1:0-7019 GCA_046520405.1 Myxococcus sp. 1LA
CTTCCCGCCGCCCCCGCCGGCGTCGCTGACGCGCGCGGACACGCTGTTCGAGCAGGGCCGGTCGGACTACGACAACCTGGACCCCGAGGCCGCCGAGGCGAAGTTCCGCGCCGCGGCGGAGGCCTATACCCAGCACCCGGCGGAGCTGAGCCCGGAGCGGCTGGCGCGGACGTACCAGTTCCTGGGCGCCTCGCGGATGCTCAACGGTGACTCCGCTGGCGCCCTGGACGCGTTCAAGCGCGCGGTGGTGGCGGAGCCGTCCACGGCGCCCGACGCCGCCCTCTTCGGTCAGGACGTGCTCAAGTCCTACGACCAGGCCCGCGCCGAGGTGACGGCGCGCCCGGCCGGCACGCTGGTGGTGGAGTCCAAGCCCGCGGGCGCGAGCGTCGTCCTGCGCGGCAAGGAGCTGGGCCTCACTCCTCTCAAGGGCGTGGAGGTCCCCGCCGGCCAGCACCCCGTGGTGGTGTCCCTGCCCGGCTACTCGGCCTTCTCGCAGTACACCGACGTGGCGTCCGCCAAGAGCACCGAGGTGAAGGCGACGCTGGAGCCCACCCCGGGCCTGTCCGCCGTGCGTGACGCGGCCATCCACGCCAGCACCGAGCAGGCCTTCGAACGGGACACGCCGCCCCCCGAGGCGCGCGCCATTGGTGAGCGGCTCAACGCCCGCTACGTGGTGTTGACGGCGGTGTCGCGCGGGGAGAAGGGCCATCTCCAGGCGGAGCTCCAGGCGTGGGATTTGCGCTCCAACGCGCGGCTGCGCGGGGTGGAAATCTCCCTGGTGCCGGGCGCGAAGAAGAACGGCCCGGACGCGGCGGCGGAGCAGGTGCGCGCCTTCGTCAACGGCGTCACGCTGCCTCGCGTGGCGGAGAGCGGCAACTCGTTCTCCACCCTCATCAAGCGCCCGTGGTTCTGGGCGGTGGTCGGCGGCGCGGCGGCGGTGACGGCCGGCGCCGTCTTCGTGGCGACTTCCCAGGACAAGGGCCGCCCCTTCAACCCCGTTTCTGGTGGAATCGGATTCTGAGGCGGGTTCGCGCGTTGAATGCCCGCCCCGCCTCTCGCGTCGCCTGTTTCCAAGGTCACCCCATGAAAGCCCTCGCCCTCGCCGCCCTCCTTCCCGCGCTGGCCCTCGCGGCCCAGCCCCAGGCGCGCCGCGTCAGCACCCTCCTGGTGTCCATGGACGCGGCGTCCGAGGCCTCCAGCGTGCAGATGGAGGGCTACATGAACGACGCCCTCGCCCACTTCGCCGGCATGACGGTGCGCAAGTCGGAAGACTTGTTCGGCATGCCCGAGGACCCGGAGGCGCGGGCCTCGCTGGAGCGCGGGCGCAAGGGCTACTCGGAGAGCCTCGCCGCCTTCGACAAGAAGGAGTACGACGAGGCGGAGCGCAAGGTCCGCGCCACCCTGAAGGAGCTGCAGGGGGCCGCGGGCGCCATGCGCGCGTGCTCGCCGCTGTGTGACGCGCTGGCGCTGTACGCCGCCGTGCTCCACCTGCGCGGCGAGGTGGAGGAGGCGAAGCTGGCGCTCATCGACCTGATTGCGCTGGCGCCCACCCACGAGCTGTCCCCCAAGCGCTTCACGCGCGAGTTCATCTCCCTGCGCGTGCAGGTGGCCACCAGCCGCACGTCCAAGCTGCGCGGCACCGCCACCGTGAACTCGCGGCCCGCGGGCGCGCGCGTGTTCGTGGACGGCGAGGCCGTGGGCTTCACGCCGGTGACGCTGCCCGCGCTGCCCATTGGCAAGCACCTGCTGCGCGTGGAGCGCCCGGGCTTCCGCCAGTACGGACAAATCATGGAGGTGGCCACCGACGACGCCGAAGTCACCGCCAACCTGGTGCCCACCTCCTCGTACAAGGCCTACGACAAGCAGTTGGACCGGGTGGCGGGCGAGGTGAACCGCGCCGGCGAGAAGGCCTCCGGCGTGGCGGCCATGGCCCAGTCGCTGGGACTGGACCGGGTGATGGTGGGCACGCTGCGCGCCAACGGAGAAGGCACCGAGCTGACGCTGGGCTACTACGACGGGCGCACCGGCCAGCGGATGGCGGGGCGGCGCATGTCCGTCCAGGGCGACGAGTTCGGCCAGCTGAAGCAGGAGATGGAGCGGGTGGTGAACCACCTGGTCAACAGCATCGGCGAGAAGGTTTCCAGGAGCCGGGACCCCTTGGACAACCGCGGCGGCATGGAGGACTGGTCCTCAGAGGACCGCGGCGGCAAGGGAAAGGCGCAGGAAAAGAAGAAGGACGACGGGGACCCGCTCGACGGTGTGTCCGGAACCGAGGACTGGTGACGCACGGCGCTTGTCCCGGGACGGCTGATGCCTAGAGTCCCGGGGCGTATGCGCCTGCTCGCCCTCCTGCTCCTCCCCAGCCTCGCGCTCGCCCAGACGAGCGTCATCAGCCAGCCCGCCCTGCCCTCCCGAGGCCTGGCGCTGCCGCCCACGGGCGCCGCGCTGGTGGACGAGGCCACGGCCCTGTCGCTCAACCCCGCCGGCCTGGGCTTCGTCAACGGCAGCCAACTCTTCTACCTGCACGAGCGCAACCTCGTGCATGACGGCCTGGGAGACGGCGTCTTCCTGGCCACGCGGTTCCTGGGCCTGGGCCTGGGCGGCTCCATGGAGTGGATTCGCGGGCGGGCGGAGCCGGACTACCGCCGCACGACCCTGGGCCTCTCCCTGGGCACGCGCACGCTGCAACTGGGCGGCTCGTGGCACTCCTACGGCTCGTCCAACCGGGACATCGGCGCGCTGGACACCTTCGACGTGGGCCTCACCGCGCGGCCCCTGCGGGCGCTGTCGCTGGGCGCGGTGGTGCGCGACGTCAACGCCCCCACCGAGGGCACGCTGGCGCTGAAGCGGCAGTACAACCTGGGCGTGGGCGTGCGGCCCCTGGATGAGCGCTACACGCTGGGCGTGGACTGGCTCTTCTCGGAGGGCGGCTTCCGCCAGGGACAGGCCACCTACACCCTCAACGCGGAGGTGATTCCGGGTCTCCGCCTGGGCGCGGGCGTGTCACACGGCTTCGCCTCGGGCGTGCCCATCGCGCTCCAGGTGGCCGCCACGGTGGACACCTCGCACCTGGGCCTCACCTACGCGGCGGGCGGGACGAACGCGGGGCTGAACCACCTGATGGCGGTGCGCCTGTCGTCGGAGACGTACCGCTCCATCGCGCCGCGCCGCGGCGTGGTGACGATGCTCGATTTGAATGACGTCCTGAGCGGCGGCACCAGCCCCGTCCTCTCCTGGCTGGGCGTCAGCGAGGCGGACCCGTACCTGCGGCTGACGCGGTGGTTGGATTTGGCCACGCAGGACGACCGGCTGGCGGGCGTGGTGTTGAAGCTGGAGAGCCTGCCCGGGGTGGGCTGGGCAAGGCGGAGGAGCTGCGCCAGGCCCTGCTGCGGCTGCGCGCGTCCGGCAAGCGGGTGATGGCGGTGGTGCTGTCCACGGACGACCTGGGCTACTTCGTCGCCTCGGCGGCGGACCGCGTCTACGCGCTGCAGGAGTCGATTCTCTACATCAACGGCCTGGCCCTGCACCTGCAGAACTACGGCGGGACGATGGAGAAGCTGGGCGTGCACTGGGACGTGGCGCGAGTGGGCCGCTTCAAGACGGCCCCCGAGCAGCTCTCCCGCAGCGAGCCCAGCGACGCGGCCCTGGAGTCCACCAACGCCTACCTGGACACCGAGGTGGCCCTCTACGAGAAGGCCGTGCAGGAAGGCCGCAAGGTGCCCGTGGAGCGGCTGCGCGAGCTGTGGGCCCTGGGCCTGCCTCACCCGAAGCGCGCCGTGGAGCTGGGGCTGATGGACGGCATCATCGCCACGGCGGACCTGGACAAGAAGGTGGCGGAGCTGATTCCGGGCGGGCGCTTCAGCACCACGTACGCGCCGCGCGACGAGCGCGACAACCGCTGGGGCCGCCGGCGCCGCATCGCCGTGGTGCCGGTGCTGGGCGACATCATCGGCGGCCGCAGCCGCGAGGACCCGCTGGGCTTCAGCCGGCTGGCGGGCGCGGAGACGGTGCTTCGCGCGCTGGAGCAGGCCCAGTCGGACCCGAGCGTGGCGGCCATCGTGGTGCGCGTGGACTCGGGCGGCGGCGAGGTGCTGGCGTCCCACCTGATGTACGAGGCCGTGTTGGAGGCGGCGAAGCACAAGCCCGTCATCGCCTCGATGGGCGACTACGCCGCGTCCGGCGGCTATTACGCCGCCATTGGCGCGCACGAGGTGTTCGCCCTGCCCACCACGCTGACGGGCAGCATCGGCGTCTTCTACATCAAGCCAGCACTCGAGGGGCTGCTGGGCGGCCTGCTGGGTGTCCACCAACAGAGCCTCACCCGCGCGCCGCTGGCGGACATCCTGGACCCGTGGCGCCCGTGGACGCCGGAGGAGCAGGACGCGGCCCAGGCCTGGGCGGACGCCTCCTATGACAGCTTCATCACCGAGGTCGCGCTGCGCCGGAAGATGGACAAGACGAAGGTGGACGAGGTCGCCCGAGGCCGGGTGTGGAGCGGCCAGGACGCGCTGGCCCGGGGGCTGGTCGACAAGCTGGGCGGTCTGCTGGACGCCGTGGACGCCGCGCGGCTGCGCGCGGGCATCCCCCCGGACGAGGAGCTGGACCTGGTCGTCATGGGCGAGGCACGGGGCTTCTTCTCCGCGCTGGGCGGCGAGCCCGGGGTGCGCGCGGCCCTGTCGCTGCTGCCCCGGCAGGAGCCCGCCCTGCCCGAGTCCCTGCTGGCGCTGGCTCGCTCGGCCGGGCTCAACCTGACATTGCTCCAGCCGGGCTTGAAGGCGATGATGCTCTTCCAGCTCACCGTCCGCTGAAGGCCCGCGAGGCGGCCCCGGAAGCAAGGGGTGAGGTCCGGCGGACGACACCGCGCGAAAAAAGCGGCGGCGCCGTCCCCGGCCTCTGTTACTGTTATCCCTGTACCCCGGTCGGCTTCTGCCGCCAGGGTGCTCCAGGAACCGGCGGTTCGGCCTGCTCGTCTCACGGCCCCGCGTCCGCTTCCTGTCCCACGGCCTGAGTCACCTTGCGTCCCCGCCCTCCTCGTGGAGCGGCCGCCCGGGGCGCACACAGTCTGGAACTCTCATGAGCGAAAACCCCGATAACCGCGACCCACGTGATGCCCCCCCTGTTCCCGCCGCCCGCGCCGTCGCGCCGCCCGAGCCGGACGACGACGGCGGCGACGAGGGCGACGACGAGGGGCCCGATGACGGCGATTCTGGCGCGGGTGGCGCGCAGGGAGGCTCCGGGCAGCCCGGACAGGCGGGAGGGCGCCGTCGCCGCCGCCGCCGCCGCCGTCGTGGCGCGCAGGTCCACTTCACCCCGGATGGCCAAGCCTACCGCATGCAGCCGGGGCCGGACGGCCAGCAGGTCCAGGTGTTCCTCACGCCGCAGGAGCTGGAGCAGTACCGGCAGCGGCAGGCCCAGCAGCAACAGCAACCGCAGCAACAACAGTCACAGCAGCAGCCTGGCCACGGGGGCGGCCAGCAGCACCACCCGCGCCACGCGCAGCACGGCGGCGGGCAGCAGGCCTCGCAGCAGTCGAACCTGTCGCCGGTGGAGGGCGTGCTGGACACGGAGGCCAAGGGCCCCAACGCCTTCCTGCGACAGTTGAAGCGCAACCTGCTGGCGGCGCCGGACGACCCGGAGCTGCCCAAGAACCTGGTCCAGAAGCTGCGGCTGCGGCAGGGCCAGTACGTCACCGCCTTCGCGCAGATGCGCGGCAACAAGGGCGTCATCCAGAAGGTGGACACCGTGGACGGCCGGCCGCTGGAGGGCGCGCCGCGGCTGCCGCACTTCGCGGACCTGACGTCGGTGGACCCCACCGAGCGGCTCAAGCTGGAGAACGGGCACAAGGAGATGGTGACCCGGGTGCTGGACCTCATCTCGCCCATTGGCAAGGGGCAGCGCGCGCTCATCGTCGCCCCGCCGAAGACGGGCAAGACGATCATGCTCCAGCGCATCGCCCAGGCCATCCTCTCCAACCACCCGGAGTGCCACGTCATGGTGGTGCTCATCGACGAGCGCCCGGAAGAAGTGACGGACATGCGGCGGGGCATCAAGGCGGAGGTCCTGGCCTCCAGCTCCGACCGCCCCACCGCGGACCACCTCAAGGTGGCGGAGCTGGCCATGGAGCGCGCGCGCCGGCTGGTGGAGTCCGGCAAGGACGTGGTCGTCCTCCTGGACTCGATTACCCGCCTGGCCCGCGCCTTCAACAAGGAGGTGGACAACTCCGGCCGCACCATGACCGGCGGCGTGGACAGCCGCGCCCTGGAGCGCCCCAAGCGCCTCTTCGGCGCCGCCCGCGCGACGGAGGAGGCCGGCACGCTGACCATCATCGGCACCGCGCTCATCGACACCGGCAGCCGCATGGACGAAGTCATCTTCGAGGAGTTCAAGGGCACGGGTAACTCCGAAGTCACCCTGGACCGCCTCCTGGCGGAGAAGCGCGTCTTCCCGGCCGTCAACATCGCCCAGTCCGGCACCCGCAAGGAGGAGAAGCTCTTCACCCTGCGCGAGTACGAGAAGGTGAAGAAGCTGCGGCAGATGCTCTTCTCCGTGAAGCCGGTGGAGGCCATGGAGGCGCTCGTGAAGCGGCTGTCGCGCTACACGTACAACGACGAGTTCCTCGACGAGCTGTAGGCCCTCTTTCGGGAGTGGTACGGCGGGCCCGGGTGTGCGTTAAGGTGGCGGCATGATTCAGGGCTCGGGCCGCTGCCACTACCACCCGGAGCGCGCCGGCCTCGGCGTCTGCGTGGAGTGCCGGCGTGTCATCTGCCGGGAATGCACCACGCAGTTTGAGGGCATCAACCGCTGCGCGAGCTGTCTGGCCCAGCGCCTCAAGGCGCTGGAGGGCCCGGGCGAGCGCCGCGAGTGGTCCGCCGTCAACGTGGTGCTGGCGCTCGTGGGCATGGCGCTCGTCTGGGGGGGCATCCTCCTGGTGGCCCAGGTGGCGGCGAGCTAGCCCATGGCCGTCTCCGCGCTCGAACTCCGCCCGCGCAACGCGGTGGCCGTGATGGACGCCGCGTTCC
>JBKGHI010000363.1:0-7002 GCA_046520405.1 Myxococcus sp. 1LA
CGCCCGCGCCGCCCTCGCCCGAGGCGCTGGCCCCCGTCGTCCGGGCGGTCTCCACCGGCGACACGCTGCCCCAGGAAGTCGTCATCGAGTTCCCCCGGGAGGTGCGCCCCAACGACGGCTCGGTGTTGAAGGACACCGTCGTCACCATCACCCCGGACGTGCCGGGCAGCCTCTCCTGGTCCTCGCTGTCCACGTTGACCTTCAAGCCGTCCGGCGCGGGCTTCGCCTTCGACACGAAGTACACCGTGTCGGTGGCGTCGGTGGGGCTGGACTCGGGCGTGGTGAAGCCGCCCGCGGCAGGGGACTGGTCGCACGCGTTCACCACGCCGCCCTTCCAGTTCGTCCGCCTGGTGCCGCGTCAGCTCGACACGGCGAAGGGCCGCGTGGAGGTGGAGGCCGTCTTCTCCGGCCCCGTGGACATCGCCGCGGTGCGATCGCGGGCGAGCTTCCGCGTGGGAAGCCAGTCCGTGGACGTGAAGTGGCGCACCCTGCCCACCCAGCGCAACACCGCCGGCGCGCAGTTGACCAGCGGGCTGCTCAAGCAGGGCCGCACGGTGGACTTCAGCCTCCAGGCGGGACTGCCCGCCGTGTCGCAGGCGAAGGTGACGGCCCCCGCGGCGAAGAGCGCCTTCGAGCTGCGCGCCGGCAAGCGGCTGGACATCACCCGCGCGTCCGTGGAGCAGGGCAGCACCGGCTACTACATCGAGGTGAGCTGCCGGGACGTGGACGGCGCCGAGCCGCCGTCTCCGCGCGAGACGGAAGGGTACGACCCGTACTACTGGGACCACCGCAACAAGGGCTGCACGCTGGATGACGGCGTCGCCGCGGAGTCCATCCACCTGACGCCGGCCGTCAAGGTCTCCGTCGCGCCGTCGCGCCGCGGCTTCCGCATCTTCGGTGACTTCAAGCGCGGCTCCTACGCCATGCGCATCGACGCGGGCACCACGTCGGTGGGCGGCGGCGCGCTGCTGGCCACCTACGAGGAGGCCTTCGCCGTGCCCGCGCGCGCCCCGCAGGTCTCCTTCGGGACCAGCGGCCGCTACCTGCCGCGCACCGCGTGGCGCAACCTGCCGCTGCAGCACCTCAACCTGGACTCGGTGGAGCTCACCGTCCGCAACGTGCCGCCGGAGAACCTCGTCTTCTGGATGAGCGACGACCACCGCGAGCAGGCGAACGAGCGCACCTCCAACGTGGTGGCGAAGCGGACGCTGGCCCTCAAGTCCACGCCGGACACGCTGGTCACCACCTACGTGGACGTGGCCAGCCTGGTGCCCGCGAACACGAAGGGCCTGGTGGAAATCACCGCGAGGAGCTCACACCACGCCGCGGCCAGCCGCATCCTCCTCACCAACCTGAGCCTGGTGGCCAAGCGCGGAGAGGCCGAGCCCGGGTCCAACGGCGCCGGTGAAGTGTGGGTGTGGGCGCTGGGCATCGAGAGCACCGACCCGCTGTCGGGCGTCGAGGTGTCGCTGGTGAAGAAGAGCGGCGAGGTGGTGGCCCGCTGCACCACGGTGGCGGCGGACGGCTGCCGGCTCAAGGTCCCCGCGCCCGGCGTGGACGACAGCGCGCCCTTCGCGCTCATCGCCCGCGACGGCGAGGAGATGACGTACCTCAAGTACAGCGAGCTGAAGACGGAGATTGCCAACGCGGACGTGCAGGGCGAGCCCTACCGGGGCGAGAAGCCCTACCGCGCGTCGATGTGGTCGGATCGGGGCGTGTACCGTCCCGGCGACACCGCGCACATCGCCGCGGTGCTGCGCGGCCAGGATGACAAGGCGCCGCCGGCGGGCATGCCGGTGGAGCTGGTGGTGGTGGATCCGCGCGAGCGCGAGTTGAAGAAGGTGGCGCTGAAGACGAACGAGGCGGGCCTGGTGTCGCTGGACCTGCCCTTCGAGGCCTTCCAGGACACGGGCAGCTACCGCGTGACGCTGAAGGTCGCCGACCGCGAGGTGGCCCTCTACGTCGTCAGCGTGGAGGAGTTCGTCCCGGAGCGCATGAAGGTGGAGGCGCGCACCGAGCAGGCCGGCTACCTCCAGGGGGAGGAGATTCCGGTGGGCGTGGAGGCGGCATACCTCTTCGGCGGCTCGGCGGAGGGCAGCAAGGTGGAGGTGGCGTGCCGGCTGGTCCCGTCCGCGTTCAAGCCGAAGGAGAACGCGCAGTACGCCTACGGCCTGTGGCGCCAGGACGGCAGCGAGCCTCGCCCCGTCACGCTGGGCCTGGTGCAGGGCGCGCTGGACGCGAAGGGGCAGGCGGTGCTCCGGTGCCCGGCCCAGGGCGCCATGGGGGCCCTGCGCGGCGCGGCGAGCTGAGCGCGCTGGCCAGCGTCTTCGAGTCCGGCAGCGGCCGCTCCACGGTGGGGCGCGTGTCGGTGCCCGTTCACCCGGAGGCCTACTACGTGGGCCTCCAGGGCAGCACGCGGAAGGTGTCGGCGGGCAAGCCCTTCACGGTGAAGGGCGTGGTGGTGGACTGGGACGGGAAGCTCGTCACGGCCGCGGACAAGGCGCCCAGGTCCGTGGAGGTGGAGTACCTGCGCCTGGAGGAGGAGTACGGCTCCTTCTACGACGAGAACGAAGGCTATGAGCGCTACCAGCGCTACCTGCGGCCGGTGCGCGAGGGCAGCTCCAAGGTGGCGGTGAAGGACGGCCGCTTCTCGCTGGACGTGACGCCGGGCGGGGACTCCGCGGGCTACATCGTGCGCGTGCGCTCGGGTGGGGCCCAGACGGACCTGGAGCTGGAAGGGGAGGGCCGCTACTACTGGTGGGGCGAGGGCTCGCGCGTGGACCAGACGCCGCGTCCGCTCAAGCCCGCCTCGCTGGACCTGGCGCTGCCGGGGAAGGGGCGCGTGGGGCAGGCCATCACCGTGAAGGTGAAGGCGCCGTACAAGGGCCGCATGCTCTTCACCGCGGAGACGGACCGCGTGCTCGCGTCCGACTGGGTGGCGGTGGAGCCCGGCGAGGTGACGTGGAGCTTCACGCCGTCCGCGTTCGCGCCCAACGTGTACGTGAGCACCTTCCTGGTGAAGGACCCGCACCTGGAGTCCGCCGAGGCCTTCATGCCGGACCGCGCCTTCGGCGTGGGCAGCGTCACGCTGGAGCCGGTGGAGTACACGCAGTCGGTGACACTGAACGTGCCCAAGGAGGTGCGCTCCAACGACACCCTTACGGTGGATTTGGAGCTGGGCCCGCAGGAGGGGCCCACCTTCGCCACGGTGGCCGTGGTGGACGAGGGCATCCTCTCCCTCACGCGCTTCCAGAGCCCGGACCCGCAGAAGCAGCTCTTCGCCAAGCGGGCGCTGGGCGTGGAGACCTACGAGACGCTGGGCTGGACCTTGCTGATGCCCCCGGGCGGCGCGTCCCGCTCCACCGGTGGTGACGGCGAAGGCGGCGCGGAAGGCCGCGTGCAGCCCGTCAAGCCGGTGGCGCTGTGGAGCGGCGTGGTGCCGGTGCCCACCAACGGCAAGCTGCGCGTGCCCTTCAAGCTGCCCCAGTACCGCGGCGCGGTGCGGGTGATGGCGGTGACGGCGGGCCCGCAGCGCATCGGCCGCGCCAGCGCCCAGGTGCTGGTGCGCGACCCGCTGGTGCTCCAGACGACGCTGCCCCGCTTCCTCACGCAGCACGACGAAATCCAGGTGCCCGTCTTCGTCACCAACCTGTCCGGCAAGGCGCAGGACGTGAAGGTGACGCTCAACGCGGAGTCGCTGCCGGTGCCGGGGCTGGTGATGCCCGCGCAGGCCAGCTCGCCGCTCCAGCTCCTGGGCAAGAGCGAGGGCACGGCGCGGGTGGAGGACGGAAAGTCCCACACCTTCGTCTTCCAGGCCCGCGCGGTGCAGGCGGTGGGCGCGGCGCGGCTGTCGGTGACGGTGGAGGGCGGCGGCTACACCTCGCGCGAGTCGCTGGACGTGCCGCTGTCTCCGGCCGGCCCGCGCGAGCGCCGGGTGCAGCAGATTGAGCTGGCGCAGGGGACCACGGACCTGGCGCAGTACCTCCAGGGCTGGGTGCCCACGACGGAGCGCTCCACGGTGTGGGTGACGGCCAACCCGTACGCGCGCTCGCTCCAGCACCTCTCGTACCTGGTGCAGTACCCCTACGGCTGCGTGGAGCAGACGACGTCCTCCACCCGCCCGTTGCTGTACGTGTCCGAGCTGGTGAACGACGTGGACCCCACGCTGACCCAGGGCGTGTCCGTGGGCGACATGGCGCTGGCGGGCATCAACCGCGTCCTGTCCATGCAGACGCCGTCCGGCGGCTTCGGCTACTGGCCGGGCTCCACCGAGCCGGTGGACTGGGGCTCGGCGTACGCCACGCACATGCTGCTGGACGCGCAGAAGCTGAAGTACCCCGTGCCGCAGGACCGGCTGAACGACGCCCTCACCTGGATGTCCAACGAGCTGAACAAGTTCGAGCGCCAGGAGGCCCGCACCCACGGGAACAGTGAGAGCGCCGAGGCCTACATGCACTACGTCCTGTCCTCGGCCGGCAAGGGCCGCAAGGCGCGCATGCAGAAGATGGTGGACGCGCTGGCGGAGCGGGCGAAGCAGAAGGCGCTCACCGGCGAGGAGGAGGAGCGCGACTACATGCTGAAGGCCGCGCTGTGGCTGGCGGGTGACCGCCGCTACGAGAAGGAGCTGCGCAACCCCGACTTGTCGCCCATCACCGACGTGCGGAAGAACGACTGGTCCTTCTATTCGGACCGGCGCCGGCGCGGCTTCATGCTGAGCACCTTCCAGGACCTGTTCGGCAAGGACGCGGCGGGCGAGCCGCTGGCGCGCATGGTGGCGGAGTCGCTCCAGGCGCACTCCAGTGGCTGGTACACGACGCAGGAGCTGGTGTGGGGCATCACCGGCCTGGGCAAGCGGCTCCAGGGGATGTCCTCGGAGTTCTCCGCGCCGGTGCTGAAGGCGGACGGCAAGGTGATGACGCCGGTGCAGGACAAGGCGTCACGCACGTCCGACAGGACGTGGGCCCTGGCCCGGGCCAGCGAGCGGCAGGGCCTCCAACTGGAGGTGGCCACCAAGGACGAGGGGAAGCTGTACCTCGTGCTCAGCAGCGAGGGCGTGCGCACCGACAGCAAGCCGCGCACCGGCGGCGAGGGCCTGTCACTCACCCGCACCTGGCGGAAGCTGGATGGCACGGCGCTGAACATGGGGCAGGCCCCGGTGGCGCTGGCGGACCTCGTCTACGTGGAGCTGGAGATTCGCAACACCACGGCGGAGCGCGTGCAGAACATCGCCCTGGTGGACCGGCTGCCGGCGGGGTGGGAAATCGAGAACGCGCGCCTGGGCCGGGGCGGCTCCGCCGACTGGGTGGACCCCGCGTCGCTGTGGTCCGCGGACTACGTGAACATCCGCGATGACCGGATGGAGGTCTTCGGCAGCCTGGGGCCTCGCGAGTCCAAGAAGGTCGTCTACGCGGTGCGCGCGGTGACGGCGGGTGCCTTCACGCTGCCGTCCGCGGAGGCCGAGGCCATGTATGACCCGCGCCTGTGGGCGCGTGAGCCGGGCCGGACGATTCAGGTGTCCGGGCCGTGGAAGGACAACCTGCTGTAGCGCGCGGCGAGGGGAGGCGCTCCTAGCCGAGCGTCTCCCACAGCGCGTCGAACGCGCGGCTGAAGGGCTGCACCAGCCGCGCGTCGTCGGATACCAGGACGTTCTCGTGGTTGTACTCCGCCGCCGAGCGCGTCCAGTTGTAGCTGCCCGTGATGAGCCGCAGCCGGTCGAACACGGCGAACTTGTGGTGCATGTGGGCGGACGTCCTGTCCAGGCGGACGGGGATGCCGGCGTCGCTCAGCCGCTCCATGTCGGAGCCCGGGTCCATGGCCTTGTCATCGTCACTCACCATCCGCAGCCGCACCCCGCGCCGGTGCGCCTCCAGCAGCGCGCGGGTGATGCGGTCATCCGTCACCGTGAAGACGCAGACGTCAATGGAACCGCGCGCCGTCTGGATTTGCTGGAGGATGGCGTTGAGCGGCCCCTCGCCCGGGGAGAAGTGCGCCTCCATGCGCGACGTCGGCTCGGGCTCGGGCGCGTGCAGCGCCTGCACCGTCTCCTCCAGCCAGGAGATGACCTCCCGGGAGCGGGCGTCCGTCATGGACGCGCGCGCCAGGGCGAAGGCGCGGGAGCGGAAGAGGGTGAGCAGGGCCTCGCCCGCTCGCCGCTCCGCCAGGACGGCCTGCAACGCCTGCCGCTCGGTGGGCGTCAGCCGCCGGTCGTCGAGGATGGACGTCAGGATGGCGTCGACTTCAAGGGCGTTCATTGCGCGTAGCATATGCCAGGGATTCACCGTCTCATGAGTCGTGCCCGTCGAATCACCCGCAAGCTGTTGCCCCTTGGCGTGGGCGCGCTGGTCCTCCTCGTCGCCGCGTGGGTGGCGGCGTGGCAGGTGCCGCTGCCGGCCCGCCTCCAGGCGCCCGCGTCGGTGGTGATGGAGTACCGGGACGGCACGCCAGCCCACGTGTTCCTCGCCCCGGATGAGCGCTGGCGCATCCCCACGCAGCCGGAGCGCGTGGACCCCGACTACGTCCTGGCGCTGCTGGCCCTGGAGGACAAGCGCTTCTTCCGCCACCCAGGCGTGGACCCGCTGGCGGTGCTGCGCGCGGCGGCGCGCAACCTGTCCACGGGGCGGCGGGTGTCGGGCGCCTCCACCCTGACGATGCAACTGGTCCGCGTGCTGGAGCCGCGGCCCCGCACCTTCCCGTCGAAGGTCATCGAGTCCTTCCGGGCGTTGCAGTTGGAGGTGCGGCTGTCCAAGCAGGAGGTGCTCGCGGCCTACCTCCAGTTCGTCCCGTACGGGCGCAACGTGGAGGGCGTGGAGGCGGCCGCGCTCGCGTACTTCGGCCACACGGCGGCGCACCTGAGCCCGGCGGAGATTGCCACGCTGCTGGCCGTGCCGCAGAACCCCAACCGGCGCTTCCCCTCGGCGCAGAACACGGCGCGTCTGAAGGCGGCGCGGGACGGCGTGGCGCGGCGGCTGCTGGACGCGGACGCGCTGCCCGCGTCCCGGAGAC